>PKZC01000049.1 GCA_003132905.1 Bryobacterales bacterium | reverse complement strand
GACTCTTCGCTGAAGTTCTACCACAGCACGTAACGGCTTCTTACGCTCCCGAAGCTGATGAATGGCACGCTATCCACTGACGTGCTCTTCCGCCGATAAAAGAAGCCGTCAGGCTGGTTGCAGGTGTCCGGCCAGCGCTGCGTAATCGGTATATCCCTTCGGTCCGGGCGTATAGAACGTGCTCATGTCCGGCGTATTTAAAGGGGCGTTGGCTTTCCATCGCGCGACCAAATCCGGATTGGCCAGGAAAGGCTTGCCGACGGCGATCAAATCGCATTTTCCTGCAGCGAGATCACTTTCGGCGCGGGCGGCGTCGTAGCCGCCCGACAGAATCAGCGTGCGCTCGAACGTAGTCCGGAACATGGCCTTAATAGAAGCAGGCACCGTCGGCGCACCGGCCGCCGAGTGGTCGACGAGGTGGATGTAAATCAGGGCCGCCGCATTCAGCTTCTGCGCCAGATAAGTGTAATCAGCTTCCATCTCCGGGTAGAGCGGCATGTCATTGAACACGCCGAACGGCGATAAGCGGATGCCGACTTTGTCCCTGCCGACAGCGGCAATCACCGCATCGGCAACTTCGAGCACGAAGCGCGCGCGGTTCTCGATTGTGCCGCCGTAACCATCGGTGCGCTGATTTGAATTCGGTCGGATGAACTGTTCGAGCAGATAGCCGTTCGCGCTATGCAGTTCGACGCCGTCGAAGCCCGCAGCCACGGCGTTCTTCGCGGCTTTGGCGAATTCCGCGATCGTGGTCTTGATGTCCGCTTCCGTCATCGCCACCGGCGTGGGATGCGGCTTAAGGCCCTCGGCGTCGGTGAACATCTGGCCGGCGGCCGCGACCGCTGACGGCCCCAGCACTTTAGCGGCTGCCGGCAAGTTAAGCGGATGGCCGATGCGGCCGGTGTGCATCAATTGCATGAATATCTTTGCGCCACGCGCGTGAACCGCGTCTGCGACTTTTTTCCAGGCGGCGACTTGCGTATCGGAAAAAATACCGGGAATGCGCGGGTAACCCAGTCCGTTGGGAGATGGCGATGTGCCTTCGGTGATGATCAGGCCAGCGGACGCGCGCTGCGCATAGTATTCCACCATCAGATCGTTCGGGACATTGCCAGTGGCGCGGCTGCGCGTCAGCGGGCACATCACCAGATGATTCTGTAGCGGGAGGGGCCCTAGCGTGGTCTTTGAAAACAGCAGCGACATGAATGCACTCCCGGTAGATCGTTGGACTTCCGCCAATGAATTGGACCTTCACAGAAAGCTTTAGATGGGGGGATTGGACGCAAACCGCAATCGGACGGCCGGTAAGACGAAGGGCGGTATCGCCGTAGCGCCTATGTTTACCCGCTCGGCGATGAGATGATCGAATCGTGCGCGAATTATAGTTTTTATGGATGGTCGCTATCGCCACAGAGCGGACACTGTTCGACTGAACGGCATTATCGCATAACGCAGTCGCAAAAATGTGGTGTCGTCACCACAATCAAGACACGATGCGGGGGCGTCCTCTCGCCGGAATATCTACCCCAAAAGTGGACGCGCTGCAGACCATGACAACATTCGATTTTTCACAGACTTCGAAACTTTCGCACGATGGCATCAGTCATAAAAGCAGCGACATTTGGCTACTATTGGGACACATCGCGCTGGGCAGTATTTTTGTCGTCAGTGGATTTGGTAAGCTCACGCACCTCGGCGGCCATAAAAGCGAGAGCTGGATGGCAGCGCCGAAGGGATAAGCTAACCGCGCGGCGGGGGATACATGGAGTAGATGAGCATTGACACCCTGCCTCAGTGCAGGACCACTTCCTCGCCGCGACCAAAGACTCACACTTCTGAGACCAAGACAAATGGCCGTTCCTTTCGGCTTGTGCCACCCTCCTCGGGTGCTGCCCATCCCCAAGCGTCGGCAATAGCCCATCGGATGTTGTGCGCGAGATCGTAGGCGGCGCTTTGCAGATCGCTTTTGTCTCTTCCACTTTCCTTTGTGTAGATCTTGATGGCCTGGCCAAGTCTAACCATTGCTGTCTCTACGGCGTTGCTTTCAACCATCGCGAGTTCCGCCCAGTACAGCGCCCAAAATCGTTTGACTGCCTCGTGCCAGGGTAGAGAGTCGAACGTCTCCGTTACCAGCACGCCAGCCACGCGGGCGGCGTCAAAATACAGACGCAGCTGCAATTCTAAAAACGGCTTTCGGCTCTCGATCAGCCGCGTCTCCGCTGCTTTGGCTCGTTCCTCCTCTTCAGCGGCGCGCGTCTCTCGTTTGTGGTCAATGTAGAGCCAAAGCGCCCACAGGCCACCGCCTACGCCAGTCAGAACGGGCAGCCAAATCTTTAGTACATCGGCTATCGCATTCATGCCCCCCTCCTATGTCATTCCGACCTACCACTTTTTCGCTGCCGCGTCGGTCGCGACACTGCTATCCGCATCGGCCAGCGGTTCTGACTGCGGAGTTTGTAGCGGTGCCACCGGCTTAACCGCTCCAACGGACATGGCATATTTGTCTCGGATGTCTTGCCGGACCAAACATCGTTCTTTATCGCTCATTCGCAGAGCCTCATTTAGGTCGATCGCGGGAACCCCAATCTATATGCCTTTAGTGTCATGGGCTCTTGTGATATATTGCTTCCATGACAGCAAAAGTGCTCAAGGACGTGATGGAGCGGGTTGAGACTTGGCCGAAAGAGGCCCAGGAAGAACTCGCTGAAATCGCCCTCGAAATCGACGCAGGGCTGCAGGGTGGCGTCTATCACGCAACACCTGAAGAGCTAGCGGGCATCGACCGTGGGCTTAAAGCTGCGCGTGAAGGCCGGTTCGCGACGGACAAGCAAGTTGCAGCGGTCTTCGCAAAACACCGACGCGCATGAAGGTCGTCTACACCGACGAAGCGCTGCGCGATCTTGACGAAATTCTCACTTACATCGCCGCTAACTACCCAACGGCCTATGCGCCGTTCGAAAAACGACTGCACACGGCGGTAGCGCGGATTGGCGCGTGGCCGGAAAGCGCCGCCGAGGTCGTCCAGCGCCCGGGCGTGCGCGTGGTACCGCTCATTCGCTATCCCTACAAAATATTCGATCGCGTCACGCAAGATACGACTCGGGCGAAGGCAGACTTAACGATTGGATGGGTGGCGACCGCGTGTATCACGTACGCGAAGAGGTGGTCAGGCTCGGTCAGTACGGCCGAACACTGACCGTTTTGACTTGCGGCTTTCTCACCGCGGAAAAAGGCTATGAAGACGATGACGACGAGGCAGAATTGATTGAGAGCTGGACGCCTCGGTTTCGACGCTAAAGCTGCCGCCAACTCTACCACACGCGGCCGATCGTGTTGGGGCTGACGTTGCATGATCGCGCGATAGCCCGCACAGATTCGCCTGCGGCCTTCCACGCAAGCACCTCCTGCCGCTGATGTGCCGTCAGCTTGTGCTTAGGCCCAAACTTGACCCCTGCCCGCCTCGCTCTTTCCCGGCCGTCCGAAGCACGGTCGCGGATCAGGTGGCGCTCGAACTCGGCGAGCCCGCCGCCAGCGAGCATCAGGACAAGAGGCGAGACATACGCCGATGGATCATACACTGCGGCGCTGCCGGCACCGGGTAGTTCATGGTTGATGAGGCCAGCAATGCCCATCGCTCTCAGATACTCGCCAAACAGAACCAGTCCCGCATGCGCCGTCAGCGATTCGCCGCTCGCCGCCAGCTTGAACGGCAGGACCGTCTGCGACGCTCGCATCGCACCCTCCAGGTGAAACGCCAAAATCGGCGAATGAGCGACACCTTCTTCAAAACATGAGTCTTAATCGAGTCGAAAATTTCTCAATCGCGGATGTCGGGCTGATAAGACTCGCTTTTCGGAATATGGCGCAATGCCCAAACGGGATACGTCAAACGGTGCGTTTCGAATTGACTTGGCCTACTTCGATTCAAGCGGTCTAGTTCCCTAATTTTTCATCAGGGCGAACGCGTCTCCACACTTGGTGGGCGGGGGCGCCGAAAGATGTGCTGGGGCTTCTGTAGTCCATTTCATCGCCTTTGATGGCGATGGTTCGCGTCTGTATGGTCCCGTTAAAGTTTGGAAATGAGCTGCTCACCATGTGAAGAGTGAGGGTTCCCTCATCGCTGACAGTATAGGTACCAAAGTAGGCGATAAAACCTTGCACCACCGCCTTGTTTTCTTCGGGAGTGCCCTGATACCGGTTGCCGGAGGCAAACTTGGGCAGGTCGGCGCGTGCGATCTGCGAAGAATAGCGTCCATTGGTATCGAAGACATATATGCCTATCGGGTCAGGTCCAAAGAACTCAACTTTCTTACCATTCTGTTCAGCCTCTCCCGAAACAAGCTTCCACGTTCCCACAATCTGGTCTTTCATGCTCGCTGGCTTTTGTTGGGCTGTCGCGTCGGGCATCAATGCAAAACCAAGAATGAATATCATCGCCGTGACACAGGACGCT
>PKZC01000221.1 GCA_003132905.1 Bryobacterales bacterium | reverse complement strand
TATGGCGAGCAGGCGCTGGAGATCGCCGGAGCGTTGATTGGCTCCGGAGGCGTCGATATTGTGGTGGTGGATTCTGTTGCGGCCCTGGTGCCAAAAGCCGAACTGGACGGCGAGATGGGCGACAGCCACATGGGTTTGCACGCGCGGCTGATGTCGCAGGCGATGCGCAAACTGACTGGAACCGTCGCGCGCACCAACACTCTGCTGGTCTTTATTAATCAGGTGCGGGAGAAGATCGGCGTGGTGTTTGGGAATCCGGAAACCACCACCGGCGGGCGGGCGCTGAAGTTTTACTCGTCGGTGCGAGTAGAAGTGCGCCGGATGGCCGCTATCAAGGACGGCGAGAAAGTTGTCGGAAACCGCACGAAGGTGAAAATCGTCAAGAACAAGGTGGCCGCGCCGTTTCGCGAAGCGGAAGTGGACATCTTATTTGGCGTGGGGATCTCGCGCGAAGGCGACCTGCTGGATCTAGGCGTAATTCAGGAGCTGGTGGAAAAGAGCGGCTCCTGGTATAGCTTCGGTGGTGAGCGGATCGGTCAGGGTCGCGAGACCGCGCGGGCGTTTCTGGTTGAGAATCCCGCGGTCGCAGACAAGTTAGACGCCGATTTGCGCCGACGGCTGGAGTTGACGCCCTCCGCCATACCGATTCCCGCCGCGTCCGAACAGCTGGAGATCCTCCCGGCGGATCGGTCCAAGACTGCGCGCACTGCATAATTGCAGCTTCCCCATCGCTCGATTCACTTCAAATGCCCATTCCATCGGGCTGCCAGACATGCTACCCTCAGGAAACTGAGGAAAAATGCGGATTCCAAGCATTCTTCTCTTTACAAGCGGATTGTCATCCCGTATGATTTGGTAGGAACAATTCAGCACGGTTATGTTTTATAGGCCGGAGCCGAGATTGGAAGAACCAGACCCAAGAACCAACCCAAAGTGAAGCATACCTAAAGTAAAGACAAGGAGAAGTAAATGGCAGCAGCTAAGTTGACGCAGACGCAAGTGATCAAGGAACTGGCCGGCACCACCGGTACGAGCACGAAGGTAGCCAAGCAGTTCGTCACAAGTTTCTCTGAATTGGCCGTTCGTGAGACCAAGAAGAACGGAATGTTCGTGATTCCCGGCATCGGACGCTTGGTGCGTGTGGATCGCAAGGCGCGCATGGGCCGCAATCCGGCGACCGGCGAGGCCATCAAGATCCCGGCCAAGAAGGTAGTGAAGTTCCGGGTAGCGAAAGCTGTAAAAGACGCGATCGTGCCCCCCAAGAAGAAGTAGCAGTTTCGATCCCCAAAAACACAACCCCCCGCGAAGCCTCGCGGGGGGTTTACTTTTTCAAAGTCGATTCAGGTCCGCTCAAAGTGCGAGCAAAGCCAGGAAGCCTTACGCCTACTTCTTTTCGTCGACGTTGTGATCCTCTTTAATAGCATTCTTGAAGTTCTTAATGCCCTCGCCCAAGCCTTTCGCCAGATCAGGAATCTTTTTTCCGCCAAACAGCAAAACGGCGACTACCAAAATGACCAACAGTTCAGGCAAGCCTATAGATCGGAACATGCGGCCTCCTTTATGGACACTACCTAATTGTAGGGAGCTTGTTTCCTCCCCGTCAAGCCAAGGCGTTCCAAAACGCGGTTGGCGGGCCTTTTAAGGCTCGTGGGAAGCGTCGCGCTGGCGGGTTTGGTTGGCGCGATCCTCCCCGGCGCGTTCTTCGATTTGCTCGCGCAGGGATTTTTCGTGGCCCGGCGTCTGAACCTGACGTCCCGCCTTAAGGCCTTCGATTTGCTCGCGCAATCGCTTGGCCCGTTGGATTTGACCTTCCTGAGTGTGCTGGTCGGACATTTTTCGCTCCTGGTGAAGGATGCGGCGGTATCGAACCGCCGCACGACGGCCAACGTTACCGTTTAGAGTTTACCAATATCAGGCCCATCGCTATTATTAAGTTCATCGGTACTAGAGTTTCTCGATAAACGTCCGCAGCGATTTGGCGCGGGCTCCGCTCGATTCGGCGATGGCGCCACCCACCCTCGCGGCTTTGGCGGCGAGCGGCTTCTTGGTCCGGTAATGATCGGTCTTGCGCGCGTTGCGGACTAGCTCGTCGATGGTCTCGCGCAAGCTTCTGCCATTCCGGCTCAGTTTCCCGAGGTCGCGCACCTGCGTCTGGCCGTTCACGACAATAATCTGATACCACTGGTTGGTCACCGGATTGCCAAAACTGACGTACCCGTTTTCGAGCACCGTATGCGGCCCCTTGATGTTTCCGCGGAAACTGTACAGCGTCCCGGTGCCTCCGTTGGGATCGTAGTAGTGAGGCGTGATGAAATCGGAAAGCTGCTGGCCGTTCACCCCATAGGCGAATTGAGCGTCCTCGCACGGATCGCAGACTTCCACCAGATAGATGACGCGCTGCAGCGCGGAGAGCTGCCGGGGCGCCTGAGGCGGAGGCGACCCCGCAATGGTTCGATTCCCAAACGGATCGGCCAGCATCTCCAGCGTCTCGTGACTAGCGGTGAGCTGCCACTGGTCGTCGGCTTGTATGAGCGAGAACGGTTGGCCGTTATCGTCGGTGTGATAACCGGCGGCGCCGGGTTGATCGATATCGTCGCGTAGGATCACCGGCCAGTAGTCCACTGGAACCGATTCCAAAGTATCGAACGCGCTTACCGTGGCATTCACTTGCCACATTGGTCCAAAATCTCGGGTCGCCTGCTTCTGCAACGCAGCAGCAACGGCCGACACGTCTGAAAAACCCACAGTGGGAGTATCCGACACCAATGCGACCTGATGCGGTAGGGTACCCATAGTAATCCTCCTCAATTGGAAGGGCGATGGAAGGCCGCCTTACAGCGAAGATGCGGGGGTGGCTCGGATCAGAGCGAACTCAGAAGCCAAGGGAATGGTAGCCCAAAGAAGTCGCGAATACAAGCCCCGCGAAGGACTATCGGCACTCGAAATTTGACGCATCGTCCTGTGATCCCGTGCCGCGATAGCGCGGATACGTGGGATATGCGCACACCGGCCGGCTCACGCCCGGAAACGACTTGCCCTTGGCCGCCATAAGCTCGGGCGGCTCGCTTCTTTCAGTCCATTCGACCAGGGCAGTGAGGGGATCGAAATCCTCCAGCGCCGGCCCTCCGCCGCAGTGATTCATGCCGGGCACTTCGAAATAGCGTACCCACGCGATGGTCTCTAGGCCGCCGTTATCGCGGACCACGCGCTCATAGTAGGCAGCAGTGTCGTAGGCCGAAAAGAACGGATCGCTCATTCCATGAATCAGCATGAGCTTGCCGCCGCGTCGAAATTAAACTTCATGGGATCGAAGCTCGGGCCGGGCGGGGTGAAGAAAAATCCTTTGAGTCCGCTGAACATTAAGAGGACGTCGGCCGAGTTGGGAGTGGCGGTTTCCGAAGTGCCCAGCTTCAGCGCGCCCAACCGGGAGCTGCGACGCCAGTGTCGTAGGGCCAGTTCGAATAGAGCGCCTCGCCGCGCGAATTTTTCGGGCCACCGAATACCCTCTTCAACACCGAAACCTGCTGGGTTGAAAGACACGCGCTGGTTTTGGCTCCTTTGCAGGCCAGTACTCCGGGATCGAAGTGGCACGCTTTGGTGTTGAAAATTAGCCCGTCCTTCACACCGTCGGCGGCATCGCAAGCATCGGCCACGGCCTGGCCTAACAGAGTGAGGTCGGCATTCGAGAATGCTTTCGAGAGAATGGGACGCCCCGCTGCATCCTTCGGCGCAATTTGAGAAAACGCGATGGTCTCCCACACCGAGCTGATCGTCGCGGTGCCCACGCGCGCGGCGGGGGCGACCGAAAGCACGCCATCAAAGTCGAGCGGAAAGCGCTGCGCGGCGAGCAGGGCCTGGCGGCCGCCGTTGGAACAACCCACGAAGTATGACTTCTTCCAGGGCCGGCCGTAGTAGCTCGCGATCATCCTTCGCGCCAGTTCCGTTACCGCGATAAAACCGCCATAGGCTTGATCCATGCGCGCTTGCTGGTCGATGCCGAATGAGGAGTCAGCCGATGCGGTGAAAGGGTCGCCTTGTCCCTGATGTCCAGAGTCGGTTGATGCCACCGCAAATCCGCGCGCCAGGGCGGGCGTGGCAGTGGATCCCGAAATCGGCACCGCGCCGGTGGCCGGCCTTACGACGCCATCCATACCACCGCCTCCCTGAAACAGAAAGCGTTCGGTCCAGGAATCCGGCAACCGCAATTCGAAGCCGATTCCGAATTGCCGCCCTCCAGCTCCAATCCGTTTATCGATCACGCCCTGCACTAAACAGTACGCCGGCAATGATGCGCTGGCTGGGACCGCGTCCGCTTTGGAAAACTCCACCGCGGGAGCGTCGAATTGGAGCAGCTGCGTGCAGTTGCGCTGTGGCGAAACAGTTTGTGCATTGGAAAGCATTGCGGCGGCCAGCGCCATGACGAGTCGCTGAGACATCTGGCGATTATATTAGAAGCGGAATGCTAGCTAAGCTGGAAGGCGAAGTAACCGAGGTATCCCAGGCCGGTACCGATCAATGCGCCCGCCACCACGTCGCTGAGAAAATGCATTCCCAGCAGAATGCGCGAGACCGCGATACTGAGGGCGCAGAAGGCCAAGCCGATGGTGAGCGTGGGGTAAAACAGCGACAGCGGTATGGCGACGGCAAAGGCGGTCATGGTGTGGCCGGAGGGGAATGAGAACCGATCGGGTGGGAGCAGCGTCGCCCAGCAGTGTGGTTCGATCTGGCATGGCCGGCGTCGACCCGTCAGACGTTTTAGCCAGACGAAGAGCAGGATGCTCAGGACGGAGGAGACTCCGGCAGCGCCCACGGCTTCAAACCGCGTTTTGCCGCCCAGCATCACAATGGCGAGCCCCATGGCATACCAGAGCCAGCCGTCGCCGACGCGCGTGGCGCTGGTGACGTAAACGCGAACCCACCGAGGCGCTTCCCAATTATTGGCCCGGCGCATCACGCTGTAGTCGCTTTTGGTGATTAGACTGCGGACCATCCTACTTCAGAATATACTGCCGGCGAGGTTACATTCTGTTGAAGAAATGATTTCGAGTAAAACAATCTTGACTGAAAACGTAACTGTGACAAACTGTTCTTTGCCTAGTACTAATGGAGACCGCTTACTTGACTTCGTTTTCTTCGATGCGGGAGGCGGACACCGTTCGGCGGCCAATGCGCTGAAAGCAGTGATCGAACAGCAGGGTCTGCCATGGGAAATCAGGCTGATAAACTTGCAGGAAATCCTGGATCCATTGGACATTTTCCGCAAGTACACCGGTATCCGGATGCAGGACGTCTACAACGTACTACTTCAAAAGGGGTGGACACTGGGATCGGCGCAGATGACGGTGTTGATGCATGGCCTGATTCGCTTGTATCACGGCGGGCAAGTGCGATTGCTCAAGGAATTCTGGAAACAGGGCGAACGCGATCTGGTGGTGTCGCTGATTCCCAATTTCAATCGAGCTCTGCGGGAGAGCCTGCCCGCCACGCCGCTGGTGACCATCTTGACGGACCTGGCCGATTTTCCTCCTCACTTTTGGATAGAACAACAAGACCAATATTTGATTTGCGGTACCGCTAAAGCCGTGGAGCAGGCGCAAGCGCTGGGGCATCCGCCGGAACATATCTTCGCCACTTCGGGAATGATTTTGCGGCCGACCTTCTATCAGCCGGTGACGGCCGATCGGGCTTCGGAACGGAGCAGGCTGGGGCTGGACCCGGAGTTGCCCACGGGTCTGGTGTTGTTCGGCGGCCAGGGGTCGAGCGTGATGCCCGAAATCGCCAGACGGGTGACCGCGGCCTCTCATCTCAACTTCCAGTTCATCTTTATTTGCGGGCGCAATAAAAAACTCGCCCAGCAGCTGCGAAGCTTGAACACGAAATTTCCAAAGTACGTAGAAGAGTTCACCAGCGAAATTCCTTACTACATGCATCTGTCGGATTTCTTCGTTGGGAAGCCCGGGCCGGGCAGTATCAGCGAAGCCATCGCAATGCATCTTCCGGTGGTAGTGGAACGCAACGCCTGGACGCTTCCGCAGGAGCGCTACAACACCGAATGGATTCGCGAGAAACAAGTAGGGGTGGTGCTGGCCTCATTCCGGGATATCGAAAGCGGGTTGCGCGAACTTCTGGATGCTTCCAACTTCGCGCGCTTTCGCGCCAACGCAGCGGCCATCACGAACCGGGCGGTGTTCGAGATTCCGGAAATCCTGAAGAACTTGCTGCAGCCAAAAACGCGCTGAGTCCGATGGCTTCGCCCAGCAAGAACAGCGGCCAATTGAAGGGATTTGGAATGCCGCCAGCGGTTGTGTTGCGGAAATCCCACACGAATGCAACGATGATAACCACTGCGCCCGCCAATACGCCTCCCCAATGAGGAAGCCGCCCACGAATGCCGCCAGCGCGAAGCGAAATCAGCCCGCAAACGATCATCGAAAGCGCCACCAGCACGGGGGCCCAAACCGGGCCTACCCAGGGAAGCGGAATCAGGAACAAAATATCCCACGTGCTAAGCGATTCGGGCCAATGAATCATCAGCTCTAAGAACGCGTAAAAAGCGATGTCCCACACTCCGAACACGATTACGAACGCCGCCATCCATTCGTGAAGATTGCGCGCCACCGCCAACGCAACCGCGCCCAGCATTAGCATGGTGGCAGCTTCGCGGCCTATCTCGATGGCGAGACGGCGTGGATTTTCGGGCCCGGCAGCGGCTAGTTGTTCAGGAGTAATTAACGGAAACAAATCGTTCGGGCTACGTTCCGGATGCAATCGCGCGCGAACTGGATTGTAGATCGCGCGAAGGTAGACAACGACGGCGGCCTCGACATAGCCGAACGAGATTCCAAATAGAAATAGAGCTGCGATGATGCGGCGCATATTTAGTAGGGGTCTTCGGGCCAGGCGTGTTTCGGGTAGCGGCGTCCCAGTTCACGCCGCAACTGCGGATAGAGGCGCTGCCAAAAGCCGGTAAGATCCGTTGTGGTCTGCACCGGGCGCTTGTTAGGCGCAAGCAGGTGCACCACAAGCGAGACCTTTCCGTTCGCGATGCGCGGCGTTTCCCGCATGCCGAAAAAGTCTTGCAGACGCGATGCTACCCAGGGCGGCTTGCCGGNNGCGTTTCCCGCATGCCGAAAAAATCCTGTAATCGCGACGCGATCCAGGGTGGTTTCCCAGATTCGTAATTCACGTTGGTCTGGCGGCCGTTCGGCAGGCGGATGCGGCTGGGTGCGATCTCGTTCAGCAATCGAGAACCGGCACGCTGCTCGAGCGTGGAGATCAACGAAGGTCCGGCTGCCTTTAGCTCCGCGAAGCTCTTTAATCCGAGGCAGAGTTCGCGAAACACGTCTTTAATCTCAAACTTCGCGATGGGCGCATGTTCAGACGCAAAAGCAACACGAGCGAGGAATTGATCCAATTCGGCTGGGTCGACGAAACGCTCGATTCCCTCATCCAGCGCGCGCTTGGCCAACATCGCCGCGGCCAGTTCGGGATCGGGCGCACCGCTCCGCGTTTCTTCGATCACCAGATTTTCGTAAAGCAGAGCGCTCACGGCGTCCACACGCTCGGCGGTCCGGTTCCATTCCACGCCCGCGCGCTCGCGGACGCGATCTGGAAACAGATCGAGCAGCCACGCCGGCTCGATGGCGCAGTAGAGGCGAACCAGCGGCAACGCCTTTTCGCTTCGTTCTTCAATGTCCACGGCCACCAGAAAATCGACGCGGGCTTCGCAGCCGAGAATAGCCGACCCGCCGGAAGCAAGCAGCAGTTGATTATCCTTCCGCCGGCGCGCTACACGATCGGGAAATGCCGTGAGGATGGAGATCGCAAGCGCGTTGGTATGGTGCGGGTGATCCTTTGCGGGCCGTACGATGCGGCGTATCTGTTCAAAGTGGCGTTGGGTAGCGGGATCGAAGGGAGAATCGATCAGGCTCATCAAATCGCAAGATGGCGATCGCGCGCCGGCGCTGAGCGCTGCGGCCGCCCTGCAACCTTCTTCGCCCACGCCGCGCTCGACGGCGTCGATCACCAGGCGCGCCAGTCGAGGATGCAGCGGGTAGCGGGACATCCGACGGGCGCGATCCGCGTCGACCCCCAGGCGTTCCAGCAAATCCTCGGCGCGAGTCAGAGCGGCTGGTGGCGGGGCGTCTAGCCAGTCCAAATCAAGCGGGCTGCTTAGTCCCATAGCGCGGAGCGTGAGGCACAGCTCAGACAACTCACGCCGCAGAATTTCGGGTGGATCCTGCTCGCGGCGGCGATGCAAGTCGTCGGCGGTATAAAGGCGGATAACGCGTCCTGGTGCGGTTCGCGCGGCCCGGCCCGCACGCTGCGTCGCTGATGCCTTGCTGATGCGCGCGACTTCGAGAGTGGGCAAGCCGGACCAAGGCGAATCGCTAGCAATGCGCGCGAGTCCGCTATCGATCACGGCTGTAACGCCTTCGACGGTGATAGAGCTTTCGGCGACGTTGGTGGATAAAATCACCTTGCGTTGCGGAGCGGGGGAGACGGCGCGATCCTGTTCGGCGGGCGACAAGTCGCCGTAGAGAGGAAGCAGCAACAGATTGTTTCGCGCTGCCAGCGGACGGCATTCACGTTCGGCGCGCCGAATTTCCGCGGCGCCAGGGAGAAAGACGAGCACGTCACCCGATGGCGACTGCGCGACCAGAGCCTCAAGCGCTGACGCTAGCTGTTTTTCAATCGGCAGCGCGGAGTAGGGCTGATGAACAATCGATAGCTCGAATAGCCTGCCTTCGGATCGCAAGATTGGGCAGCCATCCAGAAACGCGGCGATCGGGGCGGCGTCGAGCGTAGCGGACATCACAACGATCCGTAAATCCGGCCGTTTGGTGCGCTGCAAACGGTGCAATAGCGCCAATGCCAGATCGGTTTCCAGATGCCGCTCGTGAAATTCGT
>PKZC01000300.1:30255-52926 GCA_003132905.1 Bryobacterales bacterium | reverse complement strand
AGGTGCAGCAGATGATCAACGAGGGCAAGAGCGAGAAAGACGTCCTGGCCGCGAAGGTGACGGCGCCCTATGACGCGAAGGTTCCAGGTGGACTATCGCCCGCTGGCGCCGGGACCAGCGCCGACAGGTTCGTCAGCATGGTTTATTCGCAGCTAGTGAGTTCCGCCCGCGGCCGGTAGCTGCGCCTTCAACCACGCCACAATCATCGGCTCCAGGTCGGGATTCTTCGCAAACATCGGGACGCCGTGTTCGGTACCCTCATAAATCTTGACCACGGATTTCGAATCCTTCGACTCCGCCACCGCTTCGCGAATCCCTTTCGCCGCTCCCGTATCGCCTGCGCTTGCGGCGCCAAAAACGGGCAGCGACGAGTTGCTCGCAATGTAGGCTTTGGCCGCATCGCTCGCCATGCCAGAAAGCAGCATCAATGCGCGAATTTCATGATGCCGCGCGGCCAGATCCGACGATTGCGTTACGCCGCAGCTTGCTCCGCCAACCGCGATGCGCGATTGATCCACGCCCTTCTGCTTGGTCAGGTATTCGAATGCGGCGTCCACGTCGGTGGGCCACTTCTGCCTGTTCGCCGCGCGCGTATCGGGATCAGTGGATTTACTTCCGCCGCTCTCACCGAAGCCGCGATAGTCCACTGTCAGAACGTTAAATCCGTTGCCGGCCAGATCCTCGGCCAGACCGTCCCACGCATGCCGGTCCATGTTGCATTGATGCAGCAGCAACATCGCGGGCCCCGGACGTCCCGCTGAAAAATAGGTTGCCTTGAGGTTCACGCCGTCCGGCGCTTTGATATCGATGTCCTTCTTCTGAACCTCGGCTGACAGGCTGACCGCGAACGTCAGTGCAGCCGCAATGACAAGAGTCTTCATGGTGTCCTCCCGTGCGATTTTCACTATCTCACAAACGTCTGTCGCGGAAACGGAACTCGGGCGATGCAATCAGTGTCGCGTAGGAGCCGAAGCGGTCGCCATCCCAGCTTGGCTCCGGTTCCGTTGGTTCCTGCTCAAACACTCGCAGAGTCTTATAAGTTGTCGACCGCTGCACTGGAATGCGGCCTGCGGCGCGAATCCACGATCGCAGTTCGGAAGGGTGCAGGAATTGGCCGTGCTGCGCGCCCGCCGATGTCGATATGCTCTCGTTCATCAACGTCCCGCCAAAGTCGTTCGCGCCGGCCTTGAGGCACTCCTGCGCAAGTTCGGCGCCCTGCTTCACCCACGTGGCTTGGATATTCGGAATCCATGCGTCCAGCATCAGTCGCGCAACCGCGTACATCCGCAAAACATCTTCGCGAGCCACGTTCGCGCGAACACCGGGAACCAGCGACTTCTTCACCATGGGCGCTTCGGAGGCGATGAAGCTGAGCGGAACAAACTCCGTGATACCGCCCGTTTCTTTCTGAATGCCACGCAGCAAATCCAAATNNGGGGAACGAACTCCGTGATGCCTTTCGTTTCTTTTTGAATGGTGCGTATGAGATCGAGGTGCCTGGCGCGGTCCAAGGCTGTCTCGATGTGCCCATACATGATGGTGGATGTGGTTGGAATGCCCACTTGATGAGCCGTGCGGATCACCGTCACCCAATCGCGCGTTGAAATGCGCCCCGGAGAAATGATGTCGCGAATTCGATCGTCCAGTATCTCAGCCGACGTGCCAGGCAGAGATCCGAGGCCCACATCTTTTAACGCCTTCAGATAATCTTCGATGCTCTTGTTCGAAAGGGTCGCGCCGTACAGAATCTCTTCGGGCGAAAAGGCATGAACGTGAATTTCGGGGATTTCTCGCTTGATGGCCGCGCACAGGTCGATATAAAACGATCCGTCGATGCGCGGCGGCAGTCCGGCTTGAATGCAAACCTCGGTAGCGCCAAGGTCCCACGCCTCGTGAACGCGCCGCAGGATCTCCTCCCTGGGCAGAAAATAGCCTTGCTCCGCGCGATGGCCCCGGCTAAACGCGCAGAAGCCGCAGCGCTTGACGCAAACGTTCGTGAAATTGACGTTCCGATTGATCACGTAGGCGACGTGATCGCCCACTCTGCGGCGTCGCAATTCGTCGGCTGTGGAGATCAGCGCATCCAGCTGATTGCCTTCCGCTGCAAAAAGCGCCTCACCGTCTTGCACCGATAATTCGTGGCCATCCAGCGCCCGATCGAGCAACCGTTCAATGCTCATACAACCAACCCCGCATCATCCGTCCAGCCCAAAACCCGTTCACGCAAGGGCTCCGTTATCCAGCTGGAATCGCTCAAATATTCGGGATATACCGCAAGTCTCTCCCGCAACTGGAAGCCAGCTTCCTTGGTGACCGATCGAAGCGTTTCGATCTGTGGCCATGCCATCTCGGGGTTAATGAAATCGCGCGTCACTGGCGAAATGCCTCCCCAGTCGTTGATGCCCGAAAGCAAATAGAATCCGTAAGCATCTTGCGAAAGGTTGGGCGGCACTTGCAGATTCACCGAACTGCCCAGGATTAACCGCGCCACCGCCGCCGTTCGCGCCACATCCATAGCGGTAGGTTCCAGACGGCCGGCGAACAGCGTGTCTTCCTTGGCGCGGAAATTCTGCACGATCACCTCTTGGATGTGCCCGTGCTTCTCATTCACTTCGCGAATCGCAAACAGCGCATCCACGCGCTCGTCGAGCGTCTCACCGATTCCAATCAGAATGCCCGTGGTGAACGGGATTCGCAATTCCCCGGCTGCTTCGAGCGCTGCCAGCCGGATCTTCGGAACCTTATCGGGACATCGAAAATGCGCCTCGCCCGGTGCGAGCAATCGCGGACTCGCCGTCTCGAGCATCATCCCCATGCTCACGTTGACGGGCCGCAGTTGCTCCATCTCATCGCGCGATAGGACGCCGGGATTGGCGTGCGGCAACAACCCCGTCTCTTCAAAAACCAGCTGGCACATGGCCCGCAAATACTCGATGGTCGAACGAAATCCCCGCTGATCCAGCCAGTGGCGATACTCCGGATATCGAAGCTCCGGCTTGTCGCCCAGGCTGAACAGCGCTTCCTTACAGCCAGCCTCTCGGCCTGCGCGCGCTACGGCCAGCACTTCATCCGGGCTCATCGTGTGCGCCTTACCGTCGCCCGGTTCACGCGCAAATGTACAGTATCCACACCGATCGCGGCACAGATTCGTCAGCGGGATAAAGACCTTGCGGGAATACGTGACTACCGGACCGGTGCGCCCGTCACGAATGGCGCTCGCATCCCTCAGCAGATCGAGCAATTCCCCGCCCGTGGCGCGGATCAACCGGCCGGCTTCAGCGCGCGAGATTCCCGTTGCGATGTTTTGCAAGGGCACGATCAGCCCATCGCATGAGTATGGTCGGCTTTGATTTTGTACAGCACCCGGACTTCGCCCGGTGCTCGGTGCGCATATTTATCCAGCCCCGTGTACTTCTTCGAAAGCTTGTCGATCAGTTCATCCGCGCCCTTTTCCGTGATCTCCACCACTCGGCCTCGAATGGAAAGGTGGCGATACGGATTGTCCGGATCGAGAATATCGATTCCCACCCGGGGGTCGCGCCGGATGTTCTTGTCTTTCACGCGTCCCTTGGCGGAATCGATCAGAATGTGTTCCCCATCGTAATCGAACCAGACGGGCGCCACGTGCGGGCTGCCATCCGGCATCAGTGTCGCTAATTGCGCAAACGCTTTCTTCTGGGTTAGGTCAATGTATTTTTCAGGAATCGCTGGCACGGGTAGGTCTCCTCTTCATTTCGAGAGTAGCACCAAGCGTGAACGCCTTGGCACGAGTTATTTTAAGAGTACTCGTGCAAACAATTGTCGCAGTAGTGGGTGGCACCGGAGCGGAAGGCAGCGGGCTGGCCGCTCGATTCGCCCAGGCCGGTGCGCGTGTGCGCATCGGCTCGCGCAACTTAGAGAAAGCGCAGCAAACGGCGCGGAGCATCGGAGAATATGCCACGGGGCACACCAACGCCGACGCGGTGAGGGAAGCGGGTATCGTCGTGCTCACCGTGCCTCTCTCGGCTCAAGTGGAAACGCTCAAGTCCATTCGCGGGAGCTTTGCGCCGGGCGCAATCTTAGTAGATGCGACGGTTCCGCTAGAAATCGCGATCGGCGGCCGTGTCTCTCGCATACTCACGTTGTGGGATGGCTCGGCCGCGCAGCAAGCGGCCCGTCTGGTTCCCGGCGTGCCCGTAGTTGCGGCGTTTCACGCTCTGAGCGCCGAAGCGCTCGCGAAGCTCGACCATCCGCTCGATTGCGACGCGTTGATCTGCGGCGATAGCGCGGAAGCGAAAGCGTCTGTGGCGCAACTTGCCGCCATGATTCCAGGCGTCCGCGCCATCGATGCCGGTCCGCTCGACAATGCGCGTCTGCTCGAAAGCGCGGCCGCGCTGCTCATCTCGCTGAATCTTCGTCATAAGGTGAAAGAGTCGGGAATGCGATTCACTGGAGTTCCGAAAGCGTGAAACGGCCTTCTGTGGTCGCGCTCGCCGGCGGCGTTGGCGCTGCCCGTTTCCTGGATGGATTGACGCGCGTGATTTCTCCCGAACGCGTCTTCATCATCGGCAACACCGCCGACGATGCCGAAATCCACGGCCTGCACATCTCACCCGATCTCGATACGGTCACTTATACTCTGGCTGGCTTGGCGAATCCTAAGCACGGCTGGGGCATTCGGGGCGACACCTTCCGCTGTTTGGAAGCGCTGGGGCGCTTGGGCGCGGATACCTGGTTTCAACTGGGCGATCTCGACCTGGCCACTCACCTGCACCGCACCGAACGCCTGCGTCAAGGGGCGACGCTGGCTGAAGTGACGTCTGAGATCACTCGCGCTCTCAAGGTTGCTTCCACCCTGGTTCCCATGTCGAACGAACGCGTGCGCACACGCATCTGTACGCCATCGGGCGAGCTCGAGTTTCAAACCTATTTCGTGAAACGGCGAGCGCGAGATCGAGTAACCGCAATGCGTTTTGAAGGCGCTTCCGACGCCGTGCCCGCTCCCGGATTGTTGGACGCCATCGAAACAGCCGAAGCCATCATCCTCTGCCCGTCGAATCCGTTTATCAGCATCGGCCCGATTCTCGCCATCCCCGGTATTCGAGAAGCCTTGCGGCGCAGGCGCGACAAGGTTGCCGCGATTTCGCCCATCGTCGGCGGCCGCGCTCTCAAAGGCCCAGCAGCGAAAATGATGAAGAGCATGCAACTGCGTTCGTCGGCGGCCGAAGTTGCGAAGCTGTACGTGGATTTCTGCGGGATCTTTGTGCTCGACGAAGTGGATCGCAAGCAAGCCGCGCAAGTAGCAGCGCTCGACATGCGGCCCGTGGTCACCAACACCATCATGCGCGGCCCGCGTGAAAGAAAATCGCTGGCGCGAGTGGTAGCCCGTGAAATGGGGATCAAATGATATTCGCCATTCTTCCGGTGAAGAGCCCGAAGAACGCCAAGCAGCGCTTAACCGGATTTCTGGCCGTGGAACAGCGCGAAACGCTGGCCCGCATGCTCTACCGGCAAACGTTGGCCACGCTGTGCCAAGCCCAGGGGATCGATCGCGTCGTGGTGGTCACTAGCGACGTCGAAATCGCCGATCATGCGCGGCAATCGGGCGCGCTGGTTTTTGAAGAGAACGAACAAGTCAGCCATAGCGCTTCGGCCGACGCAGCTTGTTTGCGGGCCATGGAAATGGGCGCATCCACGGTTCTGTTAGTCCCGATCGACGTGCCCACCGTAACCGCCGCCGATTTCACTGAGCTTGCCGCTTCCGCGCGCCCCGGCCTGATTGTTGTTCCGTCCTCTGATGGCACCGGCACCAACGCGCTGGTGCGCACGCCGCCCAACTGCATCGAGAGCCGCTTCGGTCCAGGCAGTTGTCGCGCGCATCTGGATCAGGCGCTCTCGAAAGGCTTGTCCGCAGATGTGCTGCACCTTCCCGGCTTGATGTTCGACATCGACACTCCCGAAGATGTGGCGGAGTTTTTGGCGGCTCCGCGCCAGTGTCACGTTTCGTCTTACCTACGAACCGCATGCGCCTCGAAATAACAGCGCCTTCTTCCTTCCCCGAGGTGCGGCCGGGCGACGACCTTGCGGCATTGATTCACCAGTCAAGCTCCGGTCTCGACCAAAATGTTGTCGTGGCTATAGCTCAGAAAATCGTTTCGAAAGCAGAAGGCGCCATCGTGGATCTGCGCGAGATCCGGCCTTCCGCGCTCGCCCAATCCTGGGCCCAAGAATGGCAGAAAGACGCCCGGCTGATCGAGCTGATCCTGGCTCAATCGCGCCGCATCGTGAAAATGGATCGTGGCGTCATCATTTCAGAAACACAGCATGGATTCGTCTGCGCCAACGCGGGCGTCGATCAATCGAATGTCGATGGCGACGATTCCGCAACCATTCTCCCGGACGATCCCGACGCTTCGGCCGAGCGGCTTCGCACCAGCCTGCAATGTGGCGCGGTAATTATCACCGATACCTTCGGACGGCCGTGGCGAGAAGGCTTGGTGGATGTCGCAATCGGCGTCTCTGGTCTAGATCCTTTAAATGATCTTCGCGGCCAGACGGACCGTCTCGGAAGAAAACTCGCTAGCACCATCATCGCAGTGGCGGATCAACTGGCCGCCGCCGCTGGACTTCTGATGAGGAAATCCGCCGGATGTCCAGTCGTGCTGATTCGCGGCTTCGAGTTTCAGCCCGCCGAAGGCTCCGCCCGTTCCCTACTCCGCAAACCGGAGCAAGACCTATTTCGCTAGAAGCGCCCCGGCAAGCTCGCGCCATTCGCGCAACGGCAGCGTTTTGGAATCCGCGCTCAGCACCTGAATGCACACATGGTCGGCCCCGGCCGCATGATGCTCGCGAATTCGATTGCGAATCGCATTCAGATCGCCCCATGCCACAATCGCGTCGATGATCCGATTGCTCCCGCCGTCTTTGAAATCGCTTTCATCGAACCCGAGCCGCAAGAAATTGTTCGCGTAGTTGGGCAGCGTTAGATAGAAGCCCAGGAACGCTCGTCCGATCCCACGCGCCTTGTCGGGATCGGTTTCAAGCACCACCGCCTGCTCGGGACAAAGGTACGGTTGCGGCCCCAGGATCTTCCGCGCCTCCGCCGTATGTTCCGGATTGGTGTTGTAAGGATGCGCGCCATCGGCCAGCTGCCCCGATAGTTCCAGCATCTTCGGCCCCAGCGCCGCCAGCACTCGCGCGGGTTTCGTCGCGGGCGGAAAGGCATTGTACGGGGCGCGATCCATGGCTTCCAAATACGCCTTCATGGTGGCCACCGGTTTCTCATAACGATGGCCGCGCAACTGTTCCACCAATGGCACATGGCTCACGCCCAGCCCCAACAGGAATCGATTGGGATAGGCTTCGGCCAGTGTCTTCTGTCCAGACGCCATCGCCACCGCGTCGCGCGCGTAGATGTTCGCAATTCCGGTTGCGATCACCATTCGTTTCGTCGCCGCCAGCAGAAGCCCCGCATTGGTCAAAGCCTCTCGCCCGGCCGCTTCGCCGAACCAGAAAGCTCCGTACCCCAGCTCCTCCAACTCGCGAACAGTCTCTTGTGCCTTCGCGGCCGGCTGGTCTTCTAAACGCGTCCAGATTCCGATGGAACCAAGTTGTATCGACGCCTGCGCCATTGCTCTCCTTCGCTTTACTTCAACTCTTTAGGATAGAGCTTCTCAGACCCTGGAACGGATGCGGGCCAGGCGTCCTATTTGGACCCCACATGTTATGCCGACTTCCTCATCCCTGCCCAGGCCCTAGCGGCCTTATGGCTGGGAGCTCGAATGGAAGACCCTTGGGCGGCGCTGGTTCTACGTCATGAAACGATTGCGCTCGAGTTAATTTGGATGGCCTTTGTTTTCGTATTGCTCTGAAGCCCCGCCACATCTGGCACCGCACGCCACCCGAATCGCTTCGGGAAGCCCGGATTACTTCGTTTCAGCCGCTTTAGCCGCCGCTCGCCGCTCATCGGCCCGAGCCGCGCTCAATCGATTGTGCATCGCGTAGTTGCCCTCATGGCAGGCATATTCGAAGATCTGATAACCAGGCTCCCGTGTGATGGGAAACGCCACGNNACGGTCCAAGGCGCGGTGTACGTCTGAGGATCGGTAATCGTTATCTCATACTGGATCGTCTTGTCCGACGTCCGTGTGAAGCGTTCCACCAGCTTCAGGTCTTCACTATACGGCGGCCCGTTTCCGTTGCCCCCCACCCCGACGTGTCCGCCGACGAAATTGGTGGTCTCCACAACCAGCGTGTTGCCCTCCCAATGGCCGATCGGATCGCCCATGTAGCTGCGCAGGTTCGGGGGCAGATGCCCCCGCCCGTCCATGGGGACCAGGCGGGTCTCGTGGATCATTTCGTAACGAATCGCGATCAGCCCTTTGGTTTGGATGAACTGCGTACCGTTTCCATAGACCACTGGAAAAATCGACCCCGCCACGCCACGCGTGATGCAGCGGTCGTACATGGTGAGATCCAGCCAGGATCCTGGTGCTTGCCCACGCCGCGCCGCCGCTGCTGCCGCCAGCGCTTTCCCGGTTTCAGTCAGCGGAATACGGCCATCAGGCGGATCCACCACCAAGGAAGTCTGCCGCGACGCATGACGCGCAAACTCTAACCAATTGGCCGGCACCGCCGCCGCGTCCACGCCTTTTTGGTTCTTCCAGTAGCCCGCGTTCGGACGCTCGCCCGCCTCGATGCTGTTCTGCAACAGCTCATCTTCCTTCACTCGATCGGCAAGCTCTTGCTCCGTCAGCGTTTTCCGCGTGCCAAACTTTGTGGGACGCTCGAAAGGCACGCCGTACTGGTCGTCGCTGGTCCAGGTTCCTTCCAGATCCGGATCGCCCCAGGATGTTTTCGGCGGCGTCCAGTTTTTCGTTGCGGTCTGAGCCAGCGCAAACCCGGCCGCCAGGGCCAGCACCGTCGGGATACGAAGAGCGGCAAGCATGCAAACCTCCCCAACGATTGTATTTTGTTTTTCGACGCGGCGGATGAAATCTGCGGCATGGAGCATTATAGTCAGTGTTAGCCCGGCAATTGGACAAACGAAGGCCGGGCGACCTGAAAGGAAGGCAATTCCAAGAATGAAGAGTTTACTGTTCGGCATAAGCGCGTTGATACTGCTGGGAGGCGCGGCGATGTACGCTGCCGATGCGCCACCAGCCGAGGGAACCAAGGCGCCCAGTTTTACCCTGAAATCGCAGGAAGGCAAAGAAGTGAGCCTGAAGGATTTCAAGGGCAAATGGGTGGTTCTTTACTTCTATCCCAAAGACATGACCCCGGGCTGCACCATTGAAGCGCATAACTTCCAGCGCGATCAGCCTGAGTTCGACAAGAAGAACGCGGTGATCGTGGGCGTTAGCCTGGATACCGTGGATTCGCACGTGCAATTCTGCACCAAGGAAAATCTGACGTTCAAGCTCCTGTCGGATCCGGATCACGTAGTCACGGATCAATATGGATCCCTGAGCGCCTTTGGCAAGATGCAGGTGGCGGCCCGCAACACCTTCCTGATCGATCCGAAGGGAACCATCAAGAAGGTCTATTTGAAAGTCGATCCCAATCCGCATAGCAAGGAAGTGCTGGCGGAACTGGACGAACTTCAAAAGAAGAGCGATTAACACAGGGCGGTTAGCCGGCCTGTTCCAGGCGGTAAGATGAAGCGAAGTGCCCACGCAGCAGCAAGAATTCGAGTGGATTGCAATGCCGCATCTGGCGGCCCTGCTGCGTGTGGCTCGACGCTTGACGCCTGAGCCAACGTCCGCTGAAGATCTGGTGCAGGAGACCATGCTGCTGGCATGGCGCGGGTTTCGTGGCTTCCAAAGCGGCACGAACGCGCGGGCGTGGCTGTTCCGGATCATGTTCAATGTGTTCCACGGGCAGAGCCGCCGGGAATTGCGAAGTCCCGAGTTCCCGTCACGCGATGTCCGCCCTATGTTTCAAGAGGCGGTTGAAATCGCCGAGGCGCTGAATGCTTTGTCGTTGGAGCAGCGGACCGTGTTGTTGTTGTGTGTCGTGGAAGGATTCACCTGCCGTGAGGCCGCTGGGATTTTGGATTTGCCCATTGGAACCGTGATGTCGCGGTTAAGCCGGGCCCGGCGGGAGTTACGAGAAAGTTTGGCGCCCGTGGCGAAAGAAGCATATCGATGACCGACGGTGAACTGGACCAAGACGATGAATTGGACGAAAGCCTGCGTACCAGCATTCTGTCGGAAGAGCTGGATACCGCCCGCCTGGCCGCAGCCGTTCGCCATCAAATCCGTTCCCGACGCTCTCGTGGCCTGCGCTGGGCCTTGGCTGCCGCGGCCAGTATTGCGCTGGTAATCGCAGTCAGCTTTGCCTACCGGGCATTCTTCGTACCACCGCCCGTCTGCGTAGCAGCGGCGCAGGATCATGAACGTGAGATCGTGAAGGGCGCTCCGCGGCCCTGGCTTTTGGACTTGAGCGCCATACAGTCGCTCGGAGCGAAGCAAGGCGTACCTGCCTCCGCCATCGCGGTACTTGGCACCGTGGGTTATCGGCTGGAACGCGGACGGTTGTGTTTCCTCAAAAAACAAATCTATCTACACTTGGTTTATAGCAAGGACGGCGCTGAATACTCGGTGTACCTGCGGCCGCTCACCAGCGAAGCGCTGTTCCACCATTCGGTTCGCCAGGTTTCTATCGGAGCGGAAGACTCGGCTTACTTTCAAACAAACCAGCTAACTGCCGTATTCGTTGCCAGTCACTCTGGAGGAGCTGCTGCCGCCGCCTTTGCGCGCGCCGGTGCTAGAGTGCTTCAGGGCTTGCCGTCGTAAAGCCGCTCGTTCTTCAGCAGCTTTTCATAGCGCAGAACATCCTCGTTGTTCTCTCCGCATTCGTACTCGCGCAGACGCTCACCCGGACGAAGATACAACGCCGAACGTCGCACCCAGGGCTTGGTAAATACCTTGGGATCTTCCATGGTGACGTCGTAATTGATCATGTCGTACCGGCTCCGGGTGTAACGCTCGGTGACATGCAAATCTTCGCTATGAATGGTCCCCACGCCCGTCAGCCAGGTCTTGTCATTGAAGCCGGTGACGTCCACCACCAGGGTGTCGCCTTCCCAGTGCGCCACCGAATCGCCCATAAATGAGGCATCGATGTCGTCAGGATGCTTGCGGCCNNGGCGTGAAAGCCTTCGTAGAGAATGATCACCTGCTTGGCTGATTCTGAGATTTGAATCGGCATGGGCATGTAGGTAGCTCGCGGAACTCCCGGGAGCAGGCAGCGCGCAATGGGATCGTCGATGCCGCGGCGATCCAGATATTCCTTCCGCTTCACCGCCGCCCAAGGTTGATACGGCGGAGGCGTGTCCTGGGGCTGCCCTGCGGCTTGCTGGGCCGATTGTTCCAGTTGCTTGGCGGTCTCGGCGCCGAGTGCGAGGGACAGGCTGCCGCCTTGCCACACGCCTGAAAGATCCGGGTGTCCGTCAGCCGTGCGTGGAACGGGAGGAGTAGCGGCAAAGGCAGTCGCCAGAAACAGCAATAAAACCAGCGAAGCTTTCACAAAACTCCAGAAGCTTTCACAAAACTCAGTTGCCGCCGGTGCTGGCAGGAGGTCCGGAAGTCTTCTTGCTGCCGTCGGCCCAAGTAACTTCGCGCGAATGTGCAAAATTCGATCCGTCGCGCGCGCGCCAGCCATACACGCTAACTGTATCGCCGATTTTCATGGTTTCCCGTCTCCATCCTTGACGGATTAGCATGTTGGGCGGAAAGCCTTCAAACTTCCACTGGACTACGTTGCCAGAGTCGTCCTTCACATCCAGATAGAAATGAATGTGAGGATTCTCCCAGTCAACCTTGGTGACCACGCCAGTGACGTTGACTGGTTTGGTGTCGTCATATTCTGCCCCAAACGAATGGTGCGCAAATGCCGGCGCAGAAACCAGAAGTGCGATGGCCGCAGCCAGGAAATGAGTTCGCATAAAAGACCTGCGCAACATTATATCGCGCCCGCCGAGAGCCCAAAAACCTGTTCGGCATTGGTCTGGTAAAGCTTCTTTTTATCGGCGTCGCTGATGGGCAGATCGTCGGTGACCTTTACTTCTTCGGGAACGAACTGGTAGGGATAATCCATCGCGTAAAGCACCCGATCGATACCAAGCACTGACTGCGCATACAGAATCGGCGGCTGCCAGGCCATGCCGCTGGTAGTGATGTACATGTTTTCCTTGATGTAGTCGCTCGGCTTTTTCTGCAACTTCTGGACGGATGCGTAGCGGTTGGCTTTCACCATTGCCGCGTGCATGAAATCGACACGAAACAGCCAGTAAGGCAGCCCTTCCCCCAAGTGGCCGGAGACGATGCGAAGCTTCGGGAATCGATCGAAGGCGCCGCTCACGATAATACGCAGCAGGTGCAGGCCGGTTTCCACGGCGAAGCCAAAAATGGCGCCATCCAGGCCGCGCTCGATAAACGGACCGATCATGGACTTGGGCGGCGTGGTGGGGTGAATATACACGGGAACATTCAGATGTTCGGCGGCCTCGAAGATAGGCCAAAATTTAGGGTCGTCCAAGTATTCGCCGCGCGTGTGGCTATTGACGATCGCGCCTTTCAGGCCAAGCTGGCGCACGCCGCGTTCGAGTTCCTTGGCTGCTCCGGCGGGATCTTGGGGAGCGATAGCGGCCAGGCCGGAGAATCGGTTCGGATGTTTTCGAATAGCACCGGCAAGTTGATCGTTGAACGCTCGCGCCAGCGCGGTGGCTTCCGGCGCATCGAAAACCTGCACGCCGGGGGCGGTCAGCGAAAGAATCTGCATCGCGATGCCCGTGTCATCCATGTCGCGCAGACGGCGTTCCCCGAGATCCTGGATGCGCTCGGCAAGGGCCGTGGCGCGAGGGCTGGCCCCGGAATAAAAACCCCACAGGCTGCGAAATCCAGGATCGTCGTAACCGTCTTCCAGAAGCTTGCGATAGCGCGCGATCAGCTCCGGTGGCGCGAAAGCTTCTTCCGTGGCAATGCGTAAGTAGCCGGCCACTAGGACTCACTCACAAACTTCGTCACCAGACACGCCTCCAAACCTTCCATGCCTTCTTCGCTGCCGTGCCCGCTTTCTTTCATGCCGCCGAACGGAGAATCGCGCACCGAGATGAGATAACTGTTGATGCCGATCAGGCCGGCCTCCAGCTGATCGCCGAGCAGATTCACGGTTCGATTCGAACGCGTGAAGGCGTAGGCGGCTAATCCATATGGCAAGCGGTTGGCTTGCTTGATCACGTCGCCAAAATCGGAAAACGGATTGATGATCGCGATGGGTCCAAACGGCTCCTCATTCATGATGCGCGCCTCGTTGGGCACCTCAGACAGCACAGTGGGCTCCCAGAAATAGCCGGGACCGGGAATGCGCGATCCGCCCGCGTCGAAATGCGCGCCGTGTTTCTTGGCGTCGCTCAACAGGTCCTCCATCGCGTTCAAGCGCAGGGAATGCGCCAAGGGTCCCATTTTGTTCGTCTCGACCAATCCATCGCCGACCACCCAAGAGCTGGCGCGCGCCGCGAATCCATCGACGAATTGCTTATAGATTTTCTCGTGGACGTAATAGCGCGTCGGCGAAACGCACACCTGGCCCGAATTGCGGAACTTGGACGTAGCCGACAGATCGAGCACGTTTTCGACATCCACATCGTCGAACACGATCACGGGCGCATGACCACCCAATTCCATGGTGGTGCGCTTCATGCCATCGGCCGCCAGCTTCATCAACTGCTTGCCCACTCGCGTGGACCCGGTGAATGAAACTTTGCGGATGACGGGCGAAGCGAGAAGGTGCGTCGAGACCTGCGATGGCACGCCGAAAACGATCGAGATCACGCCTTTGGGAAGTCCGGCATCCATGAGCGCGCGCGCCACTTCGAGCGCCGAAGCCGGGGTATGCTCGGCCGGCTTCATGATGCACGGACATCCCGCGGCCAGCGCGGCACCGAGTTTGCGGCACGGATTGCCGACCGGAAAGTTCCAAGGCGCGAACGCAGCCACGGGTCCGACAGGTTCTCGAAGCACGGTCATCCGAACGCCCGGCGCTCGTTGCGGCAAAACGCGCCCATAGGCTCGTCGCCCTTCTTCGGCATACCATTCCAGAATGTCGGCCGAGCCGTGCGTCTCTAGCCGCGTTTCGTGAATGGTCTTGCCTTCTTCGATGGTGGCGATACGCGCGATATGCTCGGCGCGCTCGTGCATCAGATCCGCGGCGCGCTTCAAAATCTTTCCGCGCTCCTGCGGCGGCATACCTCGCCAGACCGGATAAGCCTGTTCGGCGGCATCCAGCGCGCGATCCAGATCTGCTTTGGACGCGTGGGGCAGCACGCCAATACATTCACCGGTGGCCGGATTCATTACCGGTTCGTGCTCGCGAGCGTCTTTGNNGGTTCGTGCTCGCGACCGTCATTCCGGCCATGCGGCGCTGTCCATTCGCCACCAATGAGAAGTCGCAGGTCGGCGTAGGTCTCTGTCGTTTTGGTTGGGGACATTTCTCGCCTCATTATATGGTATAAACCCTAAGGATCGAGGCGTCTGGACGATGAAGAAAAAGGCATTCTACGGCTGGAAGCTGCTGGCGGCGTTCTGGTTTATTTATCTCGTCAATCTTGGATTCCCCACCTACGGCCAGAGCGTCATCAACGCCTACATGGCGAAGTCGCTGCATCTGGATCGCACCATGCTCGGCTTGGCGTTTTCGCTCTATATGCTGATGGTCGGATTGCCGGGGCCGCTGGTGGCCGCTCTGGTTGGCAAGATCGGCGTTCGGTTTACGCTGCTGATCGGAAGCTGCTCCGCCATGCTAGGCGCGCTCTCGATGGCGCTGTTCGTTCACACCGGCTGGCAAGCCGTCATCTCGTTCGGCATATTGATTGGATTTGGATCTTGCGCGGGCGGCGCCATCGCAGAGCAGCAAGGAATCGCGCAATGGTTCGTGCGCAAGCGCGCGCTCGCTTTATCGCTTATGTACAGTGGCGGCGGTATCGGCGGATTCATTCTGCCGCCCGTTCTCAATCGAGTGATCGCGAACTCGAACGGGAACTGGCGCAATGGCTGGTGGATCTTCCTGGCGCTGGCGGCGATTGGAGCGGCCCTCGTAATTTTGTTCGTGAAAGAGAAGCCCGCGGACATGGGCCAGGTGCCCGACGGCGGTGCTGCGGCGGATCTTGCGCCGGGACAAAAGCCGCCCAAAGGCGTGTTTGTAACCACCGAAGCCTGGACATTCAAAGAAGCGGTTTTCTCGCGCGCGTTCATTTTGATGCTGATTTCGTCCATCGGAATCAGCTGCGGCTTTTCGTTGATTCAAGCCCACGGCGTGGTGCATTTGAAAGACCTGGGCCATTCACCTTCCGAGGCCGCGATGGCAATGTCGATTCTTGCGATCTCCACCTTGATCGGAAAACTGCTCGCGAGCTTTGGCGATCGGATTGAGCCGCGCTACATCTGGGCCACCGCGATGGCGGCCTTCGGGTTGGGCACCGTCCTGGTGGTGCATGCGACGAGCGCGGCCGACCTTTATCCATTCCCGATCCTGCTCGGATTTGGCTGGGGCGCGACGCTGGTTTCGATGATGGGCGCGCCCATGAATTACTTCGGATTGAAAGCTTATCCGGCCGTGATCGGGTTGTGGCTCGCCATTCAGACTGGCATCGGAGCGGCAGCCCCCTTTGTCGCCGGCTATGTGTTCGACAGATTTGGAAGCTACACGCCGGTGTTTTATTCCATCGCTGGATTGTGTTTTGCCGGATCTCTGCTGTTGCTGCTGGCGACGCCTCCCCGACGAAAGATAGCGCAGGAAGCCCCGGCAGGCCACGGAGCATTACGGCCCGCGCAAGCGTGAGAAAAACTTATGGAACAATTCAAACCGGGCGATCTCTGCCCCAAATCCGGAATCTACGATGTTGTGCACGATGGAGTCCATCAAGATAAGCACCAGGTGACGATGGTGAAGGGCGAGCCGTTTCCGCCCTGCCGGCATTGCGGCGAGCACCCGCGATTTACCCTTGCCATCGCGGCGCATCATGCGCCCAATCACGAGCATTTCAAGAAATGACATCGAACACGTAGTCCCAATACTGAACACCTTGCGAATTGGGCCCGGTATCTATCTGCTTCCTCCGGCAAAGGAAACTGTTTGGAAATCTGACTGCTGTTGATAAGGTGCCATGCGGAGAGATCTGGTTTACGCCGTCCGCGCACTGCTCAAGAATCCGGCTTTCGCGGCGCTGGCTTTGGTTTCTTTGGCGCTCGGAATCGGGGCGAACACAGCGATCTTCAGCGTGATCAACGCTACGCTGTTGCACCCGGTCCCTTACCCGGATCCCAGCCGTTTGGTTCTCATTTATACAAAAGTTCCCAAGTCGGATCTCAAAGATTTCCCCGTTTCGGCGCCGGATTTCATGGACTGGCGATCGCGAAACACAGTTTTCGATTCGATGGCCGCCATCCGTATGCTTTCCGTGAATCTTACTCTGCAGGGCGAACCAGACCGTGTTTTCGCTGCCCGTGTCACTAGCAATTGGTTCAGCACCCTCGGTATCCAGCCGGTACTGGGGCGAGGTTTTGCTCCCGTAGAGGATAAACTGGGCGGCAATCTTGCGGTCATCAGCGACGAGTTGTGGAATCGACGCTTTGGCAGAAGCCGCAATGCAATCGGGAAGTCGATGATGATTGACGGCGCCGCTCACACCATCATAGGCATCATGCCACCCGATCCGACCTTCGGCCCCATTGAAGTTTGGCGTCCGCTCACATTTACGGAAGATCCCTGGATGAAGGGACGCGGGTCCCACAATTTCCGCGCGATTGCGAGACTCAAGCCTGGCGTNNTCACTCAAGCACAGGGTCAAATGAACGAAGTCGCGAGGCGTCTTGCAGCGGAATATCCTCAGGATGACGCCGGAGTTGGCGTAACACTTTGGCCGATCGAGGAACACGAAGTTCGCGACGTTCGCCCCGCTTTGTTAATTTTGCTGGGCGCAGTTTGCCTGGTTTTGCTGATTGCTTGCGGAAACGCAGCGAATCTTTTGCTCGCGCGGATAAACGGGCGGCGTCGCGAGATCGCAATTCGGGAGGCGTTGGGAGCAAGCCGCTGGCGCCTGGTCCGTATGCTGCTGGCCGAAAGCCTGGTGCTTTCCTTGGCGGCGGGCCTCGGCGGCTGGCTGCTCTCGTTGTGGGGCGTGGAAGCGTTGAAGCATTTGATTCCCGAACATGTGCTGCCCAATGCTGCGTCGATATCCGTGAATGGAATCGTTCTGGTCTTCGTGCTTTGCATCTCGGTTTTGTGCAGCATAGTGTTTGGAGCGGGACCGGCTTTGGTGGCCGCGCACCAGGACGCGAATCAGAACCTGAAAGAAGGGGGACGCAGCGCCACGTCCGGGGTTGTGCGTCAGCGCATCCGCGCCGCGCTTGCTATCGGCGAGATCGGATTGTCGCTCATGCTGCTGATCGGCGCGGGCCTGCTTTTGAAAAGTTTGTGGCGGTTGATCAACGCCGATCCGGGTTTTCGCGCCGATGGCGTACTGACCGCGGCAATCGTTCCAACGGCGGCCTTCAACATGGACGCCTGGAGAGTCGACGTGCCTATCTATGGCAGAATCATCGATCGTATTTCTGTTCTGCCGGGCGTGGAACAAGCAGCGTTTGCTTCCAGTCTTCCGTTGGAAGGGCACGCAGAATACGATGGTTTCGAAATTGAGGGGCAGCCAGCGCGCCATGCCAGCGATCTTTCTATGGCTGACAAGACCATTGTGACGCCGCAATACTTCGCGACGATGAAAATCACACTCTTGCGCGGGCGAAGTCTGACGGTCGCCGATACAGCAAATACGCAAATGGTAGCGATGATCGATCAGGCTGCAGCGCGCCAGTTTTGGCCAAACGAGAATCCCATAGGAAAGCGAATTCGCTTCTTTGAAAGTGCTGACAGGCCGGATCCGTGGCTCACCATTGTTGGAGTTGCCGGTGCGGTAAAGCACGTTTCCATGGATGCCGCCCCGACCCCTACCGTCTATGTACCCCTCGAACAGTTCCCTTATCCCGGAATGAACCTGACGGTTCGGACGAAGGGCGATCCCGCGCGGCTTGCGAGCGCAGTGCGAGCAGCGATTCATGAGGTGAGGCCCGACCTTCCCGTGGTGGGCATTCGTCCGGCGCAAGAGATCGTGAGCGAGACCACCTGGAGACAGCGTTTCGCGACACAGCTGATCGGCGTGTTTGCCGCACTTGCATTGGTCATGGCGTTGGTGGGGGCGTACGGAGTAATTCTCTATTCGGTCTCGCAACGACTGAACGAATTTGGGATTCGCATTGCTCTTGGAGCTTCGCGCGGCGACATCCTCTCGATGGTTCTGCGTGAAGGAATTGTTATCGCCGGCGTGGGCATTGGGATTGGCTTGATTGCGGCCGCGGCCTTGGGCCATGCGCTCGAAAGCCTGCTGTTCGAAGTAAGCGCGATGGACGTGGCGACATTTGCCAGCTGCGCGCTCTTGATGCTTGCCACAGCATTGCTCGCGAGTTATCTGCCCGCGCGCCGAGCGACCAAAGCCGATCCTATGGCGGCGCTGCGCTGCGACTGACCCTTGCTCACGTGGATCTGCTAGCGGGGATCGCGGTTGCCGAGCGCAATGGCCCACGAGATGAACAAGAGTCCGACAGCCACTAGCAACAGGATTCGAAAGAACGAATCGTTGAAGGCGGCGGCGGGCGATCCGGCGCTCCAAGGACGAATGGACCATCCCACCTTTTCAAGAACCGCAGTCGCGAGAATGACCATCGCGATCAGGTTGAGAAGATGGCGCGTGCGATACGATGCGCCGCGCAGCGTGTAGCCCACCAGGAACGCGACGACGAAAACGGCGGCCACCAAAAGCACCGCGATAAGGTATGCGCCGATAACTTCGGACATTTTAGGAGTTACTCAATTCTTCCGCGGGCACCCAATTGCCATGCACCTGCACGCGCAGGCGGAACGGCACTTTGATGCGTGCGATGGGACCTTTTTCGATGTGTTCGGCTTCCACAATGGCGACTTCGGAAAGCTGCTGATCGTGCATATCGCAAACGAAAGCCAGGTAGCCTTCGTGGCCGGGCTTCTTGGACGGAATGTGGATATGCTCCTGCACGGTAACAGTGGGGCCGAGGCTGAGCGTGGTATATTTCCCGGTTTTCACTTCCATCCGCACGATGGTGTTGAAGCCCGCACCCACGGGTCCGGCGATCGGCGGCGGGCCATTCTGCGGCGCATTCCTGGGATCAAAGGTCTGGTAATAACCGATGTCGAAATCGGTCATCTGATCTTTCAGCGCGGTGCGCGGCATGTCGCCGCTAGGGCCGATGATGGTCTCTTCCCAGGTGTCGCCGGGTTTCGATAGATCGAAGGTCCAGCGGACGAATCCGATGCGTACCTGATCGGGACGCAGGTTGATTCCAGACGCTTGCTGCATGAACGGGAACGGCGGCACCTTGCTGACGCCGAAATACATGTGCACGCGATTGCCTTCGCTGAAGGCGTTCATAAAGTGGAACGAAGAGCGCGCGGGGCCGCGGAACCAGCGCATGTGTTTCACGTGAGCGTCGCGCGGCAGAATGCCAACGAACGATTCTTTGTCCTGCTCGAACACCCAGTGATGGCCGCCGGCTTTCATTCGATTGAGGTCGGCCGTGATGGGGAAGACCGGAAAAATGACGTGCTCGCGCGTAACGGCGAAATCGTGCATCAGCGCGACATAGGGCGCTTCGAACCACTCTTCGCGCGTGAGGTTGCCCTTCTTGTCCGCGACGCAGAACGATACATCTTTAGTAACCAAGCCGCCCGCTTCGTAACCGAAAAAATAGAGATCGCCCGAATCCGGCGCAAGCCGCGTGTGCGCGGTCATGGTTTGGCTTTTTAGCTTGCCGTCGTAATCCCACTCGCCGATGGTTTCGAGCGTGTGCGGGTCCAGTTCCATCGCGTGGCTGTCTTCCTTGAGGGCCAGCAGTTTACCCGCATGATAGATGGGCGTGGTGTTGTTGACGTTGCGCGGCTTGCCTTGCACGCTGGGATCGTCGGTGAACGGATTGCGATATTTCCCGTACAGCGAGCGCCGCGCGGCACGCTCGGCCTTCCAGCGCTCGGTTTTCACGTAGCGCATCTTGAAATCGACATGGCCATTCTCGAAACGGAACAGGCTGACCATGCCGTCGCCACTCAAAAACGTGTCGTCGCCGAGCATGGGCGAATATTGCGGATCGGGGATGGAGCGATACCAGGAACCGTTGATCTCTTCCGGCACGTTGCCTTCGGTGACCAGATCGTAGATGTCGCACTCAATGCGAGAGGGGGCGTTCCATCCCGCGAAATCCATCGTATTGGGAAAGGGGAGGGCCATGTACTTCGACCTTTATTTCACGGCGGCCTTCTGAATGATGTTGGGCGGCTTCTCGAGCTTCACTTCTTTGCCCGTGACCGGATGCGGATAGTGGAACGGAAGAACGTCGGTGTCGGGCCACAGCGGCGGCGTCGGTTTTTCAAGCTCGTCCGGGCCGGTTGGATTGGTCGGATAAGTGTCGGTGTAATAGGGCACGTAATTGGGCTTGGTGAAGGCCCAACCCTTGTCGAAATCGGCGTGATAGACGGGGCGATAGTTGAGCACCTTCATTTTCCAGATGCCGTTTTCTTTGGCGTACACGTTTTCGTACAGCGAGCCTTCCCACCATTGGCGGAGCGGATGCGTTTCGTCGGTGAACTCGTGATGGCGGCCGGCCTGCATGAAGACGCGGAGGCGCGCATAGGCGAGTTTGCCGTCGGGCGAGATGTCGATGATGTCCTGCAACATCATGTGATCGAGCAGGTAACCTTGTACGGGTCCGTTATGGCCGCCGGTGAAGTTCTTGCGGAAACGGGCGCAATAGAGACGGCGGGCGCTTTCCTTGCCGCGGAAGATTCCGCCGATGAAGTGGACCTCGCAATCGTCGGTAAACAGATCCACCACTTCGTCGTAAAGGCACTTGTCGAGATAGTAACCGTACTTGAACTGGAGGTCGCGGACGGACTGAACGTCCTGGAGCTTGCCTACCTGGGCGGTTAGTTCTTCGACTTTCTTTTCGAGGGCGCGGAACTGGTCATCGGTAGCCATGAGGGACCTTTCTGAAGAGAGCAAATTGAATTGAGCCGGAGCCGGCAGCGGGAGTAGGAACCGCCATAGGAATTATAGTGAGGCGCTGCATGCAGGTCAAACGAAGAGAGCCGTGGGTGGTGACCGGTGGCTGGTTGTTGGGCATTAGGGATTGGTGGCGATACAATACCGCCATGCGATGTTTCGCTCTGTTTCTTGTAGCGGTTGGAAGCGTTTATGGCGCTGGATGCGACCGGGCTTGTCTCAAAGGCATGCTCGATCAATACCTGAATGCGGTGGTGCAGCACAATCCGGCTGGCGTGCCACTGTCGGCGGGATACCGGGAGACGGAAAACTCGATGGTCCGGCGGCCGGGCACGGGCGTATGGCAGAGCGCCAAGGCGCTGGGAAAATTGCAGCGCAGATATTTCGATACCGAGAGCGCAGAGACTGGGTATTTTGGAACGCTCGAAGAAGAGACCGGCACCGCCGTTGTGACCGTTCGATTGAAGGTGGAAGATCACAAGATCGCCGAAGCCGAATGGTTTCTCGCGCGCAAGGGCGACGCGGGGATTGGAACCGGGGCCGGCGCACAGGCGAATGCCGCGTTCCACGATCCGGACAATTTAATCGCGCATCCGCCGGCCGAGCGCGTGGTTCCGAAGGCCGATCGGCTATCGCATGCCGACATGGTGGCCATTACCAACAGCTATTTCGACGGATTGACGGCGCACGACGGCACGCTGATCATCGCGCATCCAGGCTGCGTTCGTCTTGAGAACGGGTTCCTGACGACACAAAGGCCAGTCCCGGGCGGGCCCGAGGGAACAACGAGCGACTGCACTTCGAAAGGCGCAATGGCCAATATTTATGCCGTCACGGCGCGGCGCTACCCGATCGTGGATGAAGAAGCGGGCGTGGTGTTGGGTCTGGGAGTGTTTGAACGGAAGCCCGGCGTGGCCATGCGGCGGAACATGTTCAGCGAGTGGTTTGTGATCGAACAAGGCAAGATTCGAGCGATCTACTCTTCGATGTTTTATCCCGAGCAGGATGCCATGGTGCCGAATTGGCCGCCTTTCGACGGCAATTGGCCGGTAGCGCCGCCGCCGAAGTAGTGGGTTGGGCGTAACATGATATAGTTCGCCACAGCGGATAATCGAAGAGGTAAAATCATCATGGCAAAATCCAAAGCACCCTCACTCGCCCGTCGAGGTTTCCTGAAAGGCGCCGCAGTGGGCGCGGCTGCCGGAGCAGCTGCTTTGGTGGCTCCAGCGGCGGCGGAAGCGCAGGAGGCCACCCCGCGGACCACCGCTCTGCCACCCACAGCCGCGCAGCGAGCGGTTGAAAATGCCACTCCGGCGAGCGTTTCCGTGGAAGACCTGCAGATCGTGGAACGCCCCGGCGCGGATTACATGGTGGATGTTTTCAAATCGCTCGGATTCGAATATCTCTTCGCCACGCCCGGATCGAGTTTCCGCGGGATTCACGAATCGGTGATCAATCACGGCGGCAACGTTAACCCTGAGTTCATCACCTTCACGCACGAAGAATGTTCGGCGGCCGCAGCCAATGGTTATGCCAAGATCGAAGGCAAGCCG
>PKZC01000300.1:15515-30194 GCA_003132905.1 Bryobacterales bacterium | reverse complement strand
CGCGATTACACCAAGTGGGACGACAACCCGGCGTCACTCACGCACTTCGGCGAATCGGCTGTACGCGCTTACCAGATCGCGATGACGGCGCCCATGATGCCGGTGGTGTTGGCTGCCGACGGCGTACTGCAGGAAGGCGAAGCGCCCAAGGATTTCAACTGGCGTATTCCGAAGCTTCCGAAGATTTCAGCTCCAGCCGGCGATTCAGAAGCCGTCGCCGAACTGGCGCAGATGTTGGTGGCCGCTGAAAATCCGGTATTCGTCACCAGCCGCTCGGCGCGCACTCCAGCGGGATTGAAGCTGCTGGTGGAACTGGCTGAAGTGACCGGCGCAGCGGTGATCGATCAGCAGCGCCGCATGAATTTCCCCTCCCGCCATCCACTGAATCAGACTGGGCGCTCGCGCGGGGCCATTAGCAATGCGGACTTGATCGTCGGTCTGGAGGTTTACGACTTCTTTGGCGTGGTGCACGCCCTGGGCGGCCAGGTTGAGGTGGTTCCGCGATCTATTATCAAGCCGGGAACCAAGCTGGTCAGCATAAGCTCGTCCGACCTTTTCTATAAGAGCAACTATCAGAACTTCCAACGCTACGAGGATGTGGATCTATCCATTCCGGCGGATGCCGAAGCCACGATGCCGGCGTTGATCGAAGCCGTGAAACGCCTGCTGACCGACGATCGCAAGCGCGCCATCCAGACACGCACCGACAAGCTGGCGCAAACCAGCCACCAGGCGCTGGAGCAAACCCGAACCGCTGCTTCTTACGCTTGGGACGCCAGCCCGGTTTCAACCGCCCGACTCTCGGCGGAACTGTGGGCGCAGATTAAGAATGAAGACTGGTCGCTAGTGTCCGATCCGTTTTGGGTGAGCAACTGGCCCCTGCGGCTTTGGGATTTCACCAAGCACTATCAATTTATCGGAGGCGCAGGCGGCGAAGGCGTGGGTTATCTTGCCCCTGCCGCGCTGGGAGCGGCCATCGCCAATAAGAAGCACGGACGATTGAGCGTCTCCATTCAATCCGACGGCGATCTGATGATGGCCAACGGAGTTTTGTGGACCGCAGCGCATCATCGCGTTCCGCTGCTGACGGTGATGCACAACAATCGCGCGTATCATCAGGAGATCATGCAGTTGCAGCGCGTGGCCAACCAGCACAATCGCGGCGTGGATGTGGACAAGTGCAAAATCGGAACCGAGATCGCGAATCCCAACATCGATTACACGATGCTGGCCAAGAGCATGGGCGTGCAAGCCGAAGGGCCCATTTCCGATCCCAAGGATCTGAGCGCGGCCATCCGGCGCGGAATCGACGTGGTGAAGCGGGGCGATCCGTATCTCATCGATGTCATCACGCAGCCACGGTAGGAAGATTTTATGATTCTGAAAGTCGTCGTAATCATGCTGTGCGTTGCTTTGTGGCTGACGGCGCAATCGCCCGAGGCCGGAAATGGGCAAAACGGCAAGCGCCAATTCGTGAAGTTAGGCTGCTACACCTGCCACGGTTATGAAGGGCAAGGCGGGGGCGCTGGAGCCAAGCTTGCGCCGCACCCGATTGCCGCCACCGCGCTGATCGCTTACGTGCGCCACCCGGCGGGCAGTATGCCGCCCTTCACCAAGAAAGTGGTTTCCGACGAGGTTCTCACGGACATCCACGCGTATTTGGCGAGCGTGCCCGCTCCGCCTCCGCTGAAAGACATTCCGTTATTGAACCAATAGCGCTTATGGCACGGCTTTTTCACGTGCCGGGGTCCGATGGCATCTGACTCACGCGCTCCAAGGCATCGTCCAATTCTGCCGATTCGGGCAATCGTAGACCAAAATCCTTCTCCAGGCAGGACCGCAGTTGCGCGGCGTCGCCGAGGTTGCATTTTTCCGTTCCATCGCGCCGATGAATCGCGAGCGCGTTGTTGCGCAGGGCGTAGCGGGCCTGGGGCGTGGTTCGCGCGGCCATCAGCGTCTGGCGGAAAAAAGAACTGGGATGGCTACACAAGAACCAATTGGAAACTTCGTAATCGGAGGGGAATTGCGGCTCGAGCGTGAAGCGGTAGAACGGCTGCCATTCGCCCTGCCGTCCGCTATTGATACACGCTTCCAGCACGTAGCCGTTATCGAGCGGCATCAAGCGATGCGCTTCGTGCGGCGTGGACTGTGCGATGTGCGGTTCCAGGCGCAGGGGCGCGGTGAGGACGTTGCCGCCAAATCCAACATCGGCGATGTAGCGCACGCCATCGAGATCCACCAGAAGGACCATGTGACTACGCGGACCGACTGGGCTGCCGGGCGCGGCGCCCCACAATACACGCGCCGCCAGGCTGGTGATTGAAAATCCCAATGCTTCCAGCGCATGGCGAAACAGCGCGTTGTGTTCGAAGCACCAACCGCCACGACCGGCCGACACAAGCTTCGCTTGCAGTGACTCCACATCCAGGGCCACGGGCCAACCTAAGAGAGGATTCAAATTCTCGAATGGGATCGCGGCAGGATGGAGAGCATGTATGGCTTGCAAAGTTTGGAGGGTTGCGGTGCGCGGGCCGCTATATCCGATGCGATCGAGATAGGCGTCCAAATTAAAGTCTGAGGGCACGCAATCAGAATAGACCAGCCAGCGGGTTAGTAGGGGCGCTCGCCGATCCAGTTGCCGGGTGGATCGTAGTTGCAGACCCAGACCTCGCGCCCTGCATCACGGGCAATCGCGCATCCCACTTCGCGGGTTCCACTCCAGACCAGTTGGGTGTAATGGCCGCAGACGGCACGGCAGGTGTTGGAACGGTAACTGTAATCGCGCGCTTCCGATGCCCAGGCATTGACCACTTGATCGGACGTAGCGTGGCCGGTGATTTCAAAAAGATTCTCTCCGAAGATGGGGTGAGGACGATGGTAGAACTGGCGCTCGCGGAGCAGATGGCTGGCCCAATCCTCGGCGCGCGCGGCTAAACGATCTGACCAGCGGAGCCGCGGCACGTCCACCCGCGTCCTGATTTCGTTGTGGGCCACCAGCATATCGCGCGCGAAGGAGCCAGCAGGAACCGAGCCGCTTTCGCCGACCGCCAGCCCGATGGGCAGACACAACAGCGCGACAACCAGACAGCTTGATCGCGACATCTAGGCAAGTTTAAGGAAGAGCGCTCGCGGAGTCTGCCGGGCGTTCCGCTCAAATGGGGAGACTCATTTGCCGTAGAAGTTACAGAGAGGGGCCCCAACCTGTACGTATCAATTTCTGCCTATGATACTTACAGATGTCGAAGCTCACTCTTAGTGTGGATAACGCCGTGGTCTAGTTTTGCTCGACGGTCCATCCCATGCGGAGTCAAGCACTGCCGTTTGGGTCGCAGCGCGTGTTTCGCGTCGCCACTGTGGATAGCGCCGTAATCGAACAAGCCTTGCGGCTGCCGATTGCCGATTTCGAGGTCGCAGTGACAGCGGCGGCTGCGCTCGGGTCGGGATGCGAATTTTATTGTGACAAGGGATCCGAAAGGATTTCGCGGTTCACCTGTTCGTGTCCTTGCGCCGGAGGCGGCGCTGGCGATTTTGGCATTAACGTAGACAAAGGGCCTTAGAAAACCCTAGGCCCGCCTAAGCAAAATTCCGGCAAACAAGATATTCATTGGCAGCCCCCTAATGGGATGGGCTACAATGCTCGATCAGAGAGCGCGCGGGTTTTTTCCCTCGAACTCCGCCGCTCGCGAACCGCGGAGGGTTCGTAAAAAACTCCCATGTCCACCTCCACTCAGCCTCAAGCGCTGGCTTCTTCCCATGCAATCGATCAGCTTTGCATCAACACCATCCGCACCCTGTCGATGGACGCTGTTCAACAGGCAAACTCCGGGCATCCTGGCACGCCGATGGCCATGGCGCCGGTGGTTTACACGCTCTGGCAGCAGTTCCTGAGGTTTGACCCGGAAGATCCGATCTGGCCCAATCGCGACCGCTTTGTGCTTTCGGCGGGGCATGCATCGATGCTTCTGTATTCAATGCTGCACTTGAGCCAAGTGAAGGCGGTGAATCCGAAGTACGAAATGCTGGGGACCGTGAGCGTGACGCTGGACGACATCAAGAATTTCCGGCAGCTCAATAGCAAGTGCCCCGGGCACCCGGAGTACCGATGGACGTCGGGCATCGAGACCACGACGGGGCCGTTGGGACAAGGGGTGGCCACTAGCGTGGGAATGGCGCTGGCCTCGCGCTGGATGGCGAAGTATTTCAATCGCCCAGGCTTCGAGATGATCGATTTCAACGCCTACGCGCTGGCCGGCGACGGCTGCATGATGGAAGGCGTCAGCAGCGAAGCGGCATCGGTGGCGGGACACCTGAAGCTTTCGAACCTGTGCTGGATCTACGACAACAACCACATCACGATTGAAGGCAACACGTCACTGGCGTTCAGCGAAGACGTGGCTACGCGGTTCCTGGGCTACGGCTGGAATGTGCTGCGGGTGGGCGACGCCAACGATCAGGAGATGGTGGCGCGGGCCATTCGGACGTTTCTCGGGACCGAGGACCGTCCGACGCTCATTATTGTGGATAGCCACATCGCTTACGGCGCGCCGCACAAGCAGGACACCAGCGCGGCGCACGGAGAGCCATTGGGCGAGGAAGAGGTCCGGCTTACGAAACGCAATTACGGCTGGCCGGAAGACGCGAAGTTCCTGGTGCCGGATGGCGTGTACGATCGATTCAAGGAACAGCTCGGGCAACGGGGACACAGCGCTCGCAACGCTTGGATGGCGTTGTTCGCCGAATATAGCAAGCAGTTTCCGGAACTGGCCAGCCAGTTGGAGAAGATCCAAAAGCGCGAACTGCCGCAAGGTTGGGATACGGCGATTCCGACATTCCCCGCCGATGCCAAGGGTTTAGCAGGGCGGGATGCGTCCGCGAAGGTGCAGAACGCCATTGCACAGCATTTACCCTGGCTGATCGGGGGCGCGGCCGATCTGGCGCCATCCACGAAAACGCGGCTCACTTTCGACGGCGCGGGCGACTTGGAAGCCAACAACTACGGCGGGCGCAACATGCATTTCGGCATCCGCGAGCACGCCATGGGATCGATCCTCAACGGGCTTTCGCTGTCGAAGCTGCGGCCTTTCGGCTCCGGCTTTCTGATCTTCAGCGACTACATGCGCGCACCCATCCGATTGAGTGCGCTAATGGAGATCCCGGTCATTTTCATCTTCACTCACGATTCGATTGGCGTGGGCGAAGACGGGCCCACGCATCAGCCGGTGGAACACCTGATTTCGCTGCGGGCGATTCCGGGACTGATCGTAATGCGGCCGGGCGACGCCAATGAGGTGGCTCAAGCCTGGCGCGTGATCGTGCAGCTTACCCATGAGCCAGTGTGCTTAATTCTTTCGCGCCAGAACATGCCGACGCTGGACCGTAGCAAGTACGGAGCGGTGTCTGGCGTCGCTTACGGCGCGTATGTTTTGGCTGATCCGCCGGAGGGCAAGCCGGACGTGATCCTGATTGGAACGGGCAGCGAAGTATCGCTCTGCGTGGATGCTTACGAAGCGCTCACCAAAGAGGGAATTAAGGCGCGCGTAGTCAGCATGCCATCCTGGGAGCTGTTCGAGCAGCAATCCTACGAATATCAGAACGCGATACTGCCGCCGCGCGTGAAGGCTCGAGTGTCAGTAGAACAGGCCTCGGTGTTTGGATGGGATCGCTATGCGCGCCGCCGTATCGGCATGCACACCTTCGGCGCGTCGGCGCCGCTCAAAGAATTGCAGAAAAAATTCGGCTTCACCCCTGATGCTGTCGCCGCCGCCGCCAAAGAAGAGCTGGCAAAGGCACAATAGAGATGGGGACGGGCGAACCGGCGAGCAGCGTGTCGTCAGTCTCAAGATTTACCCAAGACGAGAGGAACACCAAGTGACTAACACCACAAGCGCCACAATTACAACCTCCGCAGCCACCACTAACCCTTTGGTGGAACTTCGCAAATATGGGCAATCCGCGTGGCTGGATTACATCCGGCGCACGCTCATCACTGGGGGCGAGTTGAAACGCCTGGTGGATGAAGACGGGCTGGGCGGCGTCACATCCAATCCGGCTATTTTCGAAAAGGCCATCACGGGCAGCACCGACTATGCGGACGCGCTGGTCGAACTGCAAAAGCGCAAGGACCTGGACGCGATGCGGGTGTACGAAATCATCGCGATCAAAGACATCCAGGATGCGGCCGATATCCTGCGGCCGGTTTACGACCAGACCAAGATGCGCGATGGCTATGTGAGCCTGGAGGTTTCTCCGTTTCTGGCGCGCGACACCCAGGGCACGCTTAAGGACGCGCGTCGCTTGTGGAAGGAAGTGAATCGTCCCAATCTGCTGGTGAAGGTGCCGGCGACGATGGAAGGAATCCCCGCTATTGAAGAACTGATCAGCGAGGGCATCAACGTCAATGTGACGCTGCTGTTCGCGCAGGAGATGTATGAGAAGGTGGCGCTGGCCTATATTGCCGGCCTGAAGAAATACGCGGCCGGCGGTGGCGACCCGAGCCACATATCGAGCGTGGCCAGCTTCTTTATCAGCCGTATCGACAGCATGGTGGATTCCATTGTCAAGGCCAAGCTGAAATCGAGCACCGATCCGAAGGAGCAGGCGCTGCTGAAGAGCCTGCCGGGCAAGGTGGCGATTGCCAACGGCAAGCTGACCTATCAGCGATACAAACAGATCTTCTCGGGTCCCGATTGGAATGCCCTGGCGCAGAAGGGCGCACAAACGCAGCGCGTGCTGTGGGCCAGCACCAGCACCAAGGATCCGTCTTATTCGGATGTGCTGTATGTGGAAGAGCTGATCGGGCCGGACACCGTCAACACCATGCCGCCGCAAACGCTGGAGGCTTTCCGCGATCACGGCAAGCCGAAAGCGAGCCTAGAGGCTGGCTTGGATGCCGCCAAACAGACCATGGACAATCTGGAAGCGGCCGGCATTTCCATGGAGAAAGTGACTGACGACCTGGTTACCCAGGCCGTGAAGCTGTTCGCCGAGCCGTTCGATAAGCTGCTGAACGCGGTGGACGCGAAATGCAAGTTTGTCTCGCAAGCCGAAGTGAATGCGCAGACCACGTCGCTGCCCGAGGATATCGGCACGAAGCTTTCTGAAGCCATCGACGATTGGAAAATGGCGGGCAAAGTCCGGCGGCTGTGGGGGCGCGATGCTTCGCTGTGGACTGGAACCGATGAAGCCAAGTGGCTTGGCTGGCTGGGCATCACCGAGGATCAGCTGGCGCACAAGCAGCATTTAGAAGATGTCGCCAAAGACGTGAAAGCGGCCGGTTTCAAGCATGCGCTGCTGCTGGGCATGGGAGGATCGAGCCTGTGTCCCGAAGTGCTGAGAATGACGTTCGGAAAAGTGGAAGGCTTCCCGGAAATGTTTGTGTTGGATTCCACCGACCCCGCTCAAGTGAAGGCATTCGAGAACAAGATTGACTTGGCGAACACGGTGTTTATCGTTTCGAGCAAGTCCGGCACAACGCTGGAACCGAACATCTTCAAGCAGTATTTCTTCGATCGCGTGGAAAAGACCCTGGGGCCGGGTAAAGCGGGCAACCGCTTCATCGCTATCACCGATCCGGGGTCGAAGTTCGAGCAAGTGGCGCAGGCCGATGGCTTCCGGCACATCTTCCACGGCGATCCGAGCATTGGCGGACGGTACTCCGCACTGTCCGATTTCGGCATGGTTCCGGCATCGGTTATGGGCATTGACGCACTGCGGTTTCTGGATCGCGCCGATGTGATGGCGATTGCGTGCTCCTCGTGCCTGCCGGTGGATAAGAATCCGGGCGTGCAGCTTGGCTTGGTGCTCGGCATGGCCGCGAAGGCTGGACGCGATAAGGTGACGCTGATCACGTCGCCCGGTATTTGGGATTTCGGCGCATGGCTGGAGCAGCTATTGGCCGAATCGACCGGCAAGGACGGCAAGGGCCTGATCCCCGTGGATGGCGAGGCGCTGGGCGCTCCGGAAGTTTATGGCAAGGATCGCATCTTCGCCTACATACGCTTGGAGAATGGCGCGGATCCGGCGCAGGATCAAGCCGTGGACGCTCTCGCCAAGGCGGGACATCCGGTGGTGCGCATCGCGCTGTCGGACATTTACAACCTGGGACAGGAAATGTTCCGCTGGGAAATCGCGACCGCGGTAGCCGGATCTGTGATCGGCATCAACGCGTTCAACCAGCCCGATGTTGAAGCAAGCAAGATCGAGACTAAGAAGCTGACTTCGCAATACGAAAAAACGGGCGCGCTGCCGCCGGAAGCCTCGATCCTTTCAGAGAACGGCATCGAGCTGTTCACCGACGAAACCAACGCCAAGGCGCTGGCGTCGGCAGCGGGATCCGACAAGACGCTGGTGGGATATTTGCGCGCGCACTTGAATCGCTTGAACGCGGGCGATTACTTCGCGCTGCTGGGTTATGTGGAGATGAACCAGCCGCATCACAAGTTCCTAAAGGGCATTCGAGCAAGCGTGCGCGACAAGAAGAAAGTCGCGACATGCCTGGGATTTGGTCCGCGCTTTTTACACTCGACCGGCCAGGCGTACAAGGGCGGTCCGAATACGGGTGTGTTTCTCCAAGTGACTTGCGACGACAAGGCCGACCTCCCGGTGCCGGGCCAGAAATTCACATTCGGGGTGGTGAAGGCGGCGCAGGCGCGGGGCGATTTCCAGGTGCTGGCGGATCGCAACCGGCGGGCATTGCGGGTCCACTTGCACGATGTGGATAGCGGCTTGGCGGCACTGCAAGCGGTGATAACGAAAGCATTGTCTTAATAGAAACGGAAAGGTAACGAATGCAATTGGCAGTAGACACTGCTTCCAGGTCGATCCTCGGCGCGGGCCGTCCGGGCGACCCGTGCGTGATGGTAATCTTTGGAGCGTCGGGTGATTTAACGAAGCGCAAACTCATCCCGGCGCTCTACAATCTGGCGAAAGACAATCTGCTGTCCAAGGAGTTCGCGCTGGTGGGATTTGCGCGCAACGAGCTGACCAGCGAGCAATTTCGCGACGAGATCGGCAAAGAGATCGGCGAGTTCGCCACTACCACCATCGATCCCGATCTGTGGCATTGGTTTTCTCGCCGCATCTATTATCTTTCCGGCGATTTCGCCGACCCCAATGCCTACAAGGAGTTAAGCGAGCTTCTGGAGAAGATCGACAAAGAGCACGGCACTCGCGGCAATTACTTTTACTATCTGGCCACGGCGCCTAGCTTTTTTGGACCTATCATTACGCAGCTGGGCGATGCGGGCTTGGTGAAGGAAGACCACGGCTGGCGGCGGGTGATCATCGAAAAACCGTTTGGGCACGATTATGAATCGGCTATTGCCCTGAACAAAGAAATTCGTAAGGTGCTAGAGGAAAAGCAGATCTATCGGATCGACCATTATCTGGGGAAAGAAACGGTCCAGAACATTTTGGTGTTCCGCTTCGCCAACGGTATCTTCGAGCCGATCTGGAACCGGCGCTATATCGATCATGTCCAGATCACCGTATCGGAAACGGTGGGTGTGGAGCAGCGCGGCACGTACTACGAGAAGGCGGGCACGCTGCGCGACATGGTGCCCAATCACATTTTTCAGCTCATTTCGCTGACCGCGATGGAGCCGCCCGTTTCCTTCGATGCGGATGTGGTTCGCGACGAACAGGCCAAAATTCTGAAGGCTCTTTCGCCGATGACCGACGAAGAAGTGCTGACGCGCACGGTGCGCGGCCAATATGGCGAGGGTGTGGAAGGCGCGAACCGGGTGCCGGGGTATCGCGCGGAGCCCTATGTGGCTACCGATTCGCGCACGGAAACTTTCGTCGCGATGAAGCTGTTCATCGACAACTGGCGCTGGGCGGATGTGCCGTTCTATCTGCGCACTGGAAAACGGCTGCCGCATCGCGCCACCAAAATCGTGATCCAGTTCAAGCGCGCGCCTTTCGTGTTGTTCCGCAAGACCGCCGTGGATAAGCTGGAACCCAATCGCCTGGTTTTGCATTTGCAGCCGGATGAAGGCATCAAACTCAGCTTCGGCGCAAAGATTCCCGGACCCGTGGTGCAGATCGGCGATGTAGACATGAATTTCAACTACACCGACTATTTCAACGCCACGCCGCAAACCGGTTATGAGCGTTTGTTATACGACTGCATGCTCGGTGACGCGACGCTGTTCCAGCGATCTGACATGGTGGAAACGGCCTGGCATGTGGTGGCGCCAATTCTGGACGTGTGGGAAGCGCTGCCACCGCGGCGGTTTCCGAACTACGCCGCCGGGTCGTGGGGACCGCCGGAGGCTGACGAAATGCTCACTAAGGATCATCGCCACTGGAGCAACGAATAATGATCCTGGCGGGCGATATCGGGGGCACCAACACTCGTCTGGCATTTTTCGAAGGAACGGCGGATCACCTGAAAGTGGTTCACCTGGAGGTTTATCCCAGTCCGCAGTTTTCCGGACCCACCCAGATTGTACGCAAGTTTCTTGGCATGCACCCGCAGACAGTGGATGCGGTTTGTTTCGGGCTTCCCGGCGCGGTTGTCAACGGGCGGGTGGAAACCACCAACCTGCCTTGGGTGGTGGACGCAAAGCAAACGGCCGCCGACTTGGGCGTGGCCTCCATCACGCTGATCAACGATCTGTTTGCCAACGCGCACGGCATCGCGCTACTCGAGGAATCGGATTTTGTGGTTCTGAATCCGGGCTTACCAGGCAACAACGGGAATCGCGCTTTGATTTCGGCGGGGACGGGCCTGGGCGAGGCCGGATTGTACTCCGACGGGCGCGGCGGGTATCATCCGTTTCCTTCTGAAGGCGGCCATGTGGATTTCGCTCCGCGCAACGATTTGGAAATGGACCTGCTTCGCTATCTGATGGGCCGCTTCGATCACGTCAGTTACGAACGCGTGCTTTCGGGACCGGGGTTGCATAACATCTATCTATTTCTGCGGGAAACCGGGCGCGGCGAAGAGCCGCCATGGCTGGCCGAGCAGATCGAGCAGGGCGATCCATCCGCGGCCATTTCGAAATCGGCGCTGGAAGGAACGTCGGCCATTTGCGTGCAAGCTTTGGATATCTTCGTCTGTCTCTATGGTTCCGAAGCCGGCAATCTGGCTTTGAAGATGCTTGCCACGGGCGGCACCTATGTGGGGGGCGGGATTGCGCCAAAGATTATCCGCAAGCTGAGCAGCACCGCGTTTATGAAGGCCTTCAGCGCCAAGGGACGGATCGGCGGCATCCTGAAGGACATTCCGGTGCGTGTAATTACGAACGATAAAACCGCGCTGTTGGGGGCGGGCCGGGTGGCGGCGCTGTCACTCGCGAAAGGCCGTTAGAAAACCACTCGCACGCTCATCTGAATCTCGCGCGGCGTCTCATTGAGCGGCGCCACGGCCGGGAAACCGGATGGATACCCTTGCCGGCCGTAGGTTGCGACACCGAATTGCGGATCGTTCAACCGGGCGTCGGGATTGCCCAGGTTCGCGTGGTTCAGCACATTGTAGGCATCGGCGCGCACTCGCAGTTGGCCCGATTCACCGAGCCAAGGCAGATGAAACGCGCGAGCCAACGATAGATCGAAGCTATAGAATCCTGGGCCTGTAAAAGCGTTGCGTCCGATGTTGCCTAGCGTGCTGGGCGCCGCGGATCCGAACGCCACCGCATTCAACAGCTGCACTCCGCCCGGAACGGGCGATGGATTCGCGAACACGGCTTGGCTGGAATCGAGAAGATTCGCGCGATTATTCAGGATGAGACCTTCCCCGCCGATCGTGGTGGAGGTTCCATAGACAGTGTAGGGCAAGCCGGAACGGAACGCCGCCAGCCCCGCCAGCGTCCAGTCGCGCAGCGCAATACCTGGCTTCGAGTGAGCGAACGGCGCGGGCAGATTCCAATAAGAGAAGATCACGAGATTCTGCCGCTGATCGAAATCGGAATTGCCGCGGTCTGAGTTGGGGTTGAACTGTTCTGAAAAAGTAGAGCGTGGCGCCGACGAAGCCGCGGTCTGAATGCTGGTGAACGTCAGATTGAAGAAATCGCCAACCAAAGGATCGCTTTGATTGTCGATGGAATGGCTCCAGGTGTAGGAGCCCTGTATCATGCCACGCGAAGTGCGATAACGCAGCACGGCGGTGAGCGCATTGTAGTCCGAGAATCCCTGGTTAGCACGATACGCGATGTCGGGAAGATTGTTGTTGTAGCGGCCGGCGAGTGTGGAGAAGCTGCGATTGATGACGTCGGTGGTAATCAGCGCACGCCCGTAGGACCCCAGACCGTTCACTTCCAACGTCAGATTGTCGGTGATCCTTTGCTGCACGCCTGCGAAGTAACTCTTCACGCGTCCGTTGCGAAGGTTAGGATCGATCAACGTCAGATCGGGGAAAGAACTGGCCAGCGTCTGGCCCTGGAAGTTCTGGAGCACGCTTGAGACAGGCGCTAAGAAATTGGTGGTTCCACCCGGCAACCGAAGCACCGGCAAGATGAGATTGTTGTCCCGTACGTTTTCCCACAGATTATCGAAGGGCCGATCATAGAACGTCCCAAAGCCGCCGCGCAGCAGCGTGCGCCCGCTACCGAACAAATCGTAAGCAGCGCCGGTGCGTATTTCAAAATCGTTGCTCGATCGGAAAAGCTGCTCGTTGCCGGAACTACTCGGCTGCACCAGAGCCGCGCCCACCAGTTGTTGCGCCAGCGTGCTGCCCGGCCCAAGTTGAACCAGCGAGTCCTTGGCCGTTCCTGTATTCTCGGGCCCTCCATAAAACTCATAACGCACCCCGTAATTCACCGTCAGCCGTTGAGTGATCTTGAACGTATCCTGGGCGAACAGGAAATCCTGGCCATAGCGGTAGGTGCGATTCGAATCGGGCTGCTGAATGGAAGGGAGGGCTGTACGGTCGATCGCGGCTTCGAGGAAACTGGGCTCGCCGAGTGCAAATGAAAGGACGTTTCCGAATAAGTATTGACCATCTTGCCCGGCCGTCAGGTAGCCATTCGAACTGCGCCAGAGCAGGCCGCCGCCCACCGTCACTAAATGCTGGCCCCGGGTCCAAATCAAGTTATCCAGTACTTCCCAACTATCGTTGACGTTCTTGTAGGCGTAGAACGCCGCGCTGCCGGGCAAGGTCACGCCCGAATACTGCACTCCGTTCACCACGTAGGAATCGCTGGTGGTGAGCGAAGGGATCTCCGGATGAGGACGGTTCCAGCCCAGACCATCGGTGCTGTAGCTGAGCCGCGCCTCGTTAGTGAGATTCGATTGGAATGCGTGGATATAGCTGCCGCCAGCCGAAATCGTGTTTTCGTGCAGCGAAGAAATGAAGGCTTTGTACGGGCTCCAGATAAAATCCGGCTCGTCCAGCCGATTGATCAGCACGCGGACCATCACGCGGTTTTTGCCGTCGGGCGTGTTGTAATCCAGCCGCTCGATGGCCAGAGTGCGATTTACCGCTACGGGAGGCGCCAGCATGTCCACCTGCGTGAGCGCGGCGCCAGTGGTGGTCACCGGGCTGGGATAGGCAGTGAGCAACTGCCGGGCGATGGAGTTCGGCCCGGTGAAACTCAACAAGTTCGGCGTGGGAAGGTCAAAAGGATAAGGCGCTCCGTCCCCTCGGCTTCGAAAGTATTCGTAAGCACTCGAGAAGAACAAACGATTCTTGAGCACCGGGCCGCCCACGAAGAACCCTGGCTGGTCTTGTTTGTCGATGCTGCGCGGGGCGCCGATCAAATTCTGCTGGAACGCGTTGGCGTTCAGCGCCTCGTTCTCCAGGTAAAAATATGCAACGCCATGAAACTGTTCGCCGCCCGTGCGGGTGATGGCATTGGCCAGGAATCCTGACGTGCGCCCATACTCGGCGGAAAAGTTATTGGTGGAGATGCGATATTCCTGAATCGCCTCGGGCGCCACCGTGACGAGCGGCCCGGTGATCAGATAATTGTTGTTCTCCAGGCCGTCCAGCAAATAATTGGACGACGAGGGGCGCTGGCCGTTCACCGAAAGCCCCAGCCCGCGGCCGGTTGCCGCATCGGAGGTAACGCCGGGCTGCGTTACCAGCAGCGAGTAGACGTCGCGGCCTTCGAGCGGAAGATTGTTGATTTCGCCCGAATCGATAACTTCAGACACGGTGGATTCAAGCGGCTCACGCCGGCCCTTCTGCGCCTCAAACGATCCTGACTTACTGGGATCGAAATCGGGACCATAAAACGGAACGATGGTCTTTTGTCCCGGAAGAAAGACGCTCTTGTACTGGCCCGATTCCCAAACGTCGCTTAATGGCCGCAGCCTGAAATCGAGCTCGATGCGCGCCGCCACGGTCAACTCCAGCTCCTGCACTTCCTGCGACTGGTAGGCGGGCGACATTACTCGAATCTGATAAGTTCCAGGCGAAAGCAGCGGCAGGTAGTAATAGCCGGATGCATCGCTGGCCGCCCCGCCCGCCAGGTTCGAAGTGGCGCTGGCGAAGATCACGTTCGCCGCCGCGATGGGACGGCCGGTCACCGAATCGACCAGTTGTCCTGAAATCAGGCCCTGAGTGGTCTGCGAAAAGGCAGCCAGGGCCGCGACGAGCAACAGCAGGCAGGCGCGAACTCCGGAAATTGTGTGCAACGCTCTAGCGGAAATAGTTTTTGTCACTCTAAAGAGTGATGGCCGCACTGTCGTAGTAAGATGCAGGTTACCATGAAGAAGAAGTGGAGGCACTGGGCCCTC
>PKZC01000300.1:0-15486 GCA_003132905.1 Bryobacterales bacterium | reverse complement strand
GCCGGGCAAGCCGGTGCGAAAGTAATCGCTCTCGATTTGGCATTCGGCGTTCCCATCGATCAGTGGCAGCCCAATGCGGACGAATTGCTGGCGGGCGCCATCAGCACGTCTCCGGTTCCGGTGGTTGTCGGATACGTGTCTGAGCTGAATTCCAACAAGCAATCGCAAGCCATTCCGGTCAACATGGTGGCTGGGGCGCTGGGGTTGGGTGCATTCGCCAATCTAACCGCCGACGACGACGATTTCATTCGCAACCAGGAACTGATCGAAGCCCCGTCTAACAATCCAGCCGACCCTCCATCCGCTCGCTCTTTGGCCATGCGAACTGTCGAGAAATACATCGGCACAGAGGTGCAATTCCAGAAGGGCGCGCTGTCGCTCCAGGGCCACGCCATCCCTATCTCCCCGCGGCGATCCATCGCCATCAACTACGCGGGACCTCCGAACACGTTCCCCAGCGTTTCGCTGGCCGATTTTGAGGCGGCCGCTAAAGCCGGAAACCAGGATCAGCTGCGAAAGTGGGTGGAAGGAAGAATCGTGCTGGTGGGTACGGATTTCGTGGACGACCGTTTCGACACGCCGTTCTTTACGCTGTTTAGCGGCTCCAAATGGACCATGCCGGGCGTCGAGATCCATGCCAATACGGTGCGCACGTTACTGACGCAAGATTATCTGGTGCCGGTGCCGCAATGGGCGCTGGCACTCGCTCTGCTGGTAGCCACAACACTGGCGGTACTGGCTGTCACTTTCTTCGTAGCCAGCCGCGCCGTTAGTTTTATGCTGCTCGAAGTGGTCGTCATTCTGGTTGCCACTCATTTATCGTTCGAATGGGGCTTTATCCTTTCCACTTCCGAGGTATTGGTGGCAACTTCGTTGGGCCTGATCGCTTCGTTGGTTTATCGTTGGGCCACGGAAGAAACGCGCGGAAATCTGTTTCATCGCGCGGTATCGCTGTTCGTGGGAAAGCAGCTGGCTTCGTCACTGGAAGAGTCGGAGTCGATCGCCTTATCGGGCAAACGAATGGAAGTGACCATCCTGTTCACCGATATCCGGGGCTTCACGGCCTTCACAGAGCAGGTTTCTGAGGAGCAGGGGCCCGAAGTCGTGGTGCAACTGCTGAACGAATACATGGGCATGATGGTGGGGATCATCGTGATGTACCACGGGCATGTCAACAAATTCATTGGCGACGGCATTCTGGCAGTATTCTCGGACGACGATGAAGGCGCCGAACCGGGCGATCATCCTTTAAGGGCGGTTCGTTGCGCCACCCGCATGGTAACGGCGCGTAGCCGTTTTGAGACCGGAGCTGGAATCCATACGGGTCCCGCCGTAGTGGGAAATGTGGGCTCAGCCGATAAAATGGAGTACACGGTGTTGGGCGACACTGTGAACCTGGCGTCCAGGCTGGAAAGCCTGAATAAGGAGCATCATACGAAGCTGTTGATGACTGGAACCACGCAAGCGAGGCTGGGGAGTGTGGTGGAAACGACGCACTTGGGGCAGGCGCCGGTACGAGGCAAAGCTTTGCCGATTGATTTGTACACGGTGACGTCGCTGGTGGTGAAGGCTGCAGTGAATGCGTAAAGTTGTTTTGATGCTGCTGTGCGCGGCGATGGCCTTCGCGGACACCGCCGTTGCAGACACCAAAGAAGATCCCGTCGGGTTGGTTCTCACCGCGACAGGCAGCAAGCTGCTTCGCGCGGACACCGAGACACCGCTCGCCGCGCGTCCAGGGGATCTGCTGTTTGCAGGCGACGGCTTGAAAACCGAAGGCGGTCCGGCGACGTTCCTCTTTTGTCCCGGTAAATCGCTCGATACCCTGACTGCGGCCGGCGAGGTCCGCCTGGATGCCAAGGCTCCCAAGGTGCGATCGGGAAAGATCACCGAGCAGCCGGCACGCGCCTGCACGTTGCCGCAAACCTTGCGCGTCGCGGCAGCCAGCCAGCAGCACTATGGCGTCAGTATGACGCGGGGGCTGAACAAGCCTGAGGTTCCACCAACGCCGCACGACAAGCTTGCCGCCGACGTGCAATCCGAACTTGCGCCGTATGAAGCGGCGCTGGCGGCGAATCCAAAGGATGAGGCGGCTTTGGTGACGGAGGCGACGGTCTTTGAGAATCACAAGCTGGTAGCCAACGCGCTCGACGCCTATTACAAGCTTCGCGAGCAATGGCCGGACGCCGTTTGGGTGAAGAGCAAAATCTTCGACCTGGAGCAGGCGCTCGCAGATCAAGCGTCAGCTGCCACGGCTTCGGCCCAGGCTGCTGGGCAGACTTACGCGCTGCTGGTGGGCATCTCGAAATACGCGAAGCCGGAGCTGTCGCTTCAGTTCGCCGATGCGGACGCAAGCGTGTTCGGGAAGCTGCTGGAGAGTCCACTCGGAGGGAGCGTCCCGAGCGGCAACGTGCTGCTGCTGACCGACGACAAGGCGACTACAGCCGCGGTGCGAAACGGGTTCCAGGATTTCTTGAAGCGCCGCGCCGGCAAGAACGATACGGTGATCATCCTGATCGCCGGGCACGGCACGGTGGAAACGCCGGGCAGCAAGAACGCGTTTATTCTGACCTACGATTCCGATCCACAGGATCTGAAGAGCACAGCGTTAGCCATGGATGACCTGCAGTCGCTTTTTGAAGAGCAGCTCAGCAAAGTGGGCCGCGTTCTGCTGTTCGTCGACGTTTGCAAGGCCGGCACCATTGGGACCATCCACAACACGACAGTGGCATCCAACGTGCAACAACTCGGAGATATCCAAGGCGATCTTTTCGGATTGCTGGCCAGCCGCCCGCGCGAGGTTTCGCTCGAAGGGCCCGAGTTCGGCGGCGGACATGGCGTCTTCAGTTATTTCGTGATCAAGGGCCTGGAAGGCGCGGCCGACGAAAACAAGGACGGTGTGGTGGATGCCGACGAGTTGATCAAATACGTCAGCGAGCAGGTTCCGATGGCGACGGCAAACAAGCAGCATCCGCGCGAATTCGGGACCTACGACAATATGATGCGGCTTTCAGACACCCGCAAGCCGGGTATAGATGTTGCGCACTGGCGAGTGCTCCTGGACTCGAATAACGGTGGTCCTCTCCTTATGGCGGCAGGCTCTCCACAAGGGCAAGTTCCCGCAAAACCCCAGTCGGAGGCGATGGTGGAGCGCTTCACGTCGGCGATCAAAGCGGGACGAATCCTGCCCACCGATCCGGACAACGCTTTCGCGGCTTTGCGAGACCTGCAAAAGGTAGCTAGTCCCGAACAATATCAGGAGCGCGAGAATCAGCTTCGAGTGGCTTTGGAAGATAAGGGCCAGGGAGTCTTACTGCAATATCTGGCAGGCGATGAAAGGCCGCAATCGCGCGATGAGTTTCAGAACGGCGCGCAATACATGGACGCGGCGCGGACGTTGACGCAAGAATCGCTGTTTCTGGAAGGCCGCCAGGATTTCTTCCAAGGCCGCGCGCTGTTGTTCGACAAGAAATTTCCGGAAGCGGCTAATCTGCTGGAACAGGCTGTGCGTATCGATCCAGGCGCCGCTTATGGATTTAATGCGCTGGGTATCGCGTATCTGGAACAGGCGCAGTACGACAAGGCGATCCCGGCGTTTCGCGATGCGGTGCGGCGCGCGCAGCACTGGTCGTATCCATTGCATAATGTGGCGCTGGCTTACGTGGAGACCGGCGACTATCGATCGGCCATTCGCGCCTATCAGGAGGCCATCCGGCTGACTCCGCAATATAGCTATTTGCCGTACAACCTGGGCTTGGTTTATCAGCGCTTGAACCGGCGCAAAGACGCCGAGACGGCGTATACGAAGGCGGAGATGCTCGCGCCCAATTCAGCCGAACCGTACAATGCGCTGGGCACACTGAAAGCGTCAGAAGGCAAGCGGACGGAAGCGGAGCAGCTTTACCGGCAAGCTTTACAGAAAAACCCGAGCCTGCTGCCTGCGCGGCACAACCTGGCCCTATTACTGGCGGATGATAGGAATCGCGAGAAGGAAGCGATTGACCTATGGCGGGAGAACCTGCGCCAATCTCCGGACTATCTGCCGTCGCGTCTCAGTTTGGCCGGCGCGCTGGCCGCTCAGGGCGACAACGCCGAGGCTGCGGATGAATACCGCAAAGTGCTCGAAGCAAAACCGGATTACGTTGCGGCGCACATCGCGCTGGCCGATACTCTTGCGAAGACCAACGACAGCGACGGAGCACTGGATCAGCTTCGACAAGTGACCAAGTCAAACTCGCAGGACCCGGCCTTGTTTGAACGAATCGGCGATTTGGAAGCCGCTCGCAAGCATTCCGCCGAAGCTCGCATGGCTTATGAATCGGCACTCAGTCTCAAGCCCGAGCGCACATTACGCAAGCGCATTGAGAACAAATTAAAACCAATAAGCCCGAACTGAAAGGGCAAACAGAGGGGCGCGCGCCTTCCAACGAGCGCCCCAGTTCCGGTCACATGTTCCTCACTACTGAGGGTGCGGCCTCAATCTATAGGACGCACGTAACGGTAAAACTGTTGCATCTCGGCCGATACAATTGTCTGGCTTAATGTTTCTGACCGGCGGCGGCGCTCTGTGCAGCGCCTTGGGCCTTCGGCGCAGGTTTGCTTTCGCCGTTCTTGGATTCGCCGTTCTTGGAGATGTCGATACCACCTTTGAAATATGCCCCGTCTTCGATTACGATACCGGCGGTCTTGATATCTCCAACGATAGACGCGCCTGCGCGCAACGAAACGCGGCTCTCCGATTCGACGTTGCCCTTGATGGTGCCAAAGACGATGATTTCGGTAGCCTTGATGTTGGCATTCACTTTGCTGTTCGGCCCGACGGTCAGGCGGTTGCGAAGGTTCAGCTTACCGTCGAGATCGCCATCCAGGTACAGCTCTTCATCGCTGGTGACCTCGCCGATGATCTTCATGGATTTACCAAACACCGTTGTGGTTGGAGCAGGCGCGGGCGCCTGACGTGGTTGGCTGATTACCGGAGCCGGAGCAGCGGCCGCTGGTTGGCTGGGCTGAGGCGCCGGTGGATTCTGAATCATTTGTCCGTCGTTTTGTTTTCCCCACATAAGAGCGCTGAAGCTTTAGTGTACTGCCCATGCCCCGATACGACAAGCTTTTTTGTGCTTTTTTATTTGCTAACGGTGAGAGCGGCGGCAGATGGTTTACGCTCGAAGAACTTCGGCTTGTCGATACTCGCATCGACGACGACATCGAAAAATCCGATCATCATCTCTTCCCAACTCTGCTCGCCATAGCGAACGTCCGCCGTTGGATCGGGATTGCCAGGATTGTTGGGCGAGTTATCGAAGTACCCAACCCAGGTGAGATGGGTGCCCGCTTTCAGCAGCCTGGGCGCAGCCAGGCGATAGTTGAGCTGCCATTGAAAATCGTAGTGATTCACTTTGAGCAGCGTCTCCACGTGACCGTTGGGCTCGGTAATCAGATACTCGAAGGCTTTGCCGCGCAGGTGCATGTGCGGGAACATGCTGATGAGCAGCGCGTCGTTGGGCAAAGTTCCGGAGACCTGCACGCGATAGTTGGAATCGCCTGCGGGAATCACAAAACGGTCGTTACTCATTTGCAGCGACAGCACCGCTTGTTGGGGAGGTTGCTTCGCGAAGACAATGCCGACGCGCGTGCGGTCTTCGGCGGCTTTGCCGTTCGCGGTGTAGTGCATCTGCAGCACCAGGTCTGAGCCCGCTTTGATGCGCTTCGCAATGCCGGGCTTCCACTCATCGAATGAATTCCCCGGCGTGTAAACCATCAGAATGTCACTGGTGGTAAAACCCTTCGCCAGGGGCACGGAAAAAGGCCGCTCTAGTGGCTGCCCTTCCAACCATTTCGATCCAGCTTCGCGGATGTAGACCACCGCATGGTGGACGTTGGACCGATGGCCCGGCCGCACTTCCACTTTTTGAACCCAGCGGTCTTCGGCGAAATGCGTCGGCAGAATGAGGTACTGATAATCCACCGCGCCCGCGGCAGGAATGGCGAAAGCCGACGGCATTTCAAAGACCGCATCGGGCGTTCCGATGTTCCACCCTTCCGGCCACTCGCGCTGTGGTGGAGCATCTCGGGGATCGCCGGCAGGAGCGCCCCGGTTGACCCACGCTGCCAGCGTGTCGATCTGCATCTGCGAGAGCGATCGATCATTCGCGAAGTGGCCGTAGGCGGGGTCTGCGAACCACGGCGGCATTTTGCGCGCGACGGTCTGCTCGCGGATGGCTTTGGCCCAGGGACGCGTTTCGGCATACGTCAGAAACGGCATGGGCGCAATTTCGCCCGGGCGGTGGCATTGCTGGCATTGCTGCTGGAGGATGGGAAGAATGTCTTTGTAGAAAACCGGCTCTCCAAACGCCGGCAGAGCCACTGCCGCGAGGCTAGCGAGCCATCGAAGCAACGTACTTATCACGGCATTCCGGGGAGCAGAAATGGAAGGTCTGTCCTCCCACCTTTTCCTTGATGGAAGTGGCCGCTGCGATATAAGTTCCACAGACCGGATCTTTCTTGAGCTCGCCAGTGAGCGGGACCTGATTAGAGACGCGCGGCGCTGCGCCCGGGGTGCTGGAACCCGGCTTCATCGCCTCGGAAACTCCTCTGAGGACAATCCCGATGATGCTCTTCAGCACGGTAATCACCACCACCGTGAGAAGAAGATAGAAGATAGCGCGAAACATCGCCTGCTTTCATTCTATCTGAAGGCCGCCGCTATTCTTCCTTGGCGGCTGCTTTGCGAGCCGCGTCGATGCGGGCCTGTGCATGGCGGGCGGCGATAAGCGCTGACGCGATGTCGATACCGAGCGCCGGATTGATCATGGCATCCTGCGCGCGTTTCAGATCCTGCTCGGCTTTGGTCACGTCGATCTCATGGCCCTTTTCGGCCTGATCGGTCAGCACGCGGACAACGTTGTTGTGGATCTCGAGAAAGCCCCCCGCAATGGCAAGGCTGAAGCGATGATCCTCTGGAGTTGTGTAGGTGAGAGCGCCGATCCCAAGCTCGGAGAGCAGCGCCGCATGATCCGGCAGCACCCCGATATAGCCTTCCTTGGCGGGAATTTGCGCGCGGATGGCTTTCTCGCGCGCCAGCAACCGCTCGGGTGTGGCAATCTCAATATCGAACGTGTCCGCCATGGATTATGCCGCGTCCTACTTCTTCAACTCTTCGGCTCGCTTCTTCACATCTTCGATGTCGCCTTGCATATAGAAGGCCTGCTCGGGCAGATCGTCATGCTTGCCGTCCACCACTTCCTTGAAGCTGCGGACTGTATCGGCCAGCGAAACGTACTTGCCCTTGATGCCGGTGAACTGCTCGGCGACATGGAACGGCTGCGAAAGGAATTTTTGGATCTTGCGGGCGCGCGCCACGGTCTGCTTGTCGTCGTCTGAAAGTTCGTCGATGCCAAGGATCGCAATGATGTCCTGCAGATCTTTGTAGCGCTGCAGAATCTGCTTCACCTGCTGCGCCACGCCATAGTGCTCTTCTCCCAGAATGCGCGGATCGAGAATGCGCGAGCTCGACGCCAGCGGATCGACGGCCGGATAGATGCCCTGCTCCACCAGGCTACGCGTCAGGTTTGTCGTAGCATCAAGATGCGCGAAGGTGGTGGCGGGCGCGGGATCGGTATAGTCGTCCGCAGGCACGTAAATGGCCTGCACGGACGTGATGGAACCCTTCTTGGTCGACGTGATGCGCTCCTGCAGCTCGCCCATTTCAGTAGCCAGGTTGGGCTGATAACCCACCGCCGACGGCATGCGTCCCAGCAGCGCCGATACTTCAGAGCCAGCCTGGGTGAAGCGGAAAATATTGTCGATAAACAGCAGCACGTCTTGGCCGCCTTCGTCGCGGAAATACTCGGCGACGGTGAGCCCGGTGAGACCCACGCGCAGGCGCGCCCCGGGTGGCTCCGTCATCTGGCCATAGATCAGCGCAACTTTCGACTTGGTAAAGTCATGCGGATCCAACACCCCGGATTCCTGCATTTCCATCCAAAGATCGTTACCTTCGCGAGTGCGCTCGCCGACACCGGAAAACACAGACACGCCACCATGTTTTAGAGCGATGTTGTTGATCAGCTCCATGATGATCACAGTTTTGCCGACGCCGGCGCCTCCGAACAGCCCGATTTTTCCGCCGCGGAGGTAGGGTTCGAGCAAATCGATCACCTTGATGCCCGTCTCGAACATCTGTAGCTCGGTGGCCTGCTCGTCGAAGGCCGGCGCGGAACGATGGATGGGCCACCTCTGGGCGGTATTCACCGGCCCCATGTTGTCCACGGGCTGGCCGATAACGTTCATCACGCGGCCCAGCGTCTCATTTCCGACCGGAACTTCCACGCCGTGTCCCAGGCTGATGGCCTTCATGCCACGCACCATGCCGTCGGTGGGCTGCAACGCAATGGTGCGCACCCGGCCTTCGCCGATGTGTTGTGCCACCTCCACCATTACGTCGATGGGGACGCTGGTATCAAAGCCTTCGCTAGTGATGTGGATGGCCGTGTTGATGACAGGAATCTGGTGTTCGGGAAATTGAATGTCGATGGCCGGACCAGAAATCTGGATGACCCTGCCTTCAACCTGCGTGCCTGCTGTAGTTGCCATAAATACCTCTTTAATCCAGAGCGGCGGCTTCAATCAAGCGCCGAAGCCCCGCTCACGATTTCGATAATCTCTCGGGTGATACTGGCTTGCCGTACGCGGTTCATATTCAGCGTCAGCGCGCTGATGACGTCGGAGGCGTTGGTGCTGGCCGCCTCCATCGCGCTCATTCGCGCGGCGTGCTGAGCCGCGTCGGACTCGAGCATGGCGCGGTAGATCTGCGATTCAATGTAACGTGGCAACAGCGCCGCCAGCAGCTCGCCCGGCGGTTGTTCATAGATATAGTCGATCAGCTCCTGCTTCTCGGGAAGCTCCACCGGCAGCAGCTTCGAGGTGACCAATAGCGACGACATCAGGCTTTTGAAATTGTTCACCACCAGGTAGACGGAATCGATTTCCGCTTTGCGGAACATCTCGATGACCTTGCGCGCAATCTCTAGCGCATCCTGGTAACGCGGGGCCTTCTGAAAAAGCGTGGTGTATTCACCCGTGATGTTGGCCTTACGCCGCTTGAAAAAGTCGCGGCCCTTGCGCCCAATCAGTTCCAACCGGACTTCGGACTCGCGGTGCTCGACGATAAACTTTTGCGCCCGACGAATGACGTTGGAGTTGAAGGCGCCGGCCAGGCCTCGATCGGCTGTGATGACCAGCAACAAAATCCGCTTCTCCGGCCGCCGGGCCAGCAGCTCGATCTCTTCGGCCGCGTTCTGCTCGGCCGCCGCCTGCGCCACATTGGCCAGCATGCGCTGGATGATTTCGGCATAGGGGCGCGCCGCCAGCACACGATCCTGTGCGCGACGCAGCTTGGCCGCCGAAACCACTTTCATGGCCTTGGTGATCTGCTGCGTGTTTTTCACCGAGCGAATGCGCCGGCGTAAGTCGATCAGGCTGGGCATGGGCTAAGCGGTGGCGAGGGCTTCCTTGTGTTGGGAAACGAAGCGATCCTTGAATTCTTTCAGCACCGTGTTTAGCTTGGCCTTCACCTGGTCGTCCAGGGTTTTCTTTTCGCGGATCTCCTGCAGCAACGCCGTCTGCGACGAATCGAGAAACTTATTCAGCTCGGCCTCAAACGGGCGGATCTGCTCCACTGCCAGATCGTCCAGCAGGCCGCTGGTGCCGGCGAAGATAATCACCACTTGTTTTTCCACCGGGACCGGTTTGTATTGCGGCTGCTTCAAAATTTCCACTAGGCGCTTGCCGCGGCCCAACTGCTGTTGCGACGCCTTGTCCAGCTCGGAACCGAACAGCGCAAACGCCGCCAGCTCGCGATACTGCGCCAGATCCAAGCGCAACGATCCGGCCACCTGCCGCATGGCCTTGATTTGCGCGCTGCCGCCCACGCGGCTGACCGAGAGGCCGACGTCAATGGCGGGACGAACGTCGGAGTTGAACAGATCGGCCAGAAGGAAGATCTGGCCGTCAGTGATGGAAATCACGTTGGTGGGAATGTAGGCGGAAATGTCGCCGGCTTGCGTCTCGATGATCGGCAAAGCGGTGAGCGAACCACTGCCTTTTTCCTCATTCAGCTTGGCGGCGCGCTCCAGCAATCGGCTATGGAGATAAAACACATCGCCAGGATACGCTTCACGTCCCGGCGGACGGCGCAGCAGCAGCGAAATTTCGCGATAGGCCGCGGCGTGCTTCGAAAGATCGTCGTAGATGCACAGCGCATGGCGTTTCGTATCGCGGAAAAACTCGCCCATGGCGCAACCGGCGTACGGCGCGATGTACTGCATGGGGGCTGGATCGGAAGCCGTGGCGGCCACAACGATGGTGTACTCCATGGCGCCGAAATCTTCCAGCGTCTTCACCACCTGCGCCACCGTGGAGCGCTTCTGGCCGATAGCGACGTAGATGCAAATCACGTCGCCGCCCTTCTGATTGATGATGGTGTCGAGCGCGACAGCGGTCTTGCCGGTTTGACGGTCGCCAATGATCAGCTCGCGCTGGCCGCGGCCGATTGGAATCATCGAGTCAATGGCCTTGATGCCGGTTTGCAGCGGTTCTTTCACCGAACGGCGGTCGACAACACCGGGAGCGATTGCTTCCACCGGGCGCGTTTCGGTGGTAATGATAGGTCCTTTACCGTCGATGGGCACGCCCAGCGCGTTCACCACCCGGCCCACTAGCGCCTCGCCCACCGGCACGGCCATGATTTTGCCGGTGCGGCGGACTTCGTCGCCCTCCATGATCTCTTGATATTCGCCGAGCAGCACCGTTCCCACCTGGTCTTCTTCCAGGTTGAGCGCGATGCCGGTGACACCGTGAGGGAACTCCACCATCTCTCCGGACATGACGTTTTCGAGCCCGTAAACACGGGCGATGCCGTCGCCGACCGAGATCACCGATCCGGTTTCGGAAACACTGACCGCCTTTTCATAATGCTCAATTTCGTCTGCGCAACAGGCGCGCGATTTCATCAGCTTGGATCTGAGCCATAAGTCAATTCCATCCCCTATTTCGACCGCCCTATTCCGCGGAACCCGACGCTAGCTTCCTGCCCAACTGCCGCAACTCGCCGCGAATAGATCCGTCGTACACCGTGGATCCAATGCGCGCCACCACACCGCCCAGCAGATCGGGATCGACATCGAACCGCAAGCGCATGCGCTTACCGGTCAGTTTCGAAAGCTCCGATTCCAGGCCCGCGCTCTGCGGCGCATTCAGAGGCACGGCGGAAGACACCTCAGCGCGGACGAAGCCGAGGCGTTGGTCGAGCTGCAATTCAAAAGCTTCCCGAATTTCGCTCATAATGCCGATGCGGCGGTGATCGATTACTACGTAGACGAAATTCCGGATTAGAGGTGATCCACCGATTCTCGCCAGCAGGTCGGCCATTACGGCGCGCTTGCGCGAATTTTGAATGGCGGGCGTCGCCAGCGCGGTCCGCAACTCGGGCGATTCTTGGATGAGCCCCTCTACGGCGCGCAGTTGCGCCAAAGCATCTTCCGGCTTCAGCGGCGAGCCCGACGCCATGACAATATCGACCAGCGCGTGGGCATATCGGTTAGCAACGGCGGAAGCCATGTCAGTTCGCCGCCTGAGGTGGAATACGCCCGTGGAGATCGCGAAGGAATCCGTCTACCAACTGCTCCTGAGTCTCTGGGTTCATGCGGAAGCGAATATGCTGTTCGGCCAACCGAATGGCAAGCTCGGCGGCGTATTTCCGCAGCTCTTCTTTGGCGGCGCGCGTCATCAGCGCCATTTCCTGCACGGATTGTTCCCGTATCCTCTGCACGTGATGTTCGGTTTCGCGGCGGAGACGTTCGCCTTCCGCCATCATTTCAGCGTGGGCACCCTCACGGAGTTTTTGAATTTCGCTTTGGAGATTGGCCAGCCGCGCCTCCACGCCGACGGCGTAAGCGGCAGCCTCTTGTTTGATCTTTGCAGACTCTGCCAGCGCGCTTTGGATTTCGTCAGACTGCTTGCGAAATAGCGGCGGCACGTGCTTACCGATCAGGTATCCAAGCCCCACGGCCAGAATGGCGAAATTCGCCCACTTCCACCATATCCAAGGGTCGCCTTGCTCGGCGTGATTCTCGTTGGCGGCGGGCGCTTCCTGCGGCAGCGCATAGGACGCCAAGGCCAGCCCGAGCGCGATAGCAAAGGTTGCTCTGCGCATTAAGCGGAAGTCCTTTTGAGCAGCGCTTGCGCGATTTGATCGGCCAGAGCGTCCGCCGTACCAGCTAATTGGCTTTTGGCGGCAACGGCTTCCGCTTCCAGCATTTCGTCGGATTGATGAATCAGTTCGCGGGTTTGCTTCCGTGCGTCTTCTAATTGAGCCGTCTGATCGCCGATCCATCCGCGGCGGGCTTCTTCCTGCTCAAGATAAATCGCCTCGCGCGCCTGGCGCAGCTGAGCTTCGATGGACTTAGTTTGTTCATCCGCCTTGGCGCGTATTGCCGCAGCCGATTCGCGAAGACCCTCAGTGGCCGCGCGCCGCTTGGCAAGCACTTCGCCCATAGGCCTGAAGAACATGCTCTTCAGGTAAAAATGAACGATCAACAAAAGGAAAATGGTGGGTACTGCTTTTAGCAGGAGTTGACCCAGGCCGTGTAGCGTCGATTCCATTATGTCTTTGAAGAAGGGAACTTACAGGCTGCGAGAAGGCGCCTTCCGATAGCTACAGCACGCCCCAAAACTGCTGCCCCAAAAACGTTACCCTAGCACATTTGGGGCAATGAATTCAAGCGATTCTCCGAAGTGTCGCCTCTGCCGTGCCATGGCCCTCGTGTTCCTTCCGGGAGGGCCCACGATGACATTATTTCAGCGGTGGAACCGGCGCCGGCGGTTTGGCGAACTTCGCATCGTCAACCGGGACGTTGGGCTTGATTTCTGTCAGCACGTATTCCTCACGTCCGCTCACCCAACCATAGTTTCGCTTGAAGGGCATCATGACGCCCGCCACCGGACGATAGTCGGAGAAGTCAATTTGCGTTGGAACACGGCCGACCGCGGAATTGGCGTAACGGACCAAGCGCGTCAACAAGCCGGTCTGCTTGTCGAAATAGAACGTTGCGATGAACCCTCCAGGCCCGGTGCCCTGGACAACGTTTACGTCTTTGCCATCGATATTACCCGGGTAGCTCACCTTCCAAGCGTTGAAGAAGGTCTTGATGTTGCCTGGAAAAGCCAGTTGACCGTCCAATTTTCCGCCTTCGGCCGCAGTGGCGGTCAGTTGATATTCTCCGGTAACGGTCAGCGGAAGCACTACCCACGCATCGTGGCCATCGTAGGTTCGGATCATGTCGCCTTCGCGCTGGTGGACGATGGTGACATACCTATCCGGCGCTTTGGCGAAGATCTCGGCTTTGTTCGTCCGATCCGTTCCAAATGTGGTGCTGGTTCCTGTGCCCGCGTAGCTGGTGATCTTCGACAACGCGTCGGCGCCGCCGAGAGCCTGAATATACTTGTCGAGAATCTGATCGATGGTTGGCACCACAGCGCCGGCGGAGGCCTTTGGCAGTACGTCAGGATAGACGGCCACCGGGTCGCTATAAATTGCGTCGATGGTGGGCGTGGTCGCGGGGGGCGTGGTGCCGCGATGGCAGGTCCAGCAAGTCACCACTTGGCTGCCATTGAAATTATCTTTATTGACCTTGTTCATGATCCGCACCATTTGGCGGGCGATCACTTTGCGTGGCTGGTCTTTCTCCCACTGCGGATTGGAGCCACCGGCGCCGATGTGGCAGTCTCCACAACAGACGTTCAAGGCGGCCGAAAAGAGGCCCATGGTGCCCATGAACTCGTCGACCGTAAGGCCTTTCAGGACCTGAATATTCTTGAAGACGTCGTCAGCCATCTGCGGCTTAGCCTGCGCGAAGGCGACGCCTCCGAACGGCACCGTGGCGCTGAGCAAAGCCACAGCACCGCTATACATCCACACTCTTTTCGACGGAAGCTTCATCGCTACCTCTCCTTGCGCTCTATTCCCCGGAAGACGTTGTGAGAACATTCCTGCATGCAACCGTGCAGGAAGTATGATGATACAAAGCGATACGAAGCAAAGTCAAAGAAACATGCCTGCAGGCTTTTCTTCCCGCAGGCTTTTCTTTTTTCTTTAAGGAGGCACCTTGGCTGAAAAGACGCTGCAAACTTATGCCAACCACGCGCGGCTCCATCCGCCGTTTCACTTTTTCCTCGCCCCCGGTTCGGCGGTGCTGCTAGTTCTCACTATCGTCAACGCGGTGCGGCACTATCAACAACTGGACGCCTGGATTCTGCTGTTGATGGGCGCACTGTTCTTCGTGGCCGTTTTCTTGATTCGGCTGAATCCGCTGCGCGCGCAAGACCGGCTCATTCGCCTGGAAGAGCGGCTGCGGTTGCAGGCTTTGTTGGCCGCGGAGCTGCGGCCGCGTATCGGCGAGCTGACCGAATCGCAATTGATCGCGCTACGTTTTGCTTCCGACAACGAGTTGCCCGGCCTGGTGACGAAGGTTCTGGCTGCGGGGATGCCATCGAAGGACATCAAGAAGGCGATCATCAGCTGGCGCGCCGACACGTTTCGGGTTTGAAAAAAGGGCGTTGGCGAAGGCGTACAATGGTGTTACGTGAACCCCCAGTCCAATCCCGACGAGCGTTTTGATCAGGTGGGGTCTACCCTGAATCAGCTCGCGAACAGCCAGCGCCACCTGCTAACGGCTCAGGTGCTGATGAACGATCGGATGGATCGCACCGAAACAGCCCTCCGGAAAGCTGCGGAAACAATCAGCGCACTAGCCGAGCAGCAAAAGCACACCGACGAGAAGCTAGCTNNCTAGCTGGTGTGGCTGACAACCTCGATGCGCTGATCGTTATCGTCCGGAACTGGTACGAGCGCCACGGCAACGGCGGCAGCGGCCAGAAACCCTCGTAACCAAACGTTCAAACTCCTCGCCTGGTTAAGAATTTACTTGCCCTGGACGCCGATTCCGAGGACACTGAGTTTTAGCGCCTGGACGCAAGGTGCGAAGTGTCCCCGGAGGTAACCGCGAATTGAAACTCAGTGAAGCCACCGTTTATGAACCGACGGAGCGGTGGACCGTCACCGACGCCAGCGAGCTTTACGACGTCGCCAGTTGGGGCAAGGGCTATTTTTCCGTGGGGGCGAACGGGCATCTGTGGGTGCATCCCAGTAAGGAACCGGCGCGCGGCATCGATCTGCGCGAGCTGATGGAAAAACTGGAGCTACGCGGCATCGGGCTGCCTATCCTGGTCCGTTTCGCGGATATTCTGAAGCATCGCTTAGGCGAAATGTACGGGGCGTTCCAGAACGCCATCGCCGAGCACAACTATAAGGGCGATTATCGCTGCGTTTACCCGATCAAAGTGAATCAACAGAGGCAGGTGGTGGAGGAGGTCTTCCATTTCGGCCGTCCTTATCACTTTGGGCTCGAAGCGGGATCGAAGCCCGAACTGCTG
>PKZC01000227.1:3969-4176 GCA_003132905.1 Bryobacterales bacterium | reverse complement strand
ATACACGCGCCAGCACGAGCTGAAGGCCACTGAGACCGATTTCGTCGCGCCGGCGAGCGAGATCCTGGCCCACATCGGCCAGAACGGAGCTGTCAGCGTAACCATGCACGATGGAAGCGTGCTGCGGTTCAAAGGGGTTCCGGAAAACTACGACCCCACGGACCGCTCCAAAGTCCAAACCTATATCGAGGAACATCAGGGCAAGGG
>PKZC01000227.1:0-3900 GCA_003132905.1 Bryobacterales bacterium | reverse complement strand
CACGAGTGCGTGCGCCACAATTGCCAAAGAGTTTCTCAGCCACTGCATTTGATGATCACTGAGTCCCACATTGCGAAGTTCGATTCTATTTCGCTCGACGGCGGAATGACGCTCGCTCCGGTGGATGTCGCCTATGAGACCTATGGCGAATTGAACGCAGCCAGGAATAACGCCATCCTGGTTCTCCATGCTTTTTCGGGCGATGCGCACGCCGCGGGCGAGGATGGCTGGTGGGATAGCATGATCGGACCGGGCAAGGGGTTCGACACCGATAAATATTTCGTGATTTGTTCTAACGTTCTGGGCGGTTGCCGCGGGACGTCGGGCCCAGGCTCCATCAATCCCTCCACGGGCTGCCCATACGGAATGTCTTTTCCGCCGGTCACGATTCCCGACATGGTGCGGCTGCAGAAAATGCTGATCGGCCATCTGGGCATCGAGCGGCTGCTCTCGGTCTCAGGCGGTTCCATGGGCGCCATGCAGGCGATGCAGTGGGCAGTGGCTTATCCGGATGCGGTGGCGTCCGCGATTCCAATCGCCGGAACGGCGCGGCACAGCCCGCAGCAAATCGCTTTCAACGAAGTGGGACGGCAAGCTATCATGGCTGACCCGGATTGGAACGAAGGAAATTACTACGGCCGCAAGCCTCCCGCGCGTGGATTGTCGGTGGCGAGGATGGTGGGCCACATCACCTACATGAGCGACGCGTCGATGCGCGAAAAATTTGGACGCCGTCTGCGCGATCAAGATCAGTTCGAAGTAGAAAGCTACTTGCGTTACCGCGGCAATCAGTTTGTCGATCGCTTCGACGCGAATTCGTACCTCTACATCACCAAGGCCATGGATTATTTCGATCTCACCGCCGGCCGGCCGTCGCTCAGCGCCGCGTTCGATGGCGTGAAATCGCGGTTCCTGGTCATCAGCTTCTCGTCCGATTGGCTCTATCCAAGCTACCAATCGCTCGACATCGTGCGCGCGCTGCGCGGCCGCAACTGCGACGTCGCCTATTGCGATCTGCCGTCCACCTATGGCCACGATGCTTTCCTGGTGAACGTCTCCGAACAGACCGAACTGGTCCGCGGGTTCCTGGCGAGCACGCTCCGGGAGCGGGCATCGTCAGAACAGGCTTTGCGGGAGCAAAGCTAAGAGTGTCCGAATCGTTCGTCCCGAATCTGCTCGGACGCAGCGACTACGCCATCATCAGCGCGATTATTGAGCCCAAAGCGCGTGTCCTGGATCTTGGCTGCGGCGAAGGCGAGTTGCTGGCGTGGCTGGCCGAGAACAAGCGTGTGGATGCGCGCGGCGTGGAGATCGAAGGCTCGAAAGTGCGCCAAGCAATTTCGCGCGGCGTGTCCGTCTTCCATAGCGATATTGAAGATGCGCTGGCCGACCTTCCCGACCAGGCTTTCGATTACGTGATCTTGAGCCAGACCCTTCAGGAATCCCGCGCGCCGCTCAAAGTGCTGCGCGAAATGCTGCGGGTGGGTCGCCGTGCCATCGTCGCGTTTCCAAACTTTGGCCACTGGAGCGTTCGCCTGGCCCATCTGTTCACCGGCCGCGCGCCCAAAACTAAGCTGTTTCCACACGACTGGTTCGATTCGCCCAATATCCATTTCTTCACCGTGGACGATTTCGAAGGCTTGGTGCAGTTGCAGCACTGGACCATTGAGAAGCGCATCTTCCTGCAAGGAGCGCGGCAGATCACGTTCTTGCCGAATCTTTTTGCTGAAGTGGCCGTGTTTCTCGTGCGATCCTGATCAGGTCTTCTTCAGAAACTTTTCGATACCGCGCTTGAAGTCTTCGGTGGTGCGCGCGAACGCGTTGATCTCGACGCCTGCTTCGATGGCGGCTTCAAACTCCATTGCATCCGTTCGATAAAACAATTGCTTGGACATCGCCAGTCCGGAAGCTGACTTCGAAGCCAGTCTCGCGACGAATTCCTCCACGTCCTTGTCGAAGGCATTGGTTCCGAAAACGCGATTGATCATTCCGTATTCCAAGGCTGTTTTGGCGGGAATGACATCGCCTGAGGCGATTAATTCAAACGCGCGCTTCTCTGACACCAGCCGCCGCAGAATCGCGATCACGATGGCGGGCACAAATCCGATATTGATTTCCGGATACCCGAATTGGGCCGAGTCGGCCGCCAGAACGATGTCGGCTGCGGTTGCAATCCCGCAGCCCCCGCCTAGCGCCCGCCCCTGCACCGCTGCGACAATCGGCCGCGGATGCCGGCGCATGTCGAGCAATAGCCCAGCCATGTTGCGCGCTTCTGCCTGAAACTTCGCGACATCGTCGGATACATCGTCCCCAAACGTACGCAGATCCATCCCCGAGCAGAAATCTTTGCCAGCGCCGGTTACCAATACTACGCGCACGCTTTCGTCTGACGCCGAGGCTCGCAACGCAGCGCGCAATTCGCTCAACAGTTCCTGATCGAGTGCGTTGCGCCTCTCGGGCCGGTTTAGGGTAATCCGCGCGATGCCGCGCTCGACACCAAATGCGATTTTGCGCCATGCGCTCATTCGGGAACTAGTATACGGCGAGTTGCCCCGGCGGAAGCGCCGCCGCTGGTTTTCCGTAACGATTTCTAAACGCCTTCCGGTACGGTTCTTCGATTCCCTTGTAGAGGGCGGCGGCGAGAACCAGCGATAACGTCAGACAGAACAGAAAATTCAGCATCGAACTTTGACGCAAGAATGAATGCTCCCGGTTGAAGCCATCCATATTCAACCAGACCGTCACATGCGTCAGGTAGAGCGAATAGCTGATCTCCCCAGAAAAACGAATACGGGCGTGCTCAAGAGACGTGCGATCCATCCGCGCTGCTTGGCTAGCCCATAGATCAAGAGCGCAAACAATGGACTATGAATTCCAACCAGAGCGGGCATGAACGGAATGGGTCCGCGAAAGGCCGCGAGCAACACAAGGCCTACCGCCGCCAAACCAACCGCGGTGGGCCCCCTCATCCACTCTTTGCGCTCTCCCCTTTGTTCCTCGCGAAGCCAGAGACAAACCGCGATGCCCATGAGAAATTCATGGGCGTGAACCAGCGGGTTGCAACCCAGCCAGGAAATCCACATGCAGAAGTCGATCGCAGGTTCCCACTTCCAGGTAGACGGGTGGGAGTGCAATACCACAAACAGGTACGCAGCCGCGATAGTGACAAAGTAAAGGCCTGCGACCACCCGAACCAGTTTCGCCATCGGCCAACGGGCGATGCGAACAATAACCCAAGGGAACGCCAGGTAGAAGAACAGTTCCACCGAAAGCGACCATCCGGGATTGTTCCACAGGTAAGAATATGGAGAAACCCAGGATTGAGTGAGCGTGATGGTGGTGAAGCCCGTAACGATGGCGCTCCGAATCGAGGCAGGAGTTACGCCGTCGTGGAACTGCATCCCAAGAAACATCGGAAGCGAGATCGCCAGGGATACATAATAGACGGGCAAAATCCGTGCGGCTCGTGCGGTCCAAAATTCGGAGCGGCTTACCGACAATGTTCCGTCGACGCGAAGATAAGTCCACGCTAGGATGAAGCCGGACAGGACGAAGAACAGGTCGACACCGATAAACCCAGTGGACAGCACACTGCGCACGGCGGGCGGCCACGCAGCCGAAACACCTTCGCCAAAATGCAGGAGGAGTACCCAAAGAGCGGCAATGGCACGCAGGCCTGTCAGAGCGGGAATTTTGGTCTGAGTAGCAGTTGGCTCAGTCATCGAAAGGCTTTAGTGGGCCTTCCGATCTATCGGCACGTTCTGGGGCGTGGATTAATCGGCGCTTCATTTCGCGCCAGGGTTAGCGTACTTTTCCCTCGTATCTTCCAGCCAGGCTTTGCTCATCTCCTGCAACTCAGGTATGAGATCGCCTATCATTCTCTGGGTGAGTTCTACGGTC
>PKZC01000356.1 GCA_003132905.1 Bryobacterales bacterium | reverse complement strand
GGCTGGCATAGTATGTCTCCGGCTACTGTGCTGCAAGCCCAATGCCAAGAAACGCCCCACCGCAATACTGAAAAACTCACGGTGCTGGACAAGAGCTTCAAGGCACGGCCTGCGGAGATGACGCCGGCAATGGCATGAGCTCGGGCTGGTAGTACCGGAGGCATTCTTGCTCCCGGCCCCGAACGATTCGCTTTCCGGCAAGAGAGCCTCGGTGCGATGTGATTACGGTGGCTTGGCGCTCATCGAATCCGCCGTCATAGTAGAGGACTACCCAATCGCGGACGCGCCCAAGTTCGTGCGCGCGCGCAGTGTTGGAATAGAGCGCGGTGTAATTGCGTTCGCCACGATGCGTATGGAGGATGGGGAGCCAGGCTTCTCCAGTGGGGTTGAAGCGCCGCGGCGCGATTCTCGGCATCTCTCCGGAAGCGGTTTTCTCGCGATATTCGCGGTCTACAGCGAGCAATTCATCCACTAGCGGCTCGNNCGTCCGGCTCATGAAGGTAGCCGGCTTGCCGAATTCGGCCTAAGCGCATGGACAAGGTGTCGATGATGCCGGAAAGCTTCTTGGGGCCGATTCCGCCGATGTCGGCCAAGCGTCCATCGTGGGCGGCTGCCTCCAAATCCGCCAGCGAGTCGATGCCCAGCTCCCCATGCAGACGTTCGGCGAGAGCAGATCCGATTCCGGGTACCGATTCGAGCAGCGTCACTGGATCGGTTTCACCGCGCAATCGATCCAGCATCGGCAGCCGACCGGTTGTGGCCAAGCTCCGTAGCGCGGCAGCCAGGCGTTCGCCGACTCCAGTAACGGCGCGCAAACCCGCATCGCCTTGCTCCTGCCAGATCGCGGTCAACGGCTTCGTTAAATGCCGAACACCCGCCGCCGCTCGCCGATACGCTTGAACGCGGAACGGGTTTGCCCGCTGAGTTTCCAGAAGATCGGCCACCTCTTCCGCAATTTCGACGTTCTGCATCATTCCAAGTAAAGTCTGCAGCTGTGGTGCCATTTGGCTCGCAAGTTGCTTTCGATATAGAGGAAGGTGACCGAAATGATCGATGCGACTCTGCCCATCCTTACAGATCTGATCTGCGATGCCGCCTCCCCTCTTGTAGGAAGCACCGCGGACTATGACCAGCTGCTCAAATTCATCGGCGATGCGGGCTTCGTTTTGCTTGGCGAGGCATCGCACGGAACGCACGAGTTCTATCGGCATCGTGCCCAAATCACGAAGCGTCTGATTCAGGAAAAAGGCTTTACCGTAGTTGCCGTCGAGGCGGATTGGCCAGATGCTTATCGCGTGAATCGATACGTTTGCGGGGCAAGCGGTGACGCCGATGGCGCCGAAGCGCTGTCTGGGTTCAAACGATTTCCCGCATGGATGTGGCGCAACGCCGACGTGTTGGATTTCATCGGATGGCTTCGCGAACGCAATGATTCTCTTACGGGCACCGCTCGAAAAGCCGGCTTCTACGGGCTGGATCTTTATAGCCTGCATGCTTCCATCGAGGCCGTTTTAGATTATCTGGACAAAGTGGATCCGGCGGGAGCCGAGAGAGCTCGCCGCCGCTATGCCTGTTTCGAAAGATTCGGGGAAGATCCGCAGGAGTACGGCTATGCGGCCGGGCTTGGCTTGAGTCATACGTGTGAGGCAGAAGTGGTCAATCAGCTCATCGACCTGCAAAGGCGAGCCGCAGAGTACGCGAGGCGCGACGGTCGGATTGCGGCGGACGATTTCTTCTATGCTGAACAAAATGCCCGACTGGTGAAGAACGCCGAACAATACTATCGCACGATGTTTCGAGGGCGCGTATCGTCCTGGAATCTCCGCGATGCGCATATGGCGGAGACGCTGGACTCTCTAGTAGAACACTTCGCTCTCCAAGGTCATCGGCCTAAGGTCGTTTTGTGGGCGCATAACTCGCACCTAGGCGACGCGCGCGCCACCGAAATGGGCCGGCAGGGCGAATGGAATGTCGGCCAACTGGTCCGCGAAAAGCACGGCCGTGAAGCGGTCCTGATTGGCTTCACCACCTACACCGGGACCGTTACAGCCGCTTCCAATTGGGGCGGTCCGGCGGAGCGGAAGCGCGTTCGTCCGGCCATGCCGGGTAGTTGCGAGTGGCTATTTCACGAGTTGCGGATTCCGTCGTTTCTGCTGACGCTTCCGCGGGGTACGCCGGTCTCCAAGGGACTCAGCGAGACCATGTGGGAGCGGGCCATTGGCGTCATCTATCTTCCGGAGTCCGAGCTCGCTAGCCATTACTTCCATGCTCGGCTGTCCGATCAATTCGATGCCGTGATCCATGTCGACCAGACCCGAGCCGTTGAGCCGTTAGAGCCAACGTCGGAATGGGGCATCGGCGAACCGGCGGAAACATTTCCTTCCGGAGTGTAGGACAAATGTCTGGAACCAGATCAGGCAGCCTGCGCTGTTGCCCAACAAGGAACTCCAAGAAATCCCGGGCACCGACCACGACTTGTCCGAAATGATCGATGAGTATTGATGAGTATTAGTGACCAGCCGGAACATAGGCTCTCGTAGCCGCCACGATCTCCGCATTCGGCACTTCCGTAGTAAGTCTGACTGACTGGAAACCAGCCTTGTTGCCTGGCTTGGCAAGGAACGTCACGACATATTGATGAGCCAAGTGCTCGGACAATCCCGCCAGATAGGGCGCGAAGGAAACCAGTGGTCCGAACCCAAGCATATAGGACTCGCCGCCGGTCTCTTCGGCGATCTGCGCGAGGTGATTCTGGCCCCAGTTCATGCGCCAAAAACTGTGACCACCGTGGCCGGCGGCCGGTGCATAAATCGCATACACCAGGATTCCGGCTCGCTGGGCATGTTCAATCGCGGCGTCTAAATAGGGATCGGCTACTCCACCGCCTAACGGATCAATACCGCTCGTCACCAAAAGAACTTCGTGACGCGCCGCGCTGGCCGGCCAGCGTTTAATCAGATCGCTAAGCGATAGAAAAGGACTCGGCATCACTCCCGGATAGCCGAGCGCCAATCGCAGACCTTTGGCTGCCTTAGCATGATCGGCCGTGAGCGCTTCGGTGAACTCCACCGTGCCGTTCCGCATGTAACCGATTCCGATGGACGTCTCGGTGGGCTGCGTCTCGATGAACTGCTTCAAGTCTCCCAATTGTGACCCCAGGCTCATGCCGGAGGCGTCATCGATCAGAATGTAGAGTTCAAGCGCCGTGCGGGGGGCCAAATCCGTGACCGGAAGGCGCTCTTTCTTCTGAAACACCGTGACGTCCCCTGGCTTCATGACGGGAACCTCTTTGCCGTGGCGTGCCTCGACGGTCACGGTCAGTTGGACGGGTACGGCCGGCGGTGGAACGTCTTCTCGAGCCAACAGGAGTATGCCTCCCATTGCGAAAAATGCTGCTGTCAGATGTAGGTTGCGCATGTGAGTCTTCCTCCAGCGGGGACTCTAGTTTCTGACAGACTAGGCTGCACCTCAGGGACCATCCCCTGCGGGCTAAGTTGGCCAACTGCATGCACTGAAGTAGGCCGATGGAACGCCAGCAACAACACCGGTGGGTATTTACAGTCGTCAACATCGTCCTCCTCTTGCTGGCGTTCCATTTCGTTCTGAAGCTGTTCCCAATCGAAGCATCCAAGCCGGTGTCCTACAGCGACTTCCTCGCTGAACTTCGCTCCGGCAAACTGGGCGAGGTCCAAGTCACGGAGCGAGAGCTGATTGGCGTTCGCAAAGACGATGCTTTGAAATCCACCGCTGGGCACCCTACTCCGGCCAGCGAACGGACGATCACGGCCACGCGACTGCCAGGTGTGGATGAATCGTTGCTTTTAAAGGAATTAGAAGCCCAGCACGTGAAGTTCGGTGGCCACATCGAAAATCCTTCGTGGATCGGGAATGCGCTGGTCTGGCTGGTTCCCTTCGCATTCATTGCGCTAATTTACGGAGTTGGCATGCGCCGCATCGCGCAGATCAAGGGACCGCTGACTTTCGGCAAGAATCAAGCCAAGATTTACGATCAGTCCAGCCGGGTTCAGATCACCTTTCAAGATGTCGCGGGAGTGGACGAAGCCAAGCTTGAACTGGAAGAAATCGTTGACTTCCTGCGCCAGCCGGCGAAATATCAGAAGCTCGGTGGCCGCATTCCTAAGGGGGTCTTGCTAGTGGGACCACCGGGAACCGGGAAGACGCTGCTCGCCAAAGCGGTCGCCGGGCAGGCCGGGGTATCGTTTTTCTCTATTTCTGGCTCGGAGTTTGTCGAGATGTTTGTCGGCGTGGGTGCGGCGCGCGTTCGCGACCTGTTCGAACAAGCAAAGGGAAAAGCGCCATGCATCGTGTTCATTGACGAACTGGATGCCATCGGCAAGTCGCGCACATCGGGGCGGGGAATCGGGTTCAGCAACGAAGAGCGCGAGCAGACCCTAAATCAGTTGCTCGCCGAGATGGATGGGTTCGACAGTTCGGAAGGCGTCATCATCATGGCTGCCACCAATACGCCCGAGGTTCTGGACGCGGCGCTGCTTCGCGCCGGACGCTTTGACCGGCAGGTGCTGGTGGATCGTCCGGACTTGAAGGATCGCGTCGATATCCTCAAAGTGCATGCGCGCAAGATCCGGATGGCTAGCGACGTAAATTTGGAGACCATCGCGGCCCGGACGCCGGGCATGGTGGGAGCCGATCTGGCCAACATCGTAAACGAAGCCGCGCTGCTGGCTGTGCGGAGAGGCGCCGAGAGCGTTGAATTGCGCGACTTGGAGCAAGCTACCGATCGCGTAACACTGGGTTTGGAGAAGAAGAGCCGCGTCATGACACCGGAAGAGAAAGAGCGCGTGGCGGTTCACGAAGCCGGCCATGCGTTAGTGGCGCTGTCGGTGAAGCACGCCGACCCATTGCATCGCGTTTCCATTATTCCGCGATCGATTGGCGCGCTGGGCTACACACTGCAATTGCCGACGCAAGAACGTTATCTGATGACGGAACCGGAACTCGAAGATCAGATCGCGGTCCTGATGGGAGGCCGCGCGGCAGAGGAGATTCAGTACGCCGGAGTGGTGTCGACGGGAGCAGCAGACGATCTGGAGCGCGCTTCCGCCTTAGTGCGACAGATGGTGACTCGGTTCGGCATGAGCGATCCACTGGGAAAGATGACTTATGGCCAGCCGGTGGCCTCTCCGTTCTTAAAGTCGCCTTTTGAAATGGAAGGACGCAACTACAGCGAACGTACCGCGGAAACCATCGATAGCGAATCGCGCCGCATTCTGGATGAGAATTACGCACGAGTCATGGGGATACTGTTGAAGAATCGCGAGCCGCTCATGCGGATTTCGCACGAGCTGATGCGCAAAGAAACACTGGAACGCGCCGAACTGGATCGATTATTGGTGGCGCCGGAACCAGCGACTGCAGAAGAAGTTCATGGAGGTGTGCAATGCCGATAGGGGATGTTTGTATCCGCGACGTCGTCGTCGCAAGCAGGAAAACGACCGCGCGGGAGGCTGCCAGGTTGATGTCCGACAGCCACGTGGGCAACGTAGTCGTCGTCGAAGACATCGGCGGACGGCGCGTTCCGGTCGGAATCATTACGGATCGCGACATTGTCCGAAATGTGGTTGCCGAAGCGCTCGACCCGTCGCTGTTTACGCTCGATGATTTGATGGCTAGGGACTTGGTAACGGTCCGGGAAGATCAGGGCGTCTTTGAATGCATGCAACAGATGAGGATCAACGGCATTCGTCGCATGCCAGTGGTCGAACTAAAGGGTGGTTTAATTGGGATCATCTCTCTCGACGATTTGATTCAACTGCTCGCCGAGGAGATGAGCGAACTGGGCAAGGTCATTGTGCGAGAACAGGCTCTCGAGACCGTGATGCGACGGTAGTGCGAAGTAAGAATCGCGGCCCAATTTTGCCGGCCTGCGCTGGCGGTCACGTGCACCGTTCTTCTAGAAGGAGGAACCATGTTAGTCGAACTAACAATCAACCCGCTCGGACGAGGCACTCATCTGAGCAAGGACCTTGCTGAAATTCTGAAGATCGTGGACTCGAGTGGCTTACCGTACTCGCTGACTCCCTTCGGCACCTGCATTGAGGGCGACTGGGACCAGGTCATGGGAATCGTAAAGCAATGCCACGCGTTAGCCAAGTCGTCTTCTCACCACGTGATGACATCGATACAGATTGAGGACGAAGATCGCGCGGTCAACAAGCTGGAGGAAAACGTCGCAGCGGTCGAGCGCTTGGCTGGTCACAAACTCACTCGTCTGGTCCACAAAGTTGTAGAGGCTGAAGCCTAGCCCGAGATCGAAGGCGCTCTTATGCAACCAGATCTGCCTTATCGAGATCGTTCGGCGGCTGGACGGTTCCTGGCCGAGGAACTCGCTCACTACAAATCGAAGCCTGATGTTGTGGTGTTAGGGCTCACGCGTGGTGGGGTTCCTGTTGCGGCCGAAGTCGCGAGCGCTCTTCACGCCCCGCTGGACGTGGTGGTGGTGCGCAAGCTCGGTGTTCCTTTCCAGCCCGAACTTGCAATGGGGGCAATCGCCGGCGACGATACCCAGGTGCTTAACAAGCAACTCGTTCACGCCCTCGATTTGACCTGTAGGGATGTTGAGGTAGCGATCACCCGCGAGCGGCTTGAGCTCCAACGGCGCGAGGGCCTTTATCGGGGTGGACACCCGGCGCTGGAGCTGAAAGACCACACGGCGATCCTGATCGACGACGGGCTGGCCACGGGATCGACTATGCTGGCCGCGGTTGCCTTCGCCAGAAAGCGGCTAGCAAAACGGATAGTGATGGCGGTTCCGGTGGCGTCGGTCGATGCTCTCGAAAAGTTGCGTAAGAAAGTCGACGAGTGCATCTGCCTGGCTACACCTGAGCCATTCGTCTCCGTAGGCGATTGGTATTGGAATTTTCTACCCACTGAGGATGCTGAGGTCCTGAAACTCCTTGAGGAGAGCGCCAATCGGAAGGCCGCTTCTGCGCCAGTCTAAGGATCGTCAGCGAGCGATGGCTTTACGCATGCGTTCCACCGCCAAGCTGTTGTCGATGCGGCTGGCTTGTGGCCGGACGGGAAGCCAGAGCAACCAGAAAATTGCCAGCGTGACGGCTTCGCATCCAAGAAGGTAAACCGGCCACGGCCCGAGGACATCGATGATCGAGGCAGCTGCCGGCTTGCGCCACAGATACATGTAGTTGGTATTGAAGATCGCATTGAAGACCGCTATCGCTGCGGCATAAGCATTCAACGCGGCGAACACCTTCCATAGAGAGCCTGGGCGCGGCGTAGCCTGCTGGCTCCACAGGACCGTCAGGAGACAGACGACAACCATACCATGCGCCAGAAAAAAGTAAACGGTCGGATAAGACGCAAGTGGCGCCCACAAGTCCGGCGTCAGCAATGCCATCGCGCTTCCGCCCAGACCCGCGAAATATGCTGTTTCGAATACGAAAGGGTTCAGGCTGAACAACGCGACGACAGTGAGCCACAAAGTTACATCGCAAAGCTGTAACGGAAGGCCGTCCGGGAACCGGAATCCTTCAAAACGCAGCCTGTATGCGTACCACGCAAGTTCATTGAGGGCCAGAATGGTGCCTAGGGTGTATCGAGTCCAGCGCGCCGATCCTAGACTTTGCCGCGCGACAAGTGAAAGCAATGTCGCGACCGCTGGTATGGATGCGAGGATCAAGAAATGTGTAGGGCCGAACAAATGGAAGTGGTTGGCCATGGGCGGCTGAGCCTCGATTCCCGACGACTGGCTACCTAAACCTCATTGCAAGTGGAATCGTAATCGCTAGTAGGACCAGGAGAATCAGCAGCAAAAATTTCCAATTGGACATTGTTCCCCCCTTTGACTGGCAGCATTGATAGCCGCTGCAAGGTTTGGTTGCACGTCGCGAGCCAGTCGAGAAGATTCCGCAGGTGGCACTCCAGGTGCTTTGATCAATGACGAAAGCACTCCAACAGGAAATGAGGAGACTACGATGAACGCGCCTTTCAGCAAGGAAGTCTACATCCGCCTCGCAGAAGATGACTCGGCGTTCCTATGCACGACCACGTACGGTAGATTCTATTCCAAGACGACCGAAGTCGCTCTAGACTGCCAATTGTTACGTGAACCTGTGGACGAGAACGTGCTACTGCCCTTGAGACGGCGATCCTCACATTGGGCCTCTGAGGAATAGCTCTTGGGCGTCAACTGTGAAACTGAAGTTCCTGGGAACGCGCGGCGAAATCGACATCAAAAGTCGGCTGCACCGTATGCACTCCTCGTTGGAGGTCTCCTATCGCGGCCATCGAGTGATGATTGACTGCGGCGCAGACTGGCTTGGCAGGATACACCGGATTCAGGCCTGAAGAACGGTGCGCGATGTCGAGTCTATGCCACGGAGCAGACTTGGCGCCTCCTGAAGGACTTTCCTCTGCCGGATCGAGCGTTAGTCGGGCCACGCGCCCCCTTTTTGTATTCACGACATTCTGTTTGAGGCCTTCCTCGGTGGAGCATTCGCTTCGCGCGCCTGCCGTTGGATATCGAGGCACAGCGGGCCGTACCAGCATATTCCATATGCCGGAGGTGGTTTCCATCTACGAGCCACACGAAGCTCTCTCTGGTATTCGACTTTATATAGAAGACGGCGCTTCATCACGCCGGCCGATCATCCGCAGAAAGGGTCATTCTCTCATCGGGCACGCCTCGGTCCGCACACAACTGGGTTGGTGTCGCCGAGAAGGCGGAGCTTCGCGCTTTGAGTCTTGAACAAGGCGTAGAAGGGCGAGTCGCTTTTGATGGATTCCAGGTTGTTCTGTGCTAGAAAAAAGCGGCCCAGCCAGAGGCGTTGCGTTTAGGCTGGGCCGCTCCTTCTGGGGTGTAAATTAGCTATGCTGCTTTGGCTTTCGACGCTTCCTGAATTGGAACGTCTTGCCTTTTCGCCTTCACCTCGGGAATGGGTACTGTGACCTCAAGCACACCGTTGTTGAACTGTGCGGCGGTTTGATCGGCCTTGGCCCCCTCCGGTAGAAGGATCGAGCGATAGAACGTACCGTAGCTCCGCTCGGAGTGATAGTAGCCCTCGCGCTTCTCTTCCTTCTCCTGCTTTCTTTCTCCCTCAACGACCAGCGTGTCCCCATCAATATGGACCTTCACGTCTTCCTTCTTCACGCCTGGAAGTTCGGCCGTCAACAGGAGCTTGCCTTCTTTCTCCTTCACCTCAATGGTGGGAGCCCAAGCGGCGCCATTCCCCGCTGCTTGCGGAGTCGTGCTAAAAATTCGATCCATTTCCTCTGTGAACTGTCTCACCAGGGCAAACGGATTCATGGTGAACAGGTTGCCGCGGAATAGCGGTGTTTCAAACCCGAACGCTCGGGTGAGTTCCTGTCCCTCTTTCTTCGGATGTTTTACTACAGCTACTTCTGCCATAGCATTTCTCCTTTCCCTGTTCGATATGCACCTGGATATCCAGGCCATCCATCTAGACTCGGTGCGACTAGTGGTTTTGACGTGAGTGACATCGCTCAAAGATCTGAGGCTAGCCGCGCAACCGAGCGATTCAATGCTAACGATGTCCGCCACGGGGGCCTGAAGGCATCGACATATGCAGAGGAGCAACCGTTCGGGGAATCCCTGCGGATTGGCCGCGACTCTGAAACTCTCTCTGGCGCGTCTGGCCGAAGGAACGCGACTCCCGTTGTTGCTCAAGTCCAGGATTGCCAGGCGTTCTCTGCCATTGTCCGGCGTCCACATTGCCATGAACCCAGGTGCGGTTGGGCGTACCCCAATGCGGGTTCCAGTGTTTATAGAACGCGCGGTAGCTAAATTGGAATCCAAATTCTTCGGCACAGCCAGGATGCCCGCAATTGCGGGACAGCGCAATGCCGGAATATGCGCATCGCTGGAAGTATGGCCGAGAACGTTTCGAGTCGGCCGAAGACCGGCGCTTTCGCACGCCGCTCATCTGGCGTGATGCATGATGACCTTGTACGCCGTAGCGAAAACCCTGCGCTCGCCCCGCGCGATCGTCTTCCGTGGACGAAGCCGAAACTCCCGGTCCTCATCGTTCGCCATATTTCACCAAGGTGGATCTTTACTTCACTCAGGTGAGTCCCACATATTGTGGTCTGCCTTAGCGCCCGAATCGACGGGGAGCGAGGACCGGATCAGAGATTTGTAAGATACCGGGTCGATAGCAACGGCCTGCTGTACCAGGCGGTAGAAGAGCTTTCCCCGATTGGCCGAACGGCGGCGGTTAAAGCGAAAAGTGAACTCGTCCAGATAGTAGTCCAGGTGCTCGCGGGTCACCGCGCCCTGGTGGGACCCATGAGCCAGCGCTGGCAGCACATTCGAAGATCACCGGAAGTCGTGCACCAAAAAACATCCACTCGAAGACCACCGGGCGGGTGGCGCTTGAGTAAGGAGGCCACGCGGGTGAACGCGAGGCATCAGCTCCGACCCGCTCCTCTTGTTTCCTTTGAGGCGCGTGACCTGGTGTTCGTAGCCTGCAACCTCCACGCCAAAATATCCGCGCCACCCATCTGTGTGAACAGTGCTGCCGGGTTCGATGGCGTCAGTGATGAAATCCGTCAAGCTATCCACCGAAGCATCCCGAATGCGGCGCATGCGAATCCGCCCGATGCCAGGCCCATCCTCTTGCGCGGCGATGACAACTAACGTTTTACCCTCAGTTTGGCGCCCGCGCACGCCCTCCTCTACGCCGCCGATGAAGGTCTCGTCCACTTCAACCCGGCCCCTCAGCCGATCTCGGCCCGGCCGGACCATGGCGCGACGCAATTTGTGCAGCCAGGTCCAAGCAGTTTTATAGCTCCACAATTCCAGGACCCGTTGCAGGCCCAGTGCACTGGCCCCATTTTTCTGCGTGGTCACCCAGTACATGGCGCGAAACCAGTTCGTCAGCGGCTTGCGAGTGTCTTGCAAGATCGTCCCCGCTGTCACCGACGTTTGGTGGCCACACTCGGCGCACTCCAGCAGCACCGATCTCACCGGCCAATGCCGCCTGCTGGAACAGAGCGGGCAACGAAATCCCTCCGGCCAACGGAGGCGGAACAAGTAGTCACGGCAGGCTTGCTCGGTCGCGAACTGTTTCTCAAATTCCCGGAGGCTGCGCGGATATTCCTCCATCGGCCGCCATACTACAGGTCGTGGCTACCTGAGTCAAGTAAATATCCACCGATAATTCCTGGTCCACCGGACAGCGAATATACGCCGTTGGTGACGAGAAACCACGCTTCTCGGTCGCCTCATGGATGCGTTTGTCCGTCGTCTCAGAGCATCGAATCGCTCGCTGTGCCATATCGGGCCCCTCACCTGATAAGGAAACGGCGAGGCCGCATCGGGACGGCGAAAATAGGAGAAATTGGTGGCGCATCCCCACGGGGATGCATTTTCGCGGGACGCATCCCGCAGGAAGTGCAAGCGCAGCAGTCAGAAAGCAGATAAAACGCGCAGCGGCGCATCCCAACCCTTTATGTTCCACTACGCATTTTTGGTTGGCTGGGAGCCGTCTTGGAGGGTGCTGACCGTAACAATCCGATGCACTTCCATCACAAACTGATGCACAGCCCGACGCGAACCCAAGACTGATGCACTTTATTCACAAATTGTTTGCAGACTGTCGCACGCGGCAGAAAAAAGAAATTTGCCCGTCCCGCACCCCTCTCGCGATAACCCCAACGTTGGCAAATAGCTTAGATTGGCTCCTCAGGTAGGACTNNCCTACAACCCTTCGGTTAACAGAACAAGAATAAACGTACTATCAGATACTTACGCGGAACGATCGGCCACCTGAAGCGCTGATAGGGAATGCAGGGTAATGCTTATTGTGGGCCCAATGTGGGGTTTGAATGTGGCGCCAGTGTCCGCGGAAAATGCCAAGATTCTGGGCAGGAATTCAACCCCGCGACGTCAGCTTGGAAGACGACGGTAAATTGGAAACAAAGAACATTGCGTTTTCGTACACCTAGTTTGGCGATTGAGGAGACCCAGTTTTCATTTTGTGCTTTGGCCGGATCTTAACGGAGCACACAACCTCATACTCTCGGTTCGATCGGAGACCGATCTGTTCATATTGAAATACTCGAGGCCAGTTGCCACAGTGGAAAGGCCGACGTCCTGATTGCTCTGGAGGCGCGTGAACCGCTTCCAAAGCGTCCTTTGATTCTCTTTCCTGTTCCTTAGTTTTTCAACAATATGGGGATCTGCTTTCGCTCAGCCAACAACGCCAAAGGGTCGAACAGATGGCGTTTTGATACGTTTTTGAGACGGTAAAGGCCTATGCGCTGCAATAAATGCCGTGCGACGGTCCGCCAGTTCGGCGGAGTTTACATCGAGATAATGGGCTGCGTTGCCGCTCGAGTACCTGATGGGCGCGTCCTTATTAGCAATCTGACTGTTGCGATTCCATTACTCGTGTTTTTGCGTGCCCTTTGACCCTCTGCGTGTGAAACAGGTGAGGTTCGCTAACACCATGATTGTAAAACAACTATTTTTGCAAAAAAGTTCAAATTAGATATCAACGGCACCGGTACACTCGGCCAAACGACGTGAGCACGAACGGAAGGCGAGCGCTATTGCGCCAGGAAGCTGTCGATGCTGGCGGACGTCCACGTTGCGACGCGACAGCCGAAGAAGTCCCGCATCCTCAGTCCAGATCGGACAGCCGAGAGCCAGGGCGGCTGCGCGAATCGGCCAGTCGTCCGGTTCGCGTGCGTCGAGCCGCTTCCGCGCTTCGGTTTCGAGATCGCTATAGAGGTCCAAGCCGCAGCGTCCCGAGCGCGGCTATGGATCTCAGAAACGCCAATGCTTTCGTGGGATCGCCGCCGTGTTGTTACGCGGACTTCAGATACAGGACACTAGGAATCGGCCGTTTGAGCGACTCCGCGTCAAGCGTAAATGTTGACAGTGGAGTTGTTGTTACCGGTGGTTGAACCGTTCGTGGAGCCCGTCGTCGAGGTGGAACTTTGCTGTTCCTGCAGGAGCGTGAGCATCTGTTGGATAAAGCTTTGGCTCTGCGATGCCTCGGCTTGCTGGGTGGACTGAATGTCTGTCTGAAGTTGAGAAAATGCGCTCTGCGCCTGGCTCAAATTGCCAGAGGAGAGCGCCTGGCCAAGCGCGCTGAAATCGTTCGCGATAGTGTCGGACCCACTGCTAGAGCTCGTGCCGGATTCAGTCGTCGACTGTGGCGTAGAAGTTCCCTGGCTTTGGAGCGCCTGTTGGAGGTTTGCAAATGCTGACTGCGCTCCCGCAAGGTCGCCGGATTGGAGTGAGCTGGCGAGTTGGGCGTAATCTTGCTGCACCTGCTGCGCGACGCTTAACCCCTGTTGTGACGTGCTCCCCACGTACTGATCCTCCCCCTGTAGCGGTGTTTGAGCGGATTGGGTAGCGGTCTTCAAATCGCTCTGCAATTGGCCAAACGCACTCTGAGCCTCGCTAAGGTCGCCCGATTGGAGAGCCTGGCCGAGCGAGGCAAAGTCACTCTGGATGGCGTTCGAACCGTTCGACCCAGTGGCCGAACTGGAAGAGCTTTGATTGGCCGGCAGCAACTGTTCGATGCTGGCGTATGCAGACCGCGCACCCGACAGGTCGCCAGATTGGAGAGCGCTGGCGAGTTGTTTGAAGTCCTGCTGGATTTTCTGGAACGGATTCTGCTGATACTGTTGCGACAGGTCAGCGATCAAGGTAGAAGCGAGAGATGAGATCGACATAAGCATTAAACCCCACACCTCGTATATCGTCGCCCCGGCATCTGGAGTTCAGATATTCCAGGCGATCGTTGCAAATCTTAACAATTGGGTTCTCGTCACACTACTTCACAAATGACGCGTACTCGGCTCGGTTTTGGCAGCCGTCATTGTCTCCAATTGAGGTGGAGGCGCCACTGCGGCATCCTCTTGAACGTCTTCGCATGGTTATACTCTTGTTCACTCTTGCGCTTGCATTCGCCTGGGTTGGTTCGGCGCAGAACACTGGCTCTTACACCATTCGGCCCGTGGTTGGATCGGGTTCGCAGGGCGATGGCGGGCCGGCAACATCCGCTCTGCTCGACGGCCCGTACGGGCTCGCGCGAGATGCGCAGGGCAACGTTTATATATCGGAATCGAACGCCGGTATCATCCGCAAGGTTGGTGTGAACGGCATCATTGAGCGATTCGCTGGTTCGGGCATCTTGGACGATGGTCTGGAAGGTCAACCTGCATTGCAAACGGACCTCATTTCGCCGGGATCTTTGCTCGTGGACAGCGACGGAGGCCTGATTTTCACTGATGCCGTGGCTTGCAGGATTCGGAAGGTTCTCACAAACGGGACCATCCAGAATCTAGTAGGCACCGGGCGGTGCGCCGGATCGAGCGTCGGATTCCCCGGTGGAGGAACCATCAGTGGGACTTATCCGCCTCTTCAAACGACGATCGGCATGGTCGGGGGAATGATTAAAGACGCCTCCGGCCAGTTGATCTTCAGTGATGTAAGCGAAAACCTCGTTTGGAGGGTTGACTCGGATGGAATCGTACGCATCATTGCGGGCACAGGCTCCCCAGGGTTCAGCGGCGACACCTATTCAGCTACGAGCGCCTATCTAAGCTCTCCGCACGGAGTTACGCTAGATAGCGACGGTAACATCTATATTGCCGATTCCGGGAATTGCAGGGTTCGTGAAATCGACATTAGTGATGGCGACATCGATACAGTGGCTGGGAACAGCACCTGCGCGTCCGTATCGTCCGGCTGGAATAGCTCTTCCTTAGGAACTCTGAACGGGCTCGCCTACGACGGCAGCACCAATACGATCCTGATCTCATCCCCTGGCATCGGGCGCATTGTTCGTATGACGGTGGGTTCGCAGGGACTTTCAACCGTCGTCGGCAGCGGGAATCCCGGGGCTGCCGGTTCGTCGCCGGCATCGCAATACCCGCTCAATCAACCCGGTGACATTCTGATCTCAGGATCCACTGTGTTGGTTGCCGACAATACTGCCTTTCGCGTCCTAAAGGTCCAAGGCAATGCCGTTACCGCTTTTGCCGGTATCTGGCCGCAACTAGCATCTTATACTTCCGCTTCCTCAGCGCCAATGCTGCGCCCGTCGGGACTATGTTACCGGCAGGATGGATCACTGCTGGTCATGGACGCGGACGCGGGCCGCATTTTGGCGTTCAGCAGCCCGAACCAACTCGCGGCCTTTGCTGGCGAGGAGTATCCAATGGGCTATTCGGGCGGCGATGGAGGCCCCGCAATTTTGGCGCAACTGGACCAGCCCCGGCGCATGGCGTGTGATTCGAAGGGCAACGTCTACTTGACGCAGAGCGGCGAGATCCGCCTCATCGATTCGCAGGGAATAATCCAGGATGAAGTGAGCTCAGTCCAAGTTGGCGATCAAGTATCCAGCCTGAACGATCCTACGGGTATCGCGATTGATCCCGCGGGCAGGCTGCTGTTTTCCGACGCCAGCTTGAATCAGGTGTTTCGTGTTGACTTTAACGCCCGAACCACCACTGTAATTGCCGGAACAGGCACGGCCGGCTTCGGGGGAGACGGCGGTGCAGCCACGAGCGCTCTCCTGAATAGTCCCGGCGATCTCGCCTTTGACTCGAAAGGAAATCTTTACATCGCCGATCGCGCCAATGGCGCCATCCGGCAGGTTTCGCCAGCCGGCAATATCCAGACCATTGCGGGCGCCTACTTTGGCTTTAGTTACTCCAACATCTCCGGCAGCCCCGCCATCTCGGTCAGCCTGGGGACCGTTTATGGACTGACGATCGATGTCAACGATCAGATCTACCTGACGGAAACCTCCCGCCTCAGCGTTATTAAGACGGATGGCAACATCTACGTAGTTGGCGGATATCAGAGCCAAAGCAACTCCGGAGTGGTCAGCTATGTTAACGGACCCATGTATGGCTGCGATGGCGTGACTACAGATTCCAAGGGCCGAGTGTATGTCACCGTTGACCAAGTGAGCCAAGTGATGATGGTTCTCCCGCCGGGCGATCCTGGGCCGCCACCCGTGATCGGGTCCGTGGCGAGCGCGTCGGCCTTTGGAGCATTCACGTCGGTTGCACCCGGATCGTGGGTCGAGATTTACGGGGCTAATCTCGCCTCGACCACGCGTTCCTGGGCGAGTTCGGATTTTACTGGCAATCAGGCTCCAGCCGATTTGAGTGGAACCACCGTTGCCATCGAAGGTCAGCCCGCCTTTGTTTCTTATATCAGTCCTACCCAGGTGAATGTGCAGATTCCCTCAGGCGTTGCCGCGGGGGCCCAGAGCATTACCGTAACAACGGCGGCAGGAACCAATGCGTCCTATACGACTGACGTCAATTCAACCGAGCCAGGACTGTTTGCTCCGTCAGTTTTCCAGATTGGCGGGATGCAATACGTTGGGGCTTTGTTCGCAGACGGCTCCACCTATGTCTTGCCGTCGAACGCCGTTTCCGGTGTGACGTCGCGCCCGGCCAATCCTGGCGAAACGATCATACTCTATGGAGTCGGATTCGGGAATGTGACTCCGGGAGTGAACGCCGGAACTATCGTTCAGAAAGCGAATACGCTCGACCTACCTCTGCAGATTCTTTTTAGCCAAATTCCGGCCACGGTCACTTACGCCGGACTCGCGCTCGATGAGGTGGGACTCTATCAGTTCAACGTTGTAGTTCCCAGTGGATTGCAGGCGGGGACCGTTCCGATAACGTTCACTCTGGGAGGCAGCCCTGGCAATCAGGTTCTGTACACGGCCGTAGGGAACTGAACCTCGCTGGGCCACCGTGCGGCACCCCGATGGAATTCGTCACAAGACTTCACAAATTGCGGGAATACCGAGCGTTACTTCAGACCGTCTCTTAAAGATCGATCAGTAAAGCTCTGAAGTCCTGAAAACTCATCAGGGCCCTATTGCGTGGGGGTGTGTCTTTGCGTTGTATTCCAGTTTTGCTATTCGTGGCTTCAGCCGCGTTCGCCCAGGAGTATACTGCGTCGCTTTCAGTGACGGTGACCGACCCCAGCGACGCGGTGGTACCCAAAGCCCACGTCGCTTTGACTGACAACGCACTGCAGCGCGTATTTGAGGCGGAGACCAATGCCGGGGGCTTGGCTAGTTTTGCGTCGTTGCAACCGGGCCAATACTCGCTTGAGATCACTAAGACCGGCTTCGACAACCTGCGAGTTCCTGGCATTACTCTGGCGGTCCGGGATCAACAGAGACTTTCCGCGAAGCTAAAGCTATCTGCGGGCACCACGTCGGTCACCGTGACCGCCCAGCCGGAAAGCGTGTCCACCGACGCGTCCATGGGAATCTCAGTGGATCAAAATTACTTCGAAAATCTACCCGTGAACGGACGGAGTGTCGATGCGTTGGTGCTGATGGCGCCGGGTGTCACGAGCGGGGCCGGCCCGGGCGGCGATTTCAACGCCAACGGAATGCGTTCGAACACGAATTACTACACGTTGGACGGTGTGAGCCTGAATGGATCCGTCGGCGGGGGTGGGCCGGGCCCAGGAGGTCCAGGAGGCGGGTTTGGCGGACCACCGCCGGGTGCGGGCAGCGGAAGCGCTACGTCCAGCGTCTCGCTGGAGTCGATGCAAGAATTGCGGGTCCAGACATCGTCGTTCGCCCCGGAATTCGGACGTTCTCCGGGAGCTCAGATCAGCATGACAAGCCGTGGAGGAACAGGAGTTTTTCACGGCTCCCTTTACTATTATTTCCGGAACCAAGACCTTGACGCGAATGACTGGTTCGCCAACAGTTTCGGATATGGACGGGCCGCATTGAGACAGAACCGGGTTGGCGGCACTCTGGGGGGGCCGGCCATCAAAAACCGGACGTTCTTTTTTGTCGCATATGAGCACCTGGGTCTCGTCTCCCCGTCCACGATGATTAGCAGCGTACCCGATCTGCGAAGCCGTGAGAGCGCGCCGGCATCGATACGGGCTTTTTTTAATGCATTTCCGCTCCCGGATGGCCCGGAGCAAACCGATGGTGCCGCCGAATACCACGCATTACTTGCGAACCCGGCCGCGTCGGACTCGGCGAGCCTTCGAATCGACCATACGATCAGTAGTTCGATGACGCTATTCGTCCGCTATAGCCTCATGCCAACCAGCAGCTTGACGCGGGGGGGATTCATATCCACCGCCAACACTCTGACTCATCAGAATTCCAATTCGCAGACGGCGACTGTGGGTCTGACTAGAAAGAGCACCTCCGGATGGGTGAACGATCTCCGGTTCAACTACTCACGATCGAACTTCCTGAGTTTTTCGACGATGGATAATTATGGCGGCGCTACCGCGCTCGCCGACGCGTCGGTGTTTCCCGGCGGAGTGACCTCCGCTACCGGGCAATTCAACCTTATGTTGCTGGGTATCGGCGGCTATTCTTTCGGCGGCCGCAATAAAAACCAGCAAGTCCAGCTGAACATCGTGGATAGTTTAACGAAGACAGTTTCCTCGCACACCTTGAAGCTTGGAGTGGACTTCCGGCTCATCATGCCCACCTACTTCCGCAATCTCTATTCCTTAAACGCAACTTTCAACGGCATCGGCGGAGGTGCCGGGGCACTCACTAGCGGCGATGCGACCAACGTGCAGATAACATCGAACCTCCCGGCTGTTTATCCCATCTACGCCAACTTCTCGACCTATGCGCAGGACACTTGGAGGGCGACTGACCGCACCACGCTCACTTATGGGCTGAGGTGGGATATCAACCCTCCACCGCATGTCCGGCAAGGTCCAACGCCACTGGCGCTATCCGACGACTCCATCGCCGGCGTCACTCAGAACACACCACTCTATTCAACCGTTTGGCACAACGTCGCGCCTAGATTCGGCCTCGCTTATCTATTGGACAACACACCCGGAAAGCAACTCGTATTTCGCATGGGGGCAGGGCTTTTCTACGACGTGGGTTATGGCGTGGCCGCGAGTGCATTTAACGGAGCGCCATACTCGAACGTACGTACCATCTCGTTAGCCGATTTCCCCCTGTCGGTGGCGGACATGAGCGCTCCGCCGATGCCGCCCACGCGGCCCTACGGGCAGATCACGGCAGCGGAGAACAATCTCCAGTCGCCTCTTGTGACGCAATTTAACGCGACCTTGGAACGCAGCTTCGGCGAGAACCAGACGCTAAGCCTGGGATACGCGGGAAGCAGAGGCACGCGGCTGCTGCAAACGCAGACCCAGCCGTCCTTCGGAGACGCCTATAGCATTCTCATTTTGGCTAGCAACGGGGCCACATCCAACTACGACAGCCTGCAAGCTCAATTCCGCCGCCGGTTGACTCGGCGTCTCCAAACCCAGTTCAGCTACACCTGGGCCCACTCCATCGATAGCGCATCCAATGATATTGGGGGTGGCTTCGCTTCCTTCCTTGGGAGTGGCCAGCGGGGCAACTCTGATTTTGACATCCGCCATAGTTTGAACTGGTCAGGCTCCTACCGTCTGCCCAGCCCGGACTCGCATCTGCTAAAGCCTCTGCTTGGAAACTGGTATGTGGACTGGATTGGACAGTTCCACACCAGCCTGCCCTTCGACGTACAGTCAATCACTACAGAAACCAGCGCAAGCTCTGTAAGCGCCAACCAAAGGGGAGGCCTCTTTGCTCAGGTTAGGCCCGACTATACAGGAGCGCCTATTTGGATCAGCGATCCGAACGCACCGGGAGGCAAGAAACTCAACCCCGCTGCGTTTGCGGCTCCGAGTAACCAGTACGCACAGGGAAACTTGGGACGAAATTCGCTGCGCGGCTTTAATTTCACTCAGACCGATCTGTCGCTGCGGCGGCAGATTACGTTGTCCGAAAAATGGAAGCTGAACATCTCGGCCCAAGCATATAACGTTTTCAACCACGCTAACTTCGCCAATCCGTCTTCGATGCAAACCTCGAACCTTTCGAGTCCCGAGTTCGGCCTGGCGACTCGAACGGTGGGTGGTGCGGTTGGCGGCGGTTCGCTCTACCAATCCGGTGGACCGCGTTCCATTGAGCTGGCGGCGCGGTTTCAATTCTGAACACCGACTATTTCGAGACACGAAAGCAGAAACCCCAATGTATCGATGCATGAAGATTCGATCGAGCGCGACGCTCCTCGGGTTTGTTCTGGTGGCAAGTGGTGCCGCGCTATATGGACAGACGCCGGCAGCGCAGCAGCCCACTCAAGATTCAGAGACCAAGACGCCATCTGGAACATCATCCAGCGGTTCGCCGGCTCCCGAGACCGACACCAAGGTGCGGCCCAGGCGGTTCTCCTATGGAGCCCAATTGCGGTGGTGGTCTGCACAGCCGTTTGACGGCAAAGGTATCGAGGTGGGAGACAGCACGACCGATATCAGCCATGCTTATGACACCACATCTGCTTCAGGCAGGTGGGGCATTGGGCCGGTGGTCGATATGACCTTAACGAGTCATATTGTAATCCGGGCAGAAGCGTTTTTCGGGCATTTGCAGTACTCAAAGGTGACGCAGGTGTACACTGGCACGCCCACTGACGGCACCTTGAACGTTACCTACACGGAGCACACCAGGACGGGCTATTGGGATTTTCCGTTGCTGGTTCGTTATCAAAACTCTCCGCGTTCAGCTACCACGTCCTCGTCGAGTTCTTCGACGGGCCCAAAAATAAACTTTTCTTTCAATTCGATTCTTTCACATGGATTTGTGGAAGCAGGCGCGATTGTTCGCCAACTCACGACCGTCCGAAGCGGAAACGACACGCTCGACTCAGACAACAGCACCGCTTACAACGAGATTCCCACTAAGGCCAACCATTCTACGGTGGAAGGGGCAGTGGTGGGATTGGGGTTTCGTTTCGTAGACGAATTAAATCTGAAGGTGATGCCTGAGGTCCGCTACATACTATGGTCTGGACCAACATTTGAATCCCAATCTACTCTTTCCCGGACGCGCCAGCTCGAGCTAGGATTGTCCCTTGTGTTTTGACTTGCGAACGTCAGAGTTCGCCGGAAGGCTCTGGACACCTTAGCTGATAGCCAACCCCGCGGATGCTCATAATCATGTTCCGGCCGAACCCAAATTTCTGCCGAAGCCGGCTGATATGTTGGTCCACCGAGCGATCAAAAGGTGTTGGCAGACGGTCGTACAAGTAGAGGCTTAGAGAATCGCGAGAGACCACGTGTCCGTGGGATTGCATGAGTTGCTGAAGAATCTCGTATTCCATCGCGGTGAGACCTAGCGGTTTGCCTTGATAATGAGCGGAGCGATCTCCAGGAAACAAGCAGAGGTCCCCTATTCGAAGGGGTTCCATCGTCTTGCCGGAAGCACCTGCGGACCTCCGTAGTATGGCGCGAACTCGAGCCAGCAGCTCTTCTGGAAAGAATGGTTTGGTGAGATAATCGTCGGCTCCGAGCTCCAGTCCCANNCGCGCCGAATTCTGCGAAGCACTCCCAGCCCGTTTAAGCCTGGAAGGGTCACGTCGAGAATCATCAGATCATAACCGCCCGTCTGCGCACGAGCCGCGCCGCGGTCCCCATTCAACTCAGAGTCGACGACAAATCCCGCCTCCCCAAAGAACTGTTTAAGCATGGCGCACAGTTCCGGGTCGTCGTCCACGACTAGCAATTTGGTTTGAGATGATAGCTGGCGAACCATTGCAGACTTACCCTTGCTGACTTCGAGGGAGTCGAATTTCTACGAGAAGACCTGGGTTGGCGTTCTCCGCCGAAATCGTCCCCCGATGGACTGCAACCGCCCGCTGAGCGATCGCCAATCCGAGACCAGTCCCCTCAGAGCTTCGTTCGCCGCTCGGTTCGACCCGGTAGAAGGCGCGGAAGATGTCTCGTAGGGCTGACTCGGGAACCCCCTTTCCGTAATCCCGGATGCGGATAAAGACGTGATCAGCGTCGCCGCCGGCCGAAAGTTCAACAACCGATCCAGGAGGACTGTGCTGAAGGGCATTGCGAAGCACGTTTTCCACCGCCCTGCGCAGCAACTCGGAATCACACGCCAGGCTGCCAGGCTCAAATAGGCTGACGGTGAGTTCACAGTTTCGGTTCTGAGCTTCGATGTCGCAGCGGTCTGCGATCTCCGTCAGGATCGACTCCAAGTCGATCGTATCGGATGACATCGTCGCAGGATCGATTTCGGCCCGCACCACATCCAGCAGTTCATCGAGTAAATCGTTGATGCGGTAAGCCTCGACTTCGATTCGATCGAGTGCCCCCGGGGCGTCATGTCGGCCTAGCCGTATTGCTAGTAGCAGGCGCGCCAATGGTGAGCGCAGTTCATGAGCGATATCTGCACACAGTTGTTGATGGGCCTCCACGAGGGATTCGATGCGATCAGCCGTATGGTTGAACGATTTCGCCAGACGCCCGATCGGGTCGTCGGATTCGGTGGCCGCTCTCGCGCCGAGTTCTCCGGATCCGAAGTGATTTACGGCCGCTTCGATCCGGCGAAGCCGCAGTGTAATGTACAACGATACAGTGCAGCACAGGAGAAACAAGAAGGGCACCACCCACAGCGATGGCTGGATTGGCAAGGGGGCTGGATCTGACGGGGGATTCAACACACAGACGGTCGATGCGAATTTGCGGACGACGATCGGGCCGCGAGGAGGGAAAGGGAAGCGTCGCTGGCTGGTTGTGGTGAGCCAGGCAGACCGATCAGAGCCGTCTGCCAGATCATGCCCCCTGAGATCGAGCAAATGCGGCTGTATTCCTAATCCTTGATCGATCCACAGCAGCAGCAGCGATAGGCGCTGGGATCCCCCGCGCCAATAGACTGCGTCGGCCGCTGTGCAGAGACTATTGAGTTGATGTCGAACAATGCCAAAGTTCGACGCATCATGGATAGCTGCCAGTAAAATTCCCGCGCCAAGGAAGAATGTGAGGAGAAGCCACAGACTTAGTCTGGCCTTTCCGGCGCGGGTGACTGAGGCGTTGATCGAACAGGGGGTCACAAATATTCACAAAATGGTGGTCTATTGAGGTGCCGCAACACCCTGCGCGGAGCGTCTCTTGAACAAGGATTCTTGCATCGCCTTATGATCACGCGACGTTTTCTGCTTGCCATCAGCCCAGCCGCGATTCTCGGATTGCGCGCTTCCGCGTTTACGCCAGGAGATTCCTGGAGCTCCAAGCAGCCGGAGGATTGGTCGGAGAAAGATATCCATCAGATTCTTACGAAGTCGCCTTGGGCGAAACAGGTGCCAGTCGATTTCGGCGACTTGAACGGAGGCCCTCCTGGCGGTGCCCCAGGGGGGGTCCTCCAGGCGGTGGAATCGGCGGCCCACCAGGCGGAGGTGGTCCCCCTGGTGGCGGCCCTCCGGGCGGTGGATTTGGCGGCGGTCCCGACTCGATACCGGAGCTGATGATCGTCGTGCGCTGGGACTCCGCGCTTCCAATACGACTTGCCTCCAAGAGTTCGCCGGAACGCGTCGCGGAATACTATGAGATTTTCGTCAGCGGACTGCCAATCAACGGCGCGATGCCGGGCGGCAGATCCCGAGGTTCGGGGGGAATATCGGATTCGGAAACACTCACAGCCCGGTTGAAAGATAAAACCTCGTTGCAGCGCAAAGGCCAGGATCCGATATTTCCGGACCGGGTTGAGATGGTTACCACCGCTGATCAAGAGGGCATCTTGTTTGCCTTCCCTAGAGGTACACGCCCAATTGCACCGGCCGATAAGGACGTGACGTTCGTGAGCGCCATTGGGCCACTTCGTATCAAGGCCAAATTTCTCTTGAAGGATATGGTGTACAAGGGGCGACTGGAACTGTAAGCGACGGACTTTAATCTCGCGCATTAATTCCCCATAACTAAACTCGATCAATCGCGGCACGTGGTCAAAGTATCGCGAGGCTCGGTCTTGAGAGGGCGCAAGCAAATGTGGGGATCGCATGAGTATACCCGGCGGCAGTTAGCGCACTTGATGCGATAACAGAAGTCCGCGTTAATGTGCGTGGTCTGCCCGCATTCGCAATAGACGTCCATCCAAACCTTACTGGCATTCCATTGGATGAAAGCCGAGGGCCGCTTCCCTCTATTCTCTCGGGGGACCAAAAAGAGACTACGGCCTCGTTGGATTGCCTCTGGTGTTGCGGATTGATCGGTTAGGTGAATAGATCGTTTCATGAAGGTGTATCTGATGACTTTCGGTAATCTAAAACGTTAAACGCAGTTGAAGACTAATCTTGCGGTCGTAGGTCGTCGTGCTACCTTCAGGCCCGAAGCCGCCCTGGAGGCTGAGTGATTGCCCGAAAAATGGTGAGGACAAGTCGCCATTGGGACTGGCGAAATTCGGATGGTTCAGTACGTTCGTCGCCATAGCCGTCAGCGTCAGGTTGTATCGTTTGGGCGTCGACGAACCGAAGATTCCAGCGGGAGGAGGGCCACCGGGCGGACCTCCTCCTCCCGGCCCACCACCCGGAGGGCCGCCCGGCCCCGGGCCTCCACGTACACCGCCCATCCCTGGAGGCGGTGCATTCTTGTCAGCTGGCCCGGATTCGCCGAGGCTGCCGAATCCCCAGGTGCGCGAAATACGAAAGTTCAGCGTCACAGCCGCTGGACCGCGTCCGGAATTGCGCTGGATCGTCGTTGTTCCGGGAGCGGGGTTTAAGTTAAAGCAACCGTGGCCGGGCTCGTACTTTAGATAGGTACCCGTGCAAGCCGACGCGGACATATTCACGAGGGCGGGACGCTGCACTGCGCCGCCATCGCCATCCAAATCGGGTAAACCGGTCGTAATATTGTAGGGCGTTCCACTGCTGGCAGTGAAAAAGGGACTCGCGCTGATCTTCCAGGGAAGCGGAATGCCCGTACCCAGTACGGCGCGATGACGAACATCACCGTAGGATGAAGGCCCCCATTCGGCTCGGAGATTGTAGGGGTTGGCCGGCAGCCCTTCGTTATCGTCCTCGCCGTAGGAAAGTGCATAGAAGCCAAACAGGAAAAGCTTCTTGTAATTCACCGTCGGGTTGATAAAGAGCTGGCTGGTTCGGCTAAACCCGACGGACTCCGTCAGAAGTCGCACGGTATTATCGCCGTAAGGATAAATCTCAGTTCCTGGATATGGTGCGTTGGCGTCGGTTTGCTGCAGCAAATGAACCCCGCGACTGTTGATGTAATTGGCGCTCAGACGGAAGGAACGGTTGATTTGCCGATCCACCCCGACATTTGCTTGATACGTGCGCGGCGCCTTTAGATCAGGGGCGAGTAATTGAATTGTCTGTGGCTGGGCATTGCCTGCGAGAGAACTGAGCGATGGCACGGCTGGAAAAAAGTCTGGATTGGAAATCAGATAGGACAGTTGCGTCACACCGTTGTAGCGGTTCGCATCCAGCGTTTCGGTGTCGGCGACGCGATCGTAGAAAACTCCAAAGCCGGCTCGCAATACGGTTTTCGCGGCTTTGTTGGCGCCGCCATCAATACCCCAGGCAACCCCGAGACGCGGCGACAAATCGCCGTAATCATGAATGTTGGTTTGCGTTTCATAACGGAAGCCGTAGCTCAAGGTGAAATTCGGCCTTACTCGCCAGTCGTCATTGGCGTACAGCCCCACATCGAACTGTGCCACGCGCGTCAAAGGATTTCCAGCATTCAATGAGAAAAAAGACGCGCCACCTCCAGCGGCACGAATTTGGGCGGCAGTGTAGCCCTCTTGTTGGAGTTGGAGCATCAGCTGGTAGACTTGCAACGCGGTGAGCGCGACCGAAGTCCCCGGAATCGGTTGCCCGTTAGAGTCCAGCGCCTCGCCCTGCCTTCCAAGGAAAGTAAACGTTCCGTTAAAATTGGTATCTGAATAATCGTTATTGAAGGATTGCCGCAACCGGCCGCCCCACTTGATGACGTGCGCGCCATGCGTCAGCGTCGTCATGTTGTCCAATTCCCACTTATTGGTGTGATTGTTGGAACTCCCGACTGTTGCGCTGCCTCCGGTAAACGCATCTTCCACCGAGATGCTGGGCGCGTCACCGGCTCCTAAGTATCCGCTACTGGTCCGCATGTATTGGAAGCGCGCCTCGTTGATAAGAGTTGGACTAATGATTGTGGTGAAAGTGGCCTGCACGTCCTTTTCGGTGGTTCGCTGGTTGAACGCCGTGGAGGGCAAATTAAACGTGCTGCTCGTCGTGCTCGCAACAGGCCCCGCCGTTTGGGCACTTGCGCCGAGTTGGTTATCGAGGCCAATCCGAACGTCTTGATAGCGCACTACAAGGGTATTGTTTTGGTTAATTGCGTAGTCCACTCGCGGAACAATCGTTGTACGAGTTTGGGGCGTTAGCAATGCCTGGTTCACGGTTTGCGGCAGCAAACTAGCGTTCAAATCGGTCGCCAGAATGAAGGCGTTTTCGGTAATGTTGCGCCGTTCGAAATCGAGCGTGAAGGATGCCTTGTTCTTCTTGATAGGACCGCTCACGTTGCCGCCTAAGAACAGGTTCTTGTAAGGCGGCAGCGACGACGACTGCGTATACAATGGACTGCGCGTGTTGAAATACTGATCGTTAAACTGAAAGAAAGCCTGTCCGTGAAAGTCATTCGTGCCTGGTTTTGTGAATATCTCGATCCGTCCAAAGCCAGGCCTGTCGTATTCAGGCGAGAACGGATTCGAATTGATTCTGACCTCTCGAATCGAGGATTTCGGAGGCAAGTTGCTGCCCGTGAAACCGTCAATATAGATCTGCCCGCCTTCGGGCCCCGCTCCCGGCCCCGCCATCGCCTGCAACTGCTGAGCGAGCTCGTCGGGATCGTCAGAAAGCGCCTGAAGCTCGTTCTGCCTCAGAACCAGTGCACCGCCATTCGAGCTAGGGTCTGTGCTAACGGAAACTCGGTTCGCTTCGTCCTCCACGTTTAGCACTTGAGACGTGGCCTCGATTGTAAGCTGTAAATCGAATGCGGTCGGGCCGGTGATTTCAAGATCTCGTCGCTCCCCGACGGTGAAGCCTTTCGCAATAACCCGGACATTGAACTTTCCAGCCGGTAATGTGGGAAAAGTGTATCTTCCAGAGTCGTCCGTCATGGAGCGATGTTCGCCGCCGCGCCCGCGTAATTGGACCAACGCTTGAGGAACTAATGCGCCTGACGGGTCGGTGATGGTTCCTCGCAAACTGGCGGTGGCTGATTGCCCCCTAAGCGCGAACGGAGCCGAAAGACTGACAAAGCACCATATAAGTACAAACAGCTCTCGTAGACTCTTCATGATTGAATCCTCTTTGACAAATTGCTGGTTCTCTGGGCTTGGACGATTCGGGTTACGGGCCCATGCCGGACAGACCGATGCCCCCGAGCATGCCGCCCAGATCCATTCCAGAGGGCATGCCACCCGTCGGCATTCCTTGGGGAAGCCCTCCGGCGCCATCTGGCCGGTTACCCGTGGCCGCTCCCGCGCCGGATTGCGCGGTAGCCATCCGAACTAACATGTCCGCGTTGGCGAGGAGCATGATACCGGTGACGCGATCACTGGTCGCGCCCTTGGTGCTGGAAACGATAACGGTCTGGCCGGGCTTCACGTCCTCCAGTGTTCCCGCCGGCATCATCTCCACCATCTGCGCGAGCGTAGGTCCTCCACCAGGTGGTCCGACGCCTGGCACCATGCCGCCGAAACCTCCAGAGGGAGGGCGTCCCGGGGGTGGACCACCACCGGCCTCCGGTGCGCCTCCCATTCCGGCGAAGCTCGGCAATTGCTTAATGCGCGAGTCGGGCGTCAGCCTGATTACTAACGGTTTGCCGGTTCCTGTTTCTTTAATAGTGATTTCCTTCGCCGCGACGTCCACGGAGACCACCGAGCCAGCCGTGGTTAGAAATGTTCCGAAAACCACTTCGTCGGCCGCTATCGCCAGACTGTCTGGAGTCTTCGCGCCGCGCGCGCGGAGCTGATCACCGACGCTGATTTCATCTAACGTGCTTGGTTTGGCATCGGCGAACTTGACCGAATCCGGAGCATATCTGCGAAACTTCGTTTGATCGGACACCGTAACCGTGGGCCGCGTTTCGCCCTGGAAAGTACGAATCCGCAAGGTAATTGTGCTGCCGCTCTTGGCGGCAACGATGCCGGAAATCCCGCGCGTGTTCCAATCCTGCCGATCAGCCTCATCGCGTTTGCCGATATCTGTGGCGGACATGATGACGATGCGCCGGACATTTGTACTGTCTGGCGCTAGTGTCACCAGAACGCGGTCGCCAACCGATAGTTCAGCGACGTTGACCGTCACTGCATTCTTCAGAGTCTTCTCTCCAGGAGCCACTCTCTCGGCAACGGTGTCGGCCGTGAGCTTCACGCCCACTACCGCGGCGTTATCCGGCTTGATTTCTACCACTATCTCGGGCTTGAAAGCCGTCACCGTGCCGATAAAGGACTTGCTTGCCGGCGGTTGCGCCGCCACCGGCGGCAGCGCAAAGGCAACCAGAATTAGGGCTGATGCTGCGGCTTTCCTCATTTTCTCTAGTGAACAACGCTCCGGTATTAGATGCGCCTTAAGTTTTGTAAAAGTGAGCTCCGGACTTGTCCGATGCGGCGGAATTTGAGGTAAAGTGGCATCACGACAACGGGATGGAAACACGACCCGAGACTTCCGGTTCTCTTCGATCGATCCTTCTGGTTGAGGACGACACTGAGCTTTGTTCTTTGATGAACGACTTTCTTTTGCCCCAGGGGTTCCGCCTGGAGGCAGTGCATGATGGCCGGCAGGGTCTGGCTCGCGCTCTCGAAGGCGATTTCGACCTTGTGATTCTCGACGTCATGCTGCCGATCCTCAGCGGTTTCGAGCTGCTGCGGATGATTCGAAAGCGCAGCGCAATTCCCGTCATTATGCTGACCGCCCGCACGGCGCAAGAGGACCGCATCACCGGCTTGAACGCGGGAGCCGACGACTATCTTCCGAAACCCTTCGGCCCTGAAGAGCTGTTGGCCCGCGTCCGGGCAGTGTTGCGGCGGGTTGGAAAGGCGGAAATGCTGGAGCCACGAACAATCTCGACGGGAGGGGTTGAACTCAATCCGCAGACCCGCGAGGTCTGGCGCCGGGGCGAAAGCGTCGAAATCACCGCGATTGAATTTGACATTCTTGAGTTCTTGATGCGATCGGCAGGCCGCGCTGTATCGCGCGATGAGCTGATGGCGATCCTGTACCAGCGCGAGTCCACGCCTTATGAACGCTCGCTGGATGTGCATATTAGCCACCTGCGGAAGAAGCTGGAAGGCGCGGATAGAACGCTGATCCAGACCGTGCGGGGCGTGGGATATCTTTTTGCAGCTCGCCCCGAGCAGTCAAAAGTGGAACACGCCAAATGAGATCCGTCTATCTAAGGATTTTGCTGTGGTGTTTCGTCACCCTGTTGCTCTCGCTAGTCGCGTTCGTGATGGTTTCGACTTTCGTTTCAGGAGCGGCGGCAAGGGGAGGATTCATCACTGACATCCACGCCTGGCAGACAGCGGATGCGGTGCGGGCATACGAATCCAGCGGCGCGCCAGGACTGGGCGCGTATTTGGGAAACTTGCATCGCTTTATAAAGGAACATGACTATCTCACGGATGAGGCTGGCAAGGACCTGCTGACGGGCGAAGACCGATCTGCTTTGTTGAAGCTTGCGCGGCCGGCATCGGAACGGCCGCAACAGTCGAATGGCCACCTGGTGATGGTTACCCCATCGCGCGACAATCGGTATCGCTTGATCAGCCTCCTGCCGCCACCCTTCGGCATCCGGAGCTTGCTCCCGTACTACTTTCTGATCCTAGTCGCGATTGCACTGGTTTGTTGGATGCTGGCGCTGAACATCGCGAGGCCATTGCGCGATCTGTCTCGGGCAGTGGAGCGCTTCGGCCGCGGCGACCTGGACGTGCGTCTGAAATCGCGCCGGAAAGACGAGATCGGCGAACTGAGCAGAAGCTTCGACCGCATGGCGGAGCGCATCGGAACTCTGGTAACGGCCGAACGGCGCTTGCTGCAGGACGTGTCACACGAACTGCGATCCCCGCTAGCGCGTTTGAGCTTTGCGGCCGAACTCACTCGGAGGGCGCCGGATCGAGACGCGGCGGTCGAGCGCTTGAAAAAGGAGATTGGCCGCCTGACGGACTTGGTCGGAGCATTGGTCGAGGTGACGCGTGCCGAAGGCGATCCGTCGGCCACCCATTTGGAGCCTCTTCAGTTGGGCGAGTTACTTCGCAGTGTGGTTGACGATTGCAGGGTGGACGCCGAGGCGCGAGGGTGCAGCATCGGCGTCATAGGTGAGTTCGATCTCACTCTCCAGGGAGACCGGGAATTGCTGCGCCGCGCAGTGGAGAACGTTGTTAGGAACGCGATCCGGCATACTCCGCGGGGAACCACCGTGCACGTCAAGATGGAATCCGCCGATCAAACCGTTCGTATTAACGTTCGTGATTCTGGCCCGGGAGTTCCCGAGGAATTGTTGCCCAAGATTTTCCAACCGTTCTTCCGCGTAGACGATTCGCGCGATAGCTCCACGGGCGGCGTGGGCCTCGGTCTTGCGATCGCTTACAGGGCCATCAGCGTCCATCATGGTCGTCTGTGGGCGCAGAACGTGCATCCAGGATTGAACGTGTGCATCGAGCTTCCGCTGGCGGCGTGACCGCCGTCATTATCGCTGCACCTGGTCTTGCAAATTTCTCTGAACCGGAGTTATCGATTGTGACGACCGCGGCCCGGTCCAGGAGAAATTGTGAGCACCAACACCCGTCCTCCCGGCGGGCGGCTGCCAAGTAAGGGCAGCAATATGCTTAACGCAACCGGCTACGCCAAGACACATCCTTGTGCGAATTTAACCAGAGAAAGACGTGTACCGTGAGTAAGAAAATAGACAGACCGGGGCAGGTCGCAGATATTATCGGGCGCTTCCTTTCAGGCTCAATGCGGTATCCGCAAGAGTTCAATGATTTCTTTGAGTGGCGTCTTGCAGACCCGAAGCTGGATGCCTACCGTAGACGATGCGAGATCTTGCACACTGAGTTTGAACCTCGCCGAGGCGAGGACCCAAAGCAACGAGCGCAACGGGAGGCCTCCGCAGTGTGAGAGTTGGAGAGCATGGTGGCGGAATTGCGCTCGCTTGAATAACGGCGCAGAGTAGACTTCGACTGCCGCATGGGCTTCGCGATCCGCGCGCCCATCGCTCTTTGAGTGTCCCTTGCAATTCATAACGCTGGGAATGTATGCTGCTCACAATAATGAAACGACTACCAGCATTTCGTTGCTTAACATTGATTGCCAGCCTGGGTCTGGCATACTTCTGTTCGGAACTTGTAGCACAGGATGTGGCGATCACCAATACCCGCATCATCACAGTCACCGGTCCAGTCATCGAGTCCGGCACCATCATCGTCCGCGGCGGCAAGATCGTTTCCGCTACCGCTGGTTCGGCCAGCTCCGCCGGTCTAAAGGTGATCGATGGCAAAGGCATGACCGCGATGCCCGGCTACATCGACGCCCACAAGCACGTCGATAAATTCAATAAAGATCAGGCGGAGTCCGTTCTCGAAGCCGGCTACACGACCGTCCTCTCTGGCGGCGGCACGGCCGTGGATAACCTCAAGCTCGCGCAAAACATCGATTCTGGGGTCTTCAACGGTCCCCATATCATTCCTTCCGCATCCCTGCCGGTCGCAGCCCCGGATTTCCGCACGATCCTCGATAAAGGGACCCTGGTGGGGCTCACTCCCGATGCTGCTCGCGCCGCGATCCGCGAAATGGCGGCGAAGGGCATCCGGCACACGGGCGAAATTGTCATGGCCCCCGGCGGCCCCAGTCCCGAGGACACTGCCGTTCTCAAAGCCGTGGTGGACGAAGGGAAAAAGGCAGGTGTGCAGATCAACGTCCACGCTGTCTCCACGCCGGCCATGACAGGCGCCATCGATGCGGGCATCACTCGCTTGGTCCATATGCCGAACAAAGACTTCACGGGCCACGAAGATGCAAAGAAAGTCGCTAACACGGGCTCCATCGTGCTAGGGTTGCTCGCGTTTGGCGCGCCGATCATCGACCGTTATTCCGGACCGCCCGCTCAGGTGCAGTTTCCGAAGGACGACTCGCCCCGCTTTCGCGACGGCAAGCCGTGGCCGGAGGCGATCAACGGAGCGAATCGGGACGCTGCCGGTAACGCCACGGGTACTGAGGCCGGGTTCACTATCGTCAACGCGCGGACCATCTGGGCCGCCAGTAACGGCCAGGCAGTCGGCTGGTGCACGGATCAGAACTACGACGACAAGGTGGTGCTCGAGCACGAGCTGAAGTCGTACAGTGTGATGTTCTCCATGTCGGACATTTTCCGCATCATCACCATCAACACCGCCCGCTATCTCAATATGGAGAATCAGATCGGGTCTATCGAGCCAGGCAAGGTGGCGGACATCATCTTGCTTCAGGGCAATCCGCTCGAAAACATCTATCCGATGCTGAATACCAAAGTGGTGCTGCGGAGCGGGAAGATCGTCGTCGACAAACGATAGTTGCCTGCCCGCTTCAAACAATAACAGGGCCGGGAGAGCGTTCCTTAGGAGCGAGCGCAAGCGATTTTAAGTACTTTCAGTCTGCCTGCAAACAATTGATAACACGATTGGTGCATTTCTAAGATGTGAAACTGTGTAAGTGACTGTGTAAGTTTCGTTCATAGCGCATCTCTTGCCCCATCAGCCTTAACAGCGATAGGGGCTGCGCACTGCGTGAATCGCTCTGACATTCGCTACTTCTCAGGCTGGTTCTGCTCCTCCGCAAGAAGGGCTTCGTTCCTGGCGCGACGCTTGGGCTTAGGATCGGGCTGGCCTTCAATCGCCCTGGGCTTCTCGACATAGTCTGGCGGCAGGCCGTGCTCGATCGCCCCGGCGACGATGAAATCCTTGTACCAGTGATAGGGACGGCGGGTCTTGTCCTTTTCAGTAGCAATGTACGCGTGCGCCGTAACGGTGCCGTCGCTTCTGACGACTTGCACCTCCCCATCCTCACGATATCCGTGCCCGAGGCCCTCCGCCTGATCCTGGGCGGCTTCCGCTGGCACCATAGCGTAAAACCTCTCTACGTTTAAACGTTAGTTTTGAGCTGAGAACGGGGCGGCGCACATGACTTCAAACGAACCGCCCCGAAACCAGTTCGGTTGACGTACCTGACTCGAATCGTACCAACCAGGGTTGGAGGCACTGGAGCGCAAGTGATGGCAAAAGCTTTTGTCTTCGCGCGGTTGGATGTTATGAAGCTCGATAAAACTCTGGTGACCGCTTCTGTTATGGCCTGTTGGGAAGCGGTGCGGAGCCAGTCATGCCGCTGTAGGGACGCGGCAAGCTTCGGCGTAGCGGTCCAATTCGGAGATAGAGTATCTCACGCTCTTACCAAATTTGTGAAAGCAGGGGCCCGTCTTGCGCAGACGCCAGCACTGGAGGGTAAGCACGCTGAGTCCAAGGTACTCGGCTGCCTGTTGTTCGTTGTAGTATCGCTTCGGTTTTTGATCTGTCATGGCCCAAAGTTACCTTCAGGCCGTACCTACATTGGCCTGTTGCGGTCTTTGCTGGCAGTCTTTACAACAGAGGGATGACTTGCTGCCTCTGTGAACGCGCTTAAACGTAGGGGGTTTGGAACCCGGCTTTCAGACTGTAGTGGAAACTGTAGCGGGTCTAAGCAAAAAACAGCCCAAAATGACCGTACTTGGCAGCAATGGAGAGAACCGCTCTGGAATCTTTCATTTGATTGGCTCCCCACACTGGACGCATTTCGAACTTTTGCGGCTGAGTGCCCGCTAGTTCCAGGAGTCCCGTCAACCACTTCGGGCACCAGGATCGGAGCGAGCAGATGAAGGCGCTGACTTCATTTCGAACGTCCCAGCCTTTCTCCGGGCAGGCCGGGCGGTTCAATGGTGAAAACGTCCAAAGGATCGAGGGTCAGTTATGAAACCAACGCGCACCAGACGTGCTCCGAAGTGGCAATTGAGCGTGGCTAACGTTTTCGCTCTTCTTCGAGAGCGTTGCTTAGAACTCGACACCATCCCTAAGCCTGGCGGCTTAGGTTTTGCGAGCGCGCTGCGCAACCGTCGCTGTCCAGCTTTCGTCCAGCGTTTGTCCAGCTTCTGTCCCCGGTTTTGTCCACTTTCTGTTCAACCGCAGCTCGCGGTCCGGAGTAGCCATGGAAAACAAATTTCAAGACGTTTTGAATAGTATAAGCGCGAAAACGGGAAGGTCGCGCTTAGAGCCATATGGCGAGCTCGTGGACGAATTGCGGCGGCAGGGCTTGACCTGTCGCGACATTGCGGCCGTGCTCTCGCAGACGTGCCAGTTTCAAACTTTGAAAAGCGCGGTCAACAACTTTGTGCGCGCGCGAGCGAGAAAGCGGAGGAATACCAGCCGCCAAATTTCGGCAGCGCGGGGATGCCGCCTCCGGTTGCTCCCAAACCTGCGACTCTGCATTCCGGGTACGGAACGAGTGACGAAGAAGTCCGGCAGAGAATCGCCGCGCTGAAAGCTCGTAAGCCGACCACAACGTCACCTGACAACGGCTTCTACTTCGACCCAACCGAACCGCTCCGGCTCATAGATCCGGGAAAGAGTTCAGAGACGGCTAGTTCAGGGGCGAATTCGTGGGGGGAGCGTGGAACTACGCCGATCGAACCTGATTCGGCCGGCGCGGCGGTTTTGCGTCCGGCCGCGAGCCACTAATGGGCGCAATAACCGATGAAGCCACGAAGCACTTCTGCACGAAAGTTTAGCCTCATGCGGAGAGACCAGCTACACGCGCGGGATTTATCCAAGGCAGGCGCCCATATATCTTTTTTGGTATAATAACCTTTGAGCTGACCGTCGACGCAGAGGTTGAGGCGCTGCCCGACGACAGGCGGGCGTCGGGGGACCACATGTCAAGCATATCGAGGGCCGGCTGTGGGAAACGCGGATGAAGGGCAAGAGCGGGATTTCACGGGCGCTTTATGTGGCGGCACGAGGCCAGCGCATCGTGATCTTGCGGGTCTTCGTTAAGAAAACGGAGAAAACACCGCGTCATGAAATCGATCTGGCGTTGTCCCGCATGAAGCTCATCAAACCGGAGGAGAAGAAATAGTCGATGGCACGCATTACAGACCTTCACAAGAAATGGATGAAGGAGCCAAAATACCGGAAGGCTTACGAAGCACTTGAGGAAGAATTCGCGCTCGCCTCAGCCGTCATTGACGTCCGCAACCGAGCGGGCCTGACGCAAGAGGAGTTGGCTCGAAAGATGGGGACGACGCAGCCCGTCGTCGCCCGATTGGAAAGCGGTCGCTCGCGACCGTCAATGCGGACGCTGGAACGGCTCGCGGACGCTACCGGCTCCCGCCTGCTCATCAGCTTCGCACCGCGCACCGCGAAGAAATCTGCTTAGCGAATTTACTGACGGTAAGAGTAAGAACTCCTGGTCGGCAGGCAAAGGACGGTGCACGAGATCGCCCACGTATGCCGAGCGGGTGCTGCGACGGCCGCGCAGGTCCGGGTTTCAGGCTGTTTCCGCTAGCTGGCAACGATCCGAGGATATTACCAGTTTGGCTCCATCGTTAAGCCGTTCCCGGAGGGCGCTCACGACCCTTGGCGTTGCATCCGAATCTCGCAGGCTCTCGATGGCGCGTCAACCAGCCGCGAAACTAGAGTAGGTGACTGACCAACACCCAACTACGGGCAGAGAAGAATCGGCAGCGGGCAGACCGCAGAGTCGCTCCGTCCGAGGCAGCAGCCGTCACTGAACGGCGATCATTACCGGGTTCGATTGAGCCGCCGCTCCCGTCTGGGCATCCGCGGCCTTAATAACGAGCAAGACCGCATCTGAGGGAGGTACACCCGTTGGCACCTGGATATTCACCTGGTACAGCCCCGCGAAACCCGGCGCGAGGCCGGAAAACAAGACAGGCGCGTCGACGCCTCCCAAGGTGGTTGTTACCTTGGCAATGGTTTCAAAGATGATGTTAGCGCGTCGCGCGGCGCCATTTGCGACGCAGGTATTATTTTTCCAGGAAACGGCGGAGATAACGTGAGCCCAGTGAGGTCCTTGGGCACGTTTATCGTCCACTCCGCTTCAGTGATCTTCCGATGCTCGATCTTGACTCTCACCGACGCTAGGGCGGTCGCATCACCCTCCTTCAAAAGGCCTAAGAATGCAGCCTGTCCGGTGGATGGATCGAAATAGCGCCTTTGGAGGTCTCCATAGCCTGTCACCACTTTCCAGAAGCCGCCACCGTCGCTGACGTCCCACGTATTCTCGGTTGTCCTGTGTTCAGCGGCTAACGGCGCCGATCCCGGAATGTGCAGGAATACAGCCGAGATATACTCATCCAACACGTGCTTCATGCACGCACGGGAACAGCTTTCTTCCGCAGCAAACGCCGGACGGCCAAAACCCAATGCGACAAAACAAAGCGCGTATCGTTTCATACCCCGAAATGGCCAGCGAGCCGCGGGGCTTCTGGTAGGTTGTCAGGCAGATCGGGCCTGAGTATAAGAGTTGCCGAGCGGCTCACGATCGAGGCTATTTGCCGACATTGCCGTCCCGAATCAATTTGTTAAATTTGAACTCTTCAGACGGTACGCAATAGATCTGCTCGTCCCAGGCTTTGCCGCCTTCTCGATCCAGTTTCCATATTTTGGTGTCGCTGCGGAAGGGCTTCGAATAGTATTGCGGGTCGATGATGGTTTCAACCAGCTCCAGGGTATCCGCATCCAGCCGGCGGTAACGCTCTTCCAGATGCATCTGGTCCGTGTGCGGATAGCCGTTATGATCCAGCCACGTTCTTTCGTCAAACCCGAGGGAGTTCACGACGAAGGTATTTCCTTCCCACCTGCCCACCGAATATCCGTTCCACTTAGGTTCAACCTTCTCCAACTTGGGGAGCTGCCGCCCGTCCGTCCAGACTACCCGGTAATCGTGATGCCACTGGGAAAAGGTGAACGTTCTGTCGGGAAGCTGGACCATTTCGATGGTGGCGTGTGGTCCCGCAACCTGGCCATTCAGCATGCGCGGCACACCCCAGGGGTCGCACATGGCCTGCGGATCGTTGCCCAGCATCGGTGCGGTGATGCGCCGGCCGTAGGAGGGAATATTCTTGTCGAACTTTGCCTTTCCCTCGGGTGTAAAAGGAGCTTCGGCAGTTTCAACATTCAGTTTCTGTGGAGCGGACGTCTGCCCCAATATGTATGCCTGCAATTCATTCGCACCGCCAGGCACATTGCTGTAGGTTTGGAAAGGGCTCACTCGATTCCACTTGCCCGAGAGATCGTGGGGGTCGAAGGCCTTCGTCTGGTCCTTTGCCGCTTTCTCTTTCGAAGCAGTTTGCGCGAACAGAAGAGGCGAAAAAAAGACGCCGGTTAAAATGACTGATATTGCTAAGCGCTGTCGCATCATGAAGGCCCTTTTTAGCAGCATACCCGCTGTCGCCGCTGAATATCCCGCGCAGAACCCTGAACTTCACACCCCAGCCGGACCGTAAAGTGTGAATGCTCCTTTGGGTCCTGAGCTATTCTTTTCCTGTCGGCTCTTTCCCTGGTTCCGGCGGCTTTCCTCCACCGCCCATCGGGAGCTTCTTGCCGTTTATTATCAGTTCCTTCGTAAGGCAGGCGGTCGAACCTGGAACTCTGTGAGGATTGCAAGTTATTGTCACTGTATCTCCAGCTTTGATCGTATCTCTGCTCCATCCGACATTCATCTGCTTCATCATCAAGGGAGTCGGCGCAAATTCGGAACCCCAGTGCTGGACATTTCCTTCGGCGTCTTTCACATCGAAGTAGAGTTGGGGATGTGGGTAGGAAAACGAGAACTCAGTAACTGTTCCTGTCATAGTGATTGTCTTGTCCGTCTGGTACGTCACTGAAGTTCCGTGGTGGGCGAAGGCGGGCGCGCTGCCGATAACCCCCACGATCAGACAATTTATCAGGTGTTTTTTCATGCTCGAATCCTCCGGAAGCAGATCCCCATCGACTCTATCGCCTTGCCGGCTAAGGTGCAAAGCGCGGTTTAACATATTTTTACAAGTTACGGGTTGGCATTTCTGGCCTATTTGAGGCGGCTTTTGATCTTGTTGAGACCAGCGATGGCGCAGACTTCGTCCTGATCCCCGCCCGCCGTGCCGCTGGCGCCGATTGCGCCGATGAGTTCGGTTCCCGCCATTATTGGGACCGCACCCTCCATTACGAACATGTTCGGAGTTACTCGCGCGAGCAAAGCTTTGTCGGTCTGAACAGCTGCGGCCGCTTGAGAGCTCGGCATTTTGAAAGTGAGCGCCACTAGCGCTTTTCGGACCGCAACGTAAACATGGCCGCCGTCGGATCCCTCAGCTTCCACCGCAGCCCGCGGCTGACCGGAAGTGTCGATCACAGTTGCCCCGATGTAGAAGCCGCCGGCGGCGCAGGTATCAACTGCCGCACGAGCTGCCTCGATAGCAAGATCAAGATCAGGTCCGCGAATCGATACGGGTGGACGATGGGCAGCGCGAGTTCCTGCGGGCGCCATCTTCGGCGGTGGGGTGAATTTTCCGGTGCTATCCAGCATGCCGAAAGGCGGCAGGGTNNCAGGGTGTCACCCGGAAGGCTGGCTGGTGAGGCCGGTTTATCGGGAGGCCGGTTTCCGGGCGCCTGAGCGAGTACAGAAGCGAAGAACGCGGCCAGGATGCATCCACTTCGAATTGCGGTTTGAGTCACACGTGATTTCATTTGCCCTCCACGCCAAATGCGAGCAGGACGTTTCCCGGCATGACCGGGAGCCGTGCATAACCCGAATTGCAAAAGATCATTCCTCCGGCTATGGTTGGTCCGCTGCCGTTGATCGACCCCCCATGCCCCTTAATTCCATTCACCGTCTGAAACTGCTGGAGTGTATCGTAATCCCAGATGATGCCCCCGATTGCGCTGTCATAAGCCCGCAGGTGTCCATCCAGTGAGCCGGCAAAGACAACTCCTGGGATTGCACTCACCGGGCTTGGTTGCGCCGCGCTGCATCCCGGCGTTCCCAGGCAAGCAGGCTTCGGAGCCGGCGTCGACCATTTCGTTTTACCGGTGGAGATTTCGACACCGAATACGCCGCCCCCGGCTTCTGGATTTCCGGGATCCCAATCGGACAGCGCCACGTAAGCGAATCGCTCATCCGCCGCGGCTCCCCACATGATTCCTCCCTGTGGGCCGCCCGTGCCCATCCGGCTGGACCACACGATTTTCCCTTGATGCTCAGGATCGAGCGCATACAACATTCCGGATTTTGCGCCCACGATCAAGACGCTGCGCGCTCCGAGCCGGCGCAGGATGGGAGGCGTACCGATATCGAAGTCTTTTCCGCGCGTTTGCGGGCAGTTCGCCTGATCGGTGTTACACCCGAAGTTGAAAACATCATCTGGCAGCAACTGTCGCGACCACAACAGTCGGCCCGAGGCTATATCAAAGGCGAGCACTGCATCGCTATTGGAGGTTGCCGGATCGGAGTAGTTTACGCCGGTGCTGACATAAATCGCTTTGCCACGAAGGTCCAGGGTGGGAGAGGACCATAGCGCAACGCCCGACGGTCCCCACTTTGATATGCCGGTCGCGGTTTTCCCCAACGGCTTCGCGGGCTCCGAAATCGTATACGACTTCCAGATTTGCTTACCGCTTACCGCGTCCAGGGCCACCAGACTGCCTCGGAATGTGCAGCATTCATATGCGGCGTTCCCCGCGGCCACCTGTTCAGCGCCACCCGACACGGGAACGTAAAGCCGGCCGTTTTCCAGTTTCGGCGTACCTGTGATCTCGGCATAGAGGTGGTCATCCACTCGCGTTTTCCAAAGCAGCGCGCCGGTGGTTGCATTGACGGCATACATATTGCCTTCCAGGTCGCCGAAATACGCGGCCTGGCCATTGTTCGCGATGATGATCGCGGTTCGGACACCCTCGGCAGCTTTGAAGGTCCAATAGATGCATCCGGTTTGAGCGTTGAGCGAATAGACCGTGCCATCCGCGCTGCCCACGAAAACCCTTCCTCCGAAAACGCTGGGGGACGAAAAAGCTGTGGCAACGCCGGGAAATCCGAACGCCCATTTCAGCTTTAATTTCGGAACATCCTCGCGAGTAAGGCCGGCGGCTTTCGCGGTTTGAAAACGCGTGTTGCCAGGATCGGTTGCCCATCCGTTCCAACTAGGGGGAGTGTTTGCAAGCTTCGGAGATGCGGAACAGGTTGCAGAAGGCGGGATGACTTCCGCATTCTCCGATGTCCCCAGATACCTCGCTATCACATTGTGCTGCGCGGCGCTGAGTTGAGAGCCTTGCGATCGCATTTTTCCGGTTTCAAGAGCCGCGACAATAGCCGACGCAGGCAAGCGCCGCAGCGTGTCGGGCAAGGGCGCCTGAGTTGGACTCCCGGAGCGGTGACAGGGGGAGCAGTTATTGCGAAAGAGCTCGGCGCCATCCTGCGCTGCGCCTGAAGCACAGATCATGAGAAGGCAACCGACGACTGGAAGGGAATGGTTGGTCATTCTTGAGACTGCTACTTTAATTTGTCGGCGACTTTCGCCAGTCCAGCCTTCGCGCAAGCTTCGTCCATTTCCCATCCGGGGGCTCCGCTCACCGCGATCGCGCCAATGGTTTCNNGTCTTGATCCACGACGATCGGAATGCCGCCGCCCATGTCGATGGTGCCTTCAATCGGCGGATTCGGCATAGTGCCCTCGAGCAGCGGCACGGGCTCAGCGGTCTTCTTCGACCATCCCTCCACCACTTCCCTGGAAGGCTTCCGATACACCAGCGCGGTGTAGGCTTTCTTGCGGGATACATCGAACCGGTGCAGATTGGCTCCGTCATCCTGGAGTGCGATGATGGTTCGTCCGGTAGCGTCGAGCACCGTAACGGCGCACTTATAGTGAAGCTCTCTGCACTTAGCGAGGGAGCCTTGGGTCATGGCCATCGCCATGTCGAGCGACAGCGCCTTATGGACAATGAGTCCTTGTTCGGACTGCGCGACGGATGCAGCGGAGATGAGCAACGCCGTTGCGGCAGCGCACCTAGTGAAAAGTGTTTTTGACATCAGAAGCTCCGTCCTTTCGATCCGTGTTGCTACTCTTTGCGGCGCGCGATCTGGACGTCCATGCATTCAGACATTACATCCAGGAACTTTCCGTAATTGGCCTGTCCAACGATGAACGGATTCGGCTCTCCCTTGCTGCGCGTCTTGAGCTTTTCCAGCTTCTCGGGCAGGCCATCCATCAGAGGATGATTCTGAAGTTCCACATCAACTTTGGCCTTTTTCGTTTCTTCTTTGAAATGGGCGATCGACTTCAGGTATTGCTGAAGGCCTTCATCCGAAATAATCCCGGTAAGGAGCACGGTTCCGCCGTAAAGCGCGGCCATATGTGTCTTCCCTTGGTCTTTCACGGGGAAAATAAATCCCATGGACCCCGGCGTGTGTCCGGGGATGGCGAACGGCATCACCTTCTCGTCGCCAAGCACAATGGGCTGGCCTTCGGTGATGACCATATCTTTTCTAGGCGGCGTCACGGGCGGACCGGCGGGGCCCTTGTTCTGGTTTGCTCCCGGCGGTGGCGCGGGTGGATGAGCGATCAGATCCCAATCCGCAGCAGATACGTAGATGTGCGAGTTGTAATGTTCCTGCAGATAGAACGATCCGCCGAAATGGTCTGCGTGGCCGTGGGCGATGATCACGGTCTTGATCATGGCGGGATCCAATCCAAGCTTCTGAAATCCCGGCAAAAGCTGAGTATCCACCTGATTGGCCGCCAGCGAATCGATCATCATCAACCCGTCTGAAGTGCTGATAACATATGCGACCGTTCCCTGGTTGCCGATGGCGTACACGTTGTCGAAAATCTTGGTCGGTTCGATGGGCGGATCGTCCGGGCGATTAGGGCGCGGCGCTTCGCAGAAAAAATGAGCTTCTCCAGCCCATTCCGGCCCAGCCGTTTTCTTTGCCTTTTCGATTAGAGCCTTCACCGCATCCGAGTCGGGCTTAGCGGGAGCGGCGGCCGGCGGCTGTGCCTGGAGCAGCACTGCGGCGAGCAGGCAGCAAGAAAGAATAACGCGGTTCATATTGAACATTTCGGTTCCTCTCATCTCTCTAGGTCCTGTGATCGGGCCGATCATATCAGCCTGGAGCCATCCGCGCCTAGAGGGATTCGATTTTAACTCAAAGACGTCTTCCGGGCCGTCTTCCAGATTGTTAAGACTTGTAATCATGCCGGCTTCTGCCTTGACTCCTCCAGCGCCTCGGCCTTACACTGCCATGGCAGGTTTAAACTAATGCAAGCGGGTATGAAACAAATCAATCTCGGTATTATTGGCACCGGGTGGTGCGGAGGCATACGTGCCGTAGCTGCGGCGGCTAGCCCGTGGGTCAGCGAACTGCACATCGCGGAGATTAGAGAAGAACGGCTCAAAGAAGTCGCCGAGCTGGCCAAGCCGGCTACAGCCACGACGGATTACCGGAAGCTGATTGAAAATCCGTCTATCGGCGCGGTCATGATTTCGACCACGCCCGAGCCGACTCACTATCCGATCGCGAAGGAAAGCCTGCTGGCGGGCAAGCATGTATTTCTTGAAAAGCCGATCGCCTTGGAACTGGCCGAAGCCGATGAGCTGATCGCGCTGGCGGCATCGAAGAAGCTGGCGTTTACGATCGGATATTCGCAGCGCTTCAATCCCAAGTTTGCGTACGTGAAACGTTCGATTGAAGACGGGACCATCGGCGAGCCTTGCAGCGCGCTAGTTAGCCGGCACATTACCCGCAATTTGGGCAAGAAGATCGGGGGACGGGTGAAGCTTTCTCCGGCCGCCATGGAAGCCACGCATGATATCGATTTCGTCCTGTGGTGCCTGGCTCCGAGAAAGCCGATCCGGGTCTACGCGCAGGAAGTTCGCAAAATTATGAAGGGGCAATACAACGTTCCGGACTGCGTCTGGATCGTTGTGACCATGGATGACGGGACGGCGTTCACCATCGGAGCCGGTTGGGTGCTTCCGCCCGCGTATCCGAATTTCTCTTCCACTTGGATCGAGTTCGTTGGTACCGAAGGCGCGGTGATGGTGGATGACACGCATCGCGATGTGTACGCCACCACGCTGCAGAAAGGCATTCAGTTTCCGATGTCATCCATGCCCGGAGAAAAAGTGAACCATGTCTACGCGGGTCCGATGGAGGCGGAGACACTGCATTTTCTTGAGTGCGTTGCGCTGGGTAAGCAGCCCTTGGTTACTGGAGAGCAGGCCAGGCTGGTGATGCAAGTGTACCAGGCCGCGGATCTTTCGGCGGAAACGGGACAACCGGTTGACCTCGCCAGCCAAGCGACCCCAAAGCTGGAACCGTCTCTAGTCTGAGGTCCGCGACGAGTTGACTTAGCGCCCGGGGGGAACGTGGATACTCATCGCACGGATGTCACCGAACTTGCTGCCGCTCCGGAGCAAGAGGCGGCCAAACCCACTAGAACGCGCTGGTGGATACTGCTTCTGATAAGCCTGATGTACCTGATTGCGTACATGGATCGCAGCAACATTTCGGTGGCCCAGCCGGAAATCGCAAAGCAATTTGGAATGAGCAAAACCGCGATGGGGCTGGTCTTGGCAGCCTTCACGTGGGCGTACGCCTTAGGCCAGGTGCCCGCGGGGTGGCTGGGAGATCGCTTCGGACCTAAGAAGGTTTTGGCAGTGATCATGTCATGGTGGGCGATCGCGGCGGCCATGACTGGCGCCGCCGTGGGTCTGTATTCGCTCTTCAGCGCGCGCTTTCTGCTCGGCTTGGGCGAAGCCGGCGCCTTCCCGGTGGCCAGCCGGGGCATGCAGCTTTGGTTTCCCAGGTCCGAGCGCGGCCGCATTCAAGGCACCACTCATTTCTTCAGCCGATTCGCTGTGGCCGTGACGCCGTTTGTCGCGGGGAGTATCATGCTCGCTTTTGGGTGGCGGGCCATTTTTTTCATTTTCGGGTCGCTGGGCGTAATATGGGCCGTCGCTTTTTCCTTCTTCTATCGGAATCTTCCAGAGGAGCACAAGAGCGTGAATATCGCGGAGCTTGCTCAGATCCGGGGCTTGAACCCGGACGGAAGCGTTCGGGCGCCGAACACAACGCGTCCATCGGCGCCGTGGAAGCGGATCTTCGGCTCGCCCAACATGTGGTACATCTCGCTCGGCTACAGTTGCTTCTTTTTCGGAACCAATTTTTATCTGACGTGGTACCCCACGTATTTAAGGGAACATCGCCATCTCACGCTGCAGGCTTTAGGGCTGATCGGCTCGCTGCCTTTGTTCGCGGGCATGCTCGGAGACCTAACCGGAGGCACTCTCAGCGATCTTTTCTTCAAGCGAACCGGCAACGCAAAGTTTGCGCGCCGCATCGTCGCGGCCCCGGGATTCCTATTGGCCGGGGTATTCGTGATTCCAGCGGCGATGACGCACGACGCTCTGACCTCGGTTCTATTTCTCGCAATATCGTTTTTCTTTCTCGAGTTCGTCATCGGTCCCGCCTGGGCCGTCCCCATGGATGTGGGCGGTCAGTTCAGCGGCACAGTGACGGGCATTATGAACATGGCCGGCGCGTTGGCCGCGTCGTTGACGGCGATCGTGTATGGCGGCCTTTTCGATAGAGGTTACTGGATCGCCCCGTTCTTCGTCTCGGCTGGCGTCATGCTGGCTGGCGCGTTGATCTGGACATTCCTGATCGATCCGGAACGGTCAGTGGTCGAAGCACGATCTGGAGGGTAGTAGATGCGAAAGAAATGGTTGTGGTTGGGGCTTGCCATTAGCCTTGCGATCGCGACACCGCGAGCCAAAGCTCAAGGCGGCCAGTGGATAAGTCTCCCGCCGTTCCCCGAGCCCCATGAAGAAGTGATCGGGCAAGGCGCGAATGGCAAGATGTATGTTTTCGCGGGCCTGGTTTCGGCGCCGATATGGCTGCCTGTAGGCATGGTGTATGAATACGATCCGCCGGCCAACAAGTGGACCAAGAAGAAGCCCATGGCTCTGCCCGCGCACCACCTGGCTCTCACAGAAATGAACGGCAAGATTTATGTCTTCGGCGGTTTCACGGCGGGGAAAATCGGAAACTTGGCGGCATGGACTCCAATTGATAACGCATTTGAATACGACCCTGTGAACGATTCGTGGAAAGCTTTGGCGCCCATGCCGACCAAGCGCGGAGCCGCGGTAGCCGCGACGGTGGGCGGCAAGATGTACGTGATCGGCGGCGCAACCACTGCACCCGGCGCAACCAACCCCGCCATCCATCCCACCGTCGCGCAGCGCGTGCTCAGCACAGTGGAAGAATACGATCCCGAGACCAACACCTGGCGCACTCGCGCTCCCATGCCCACTCCGCGGAATCATACGGCCGCGGGCGTTGTGGACGGCAAGATTTATGTGATCGGCGGAAGGATTGGTGCGGCATTTATCGCGGCGTCATCCGATCTCGCCAACGTCGAGGCCTACGATCCCGCCACCGACACCTGGGGCCGACCTCTGGCCAAAATGCCAACCGCACGCAGTGGTCTAGACGTCGGCGTCTACAAAGGCCGCATCTACGTCGCCGGAGGAGAGAATCAGGACTTTTTCCAACATACTGCTTATCACGCATTTGAAGCGTACGATCCAGCGACTAACAGCTGGAGCATTCTTCCTCCCATGGCCATCGGCCGTCATGGCGTGGCTGGTGGCGTAGTAGGAAATCGCTTCTACGCGATCAGCGGCGATGTGCAATCTTCCGGGACAGGGGTGATGGTCTCGACGCCATCGGCCGATGCATTTGAGTTCGCTCCCTAGCGATTCAAAAACAATGAACTTGAGCATGTCTCATCCGTGTTCATCTGGGTTCATCTGTGGCCAGATTCTGGAAATTTGCAAGCTGCTCGACCATAGCGCCATTGGCATGGATATCCGGGAATCTCTGCTGTTCCCGTTGATCGAAGCCATCCACGTGCTGGCACTGTCGTTGTCCATCGGTCTGGTTGTGATCACCGATCTGCGCCTCATGGGTGTCGTCATGCGCAATCGGCCGGCTTCGGAAATCTGGTCGCAGTTCTCCCCTTGGATGATGTCGGGCTTTGGAGTCATGTTTCTCACCGGCGCCCTGCTTTTTTGGTCGCATGCTCTGTCGGCTTACAACAGCACCGCGTTCCGGGTGAAGCTAGTGCTACTGATCTTCTCGGGCCTGAATGCGACCATCTATCACGTCACGATCTATCGCAAGTTGGACCAGTGGGACGCTTCGCCCATTCCTCCTTTGCAAGCGCGGTTGGCGGGCTGGACGTCCTTGATCCTCTGGGCGGGAGTCATCACCATGGGACGCATCATGGCGTACACGTTCTAAGTTACCGGGAACTTCATGTGATGGCGGCTTCCATCTATCCCTTCTTCGCGTGGTGCGAACGCACCTGGGTCTGTAGAGAGATCACTGTCCATGAATCATTTTTCCCGGCGCTGGAGACGATTCATCTATTCGGACTGGTGTTTTTACTGGGAACCATATTGATCCTCAGTTTGCGTTTGCTCGGACTCCTGATGCCGCACCTCCCCACACCGGAACTGGCACACGCGCTGGGGCGTTATACCGCACTGGGATTTGCGATCATGCTGCCTTCCGGAGTACTGATGTTCATGGCGACGGCAGTCCGATGCTACGGCAACACTTCATTTTGGGTAAAGATGTGCTTCCTAGCCACAGCTCTCGTGTTTCACTTCACCTACTTCAACAAGGCGCTCCGCTCGCCGGATTCTCAGAGCTCTCACGTGCGCGCCAGGCTCGCTGCTTTCGGGGCTTTGTTCTTATGGTTCGGCGTCGGGGCGGCGGGGCGATCGATCGGGTTCTTCGGTTAGCTCTCGGCACACGGCGAGATTTGTAAAGTTTCGTTAACAAGCCGGTTTTGCAACCCGTTTTTGCGGTATCCGCAGCCTGTTGGGATGCGCCCGGCTGCGATCTGCGTCAGAATGGTCGGAATAGGTTTTCTTGAAGTACGAGCTTGCATGTGCGAACCAGCATCCTCGATCGATCCTCCTGATCGATGACGATATCCCGTTGTGTACCCTGATCGCGGAGTTCCTGTCGGCGCAAGAATTTCACGTTGACACTGTCCATTCCGGCCCCCGCGGCCTAGCGAGCGCCATCGAGGGCGCGCACGATCTGGTTCTGTTGGACGTGATGCTTCCGGTCCTGGATGGATTTCATGTTTTGCAGCGGCTGCGCCAGCGGACCATGGTACCGGTGATTATGCTGACGGCGCGCAACGATGAGTCCGACCGGATAGCCGGCCTGGACGCGGGCGCCGATGACTACATTGCGAAGCCCTTGCGGCCGCATGAACTACTTGCCAGAGTGCGTGCCGTCTTGCGGCGAACTGCCCAGCGGCCCGTGGCGATGGAGTCCGTGATCTCCGTCGGCGACATCGAGTTGAAGCCGCGCGCTCGCGAGGTCTGGATGGATGGGGCCCTGATTGAGATGACATCTTTCGAATTTGATATTCTTGACGTCCTCATGCGGGCGGCGGGACGAGTGGTATCGCGCGATGAACTTGCGGCGGTCCTCTATCATAGGGAGGCGACGCCGTATGAGCGCTCGATCGACGTTCATATTAGCCACCTGAGAAGAAAACTGGAGAAGGGCAGTAGCACGCTGATCCGAAGTGTTCGCGGAGTCGGATACCAGTTCATTACGGCAGATGAAGACGAGAAATGAGATCCGTTTACATTAAAGCGCTGGTGTTGTCGTTTGGGATCCTCATCTTCGCTTTGGCAGGATTTCTAGTGATCTCCAGAATCATGACCTATCGGATGTTCGCCAAGGGAACGCCGATCGCCCGGAATGCGGCCATGCAATTCGAGGAAGCCGGCTTGGAGTACGAGAACGGCGGTGCAAAAGCTCTCGCCTCTTACCTCGGCTGGCAGCACTCATTCTATCCGTCCCTGAACTTCTACTTTGTCCGGAAAGGCCGCGATCTGGTGAGCGGAGAAGATCGTTCGCACCTGTTGAGGATGGCTCAATCGGGGTGGCGCTTCCTGGCGGTGTCCAGTCCGATTGTTATCGCTGTTCCGTCCTCGGCTAGCCCGGACGCTTTCATTATCGATGCTCCGCTCAACAATGTGATGTTCTATTTGGACTATTACCTGCTCCTTTTGGGTGCGATTACGATCCTTTGTTGGGGGCTGGCGATCCAGTTTGCTTCTCCGCTGAATCGGCTCGCGGAAATCNNCGTGCGGCGTTTCGGAGTAGGCGATCTGTCGGCGCGAGTCCGATCGAAGCGCCACGACGGAATCGGCGATGTGGCCCGGGCGTTCGATCAGATGGCGGACCGGATGGAGAAGCTGCTCATCGCTGAGCGGCGCCTCTTGCAGGACATTTCCCACGAACTGCGTTCTCCGTTGGCAAGGCTCAGTTTTGCTGCCGAGTTGGCGCGCACCTCTCCGGATCGCGACGCAGCGGCCCTGCGAGTGAATAAGGAGATTGATCACCTTACGGATTTGGTCCAGAGCCTCTTGCAGGTAACTCGGGAAGAAGGCGATCTCAGCGCCCGTAAGGTGGAGCCCGTGGCGCTGGATACTCTGTTGAACCAACTTCTCGATGATTGCGAAATCGAGGCTGCTGCCAGGGATTGCCGCCTGATTTCCACGGGATCGAATCATGTCGAACTGCTGGCTGATCCGGTGCTTCTGCGCCGCGCCATGGAGAACGTTCTTCGAAATGCCATCTGGCACGCTCCGTCCGGAAGCAAGGTCGAAGTCTTGCTGGACGCCACGGAGGGAAACGCTTTGGTTACGGTTCGCGATTATGGTCCTGGCGTTCCAGCGGAGGCCCTCACGCAAATCTTCAAGCCGTTCTTTCGCGTGGACAGTTCTCGCAACGCAGACAGCGGCGGCGTTGGTTTGGGTTTGGCCATTACACAGCGCGCCATCAATTTACATCACGGCCAGGTTTGGGCGGAGAATGCCAAGCCGGGTTTGAGGGTTTCGGTCGAAATTCCGCTGGACCGTCTCTCGGTGAAGAGTCGCTGGACGCCTGGCCTGGTTCGCGCTTCGAGCAGCCATGCCGGCACCGTTGACACAGCGGCAATCTACGAACTGCAGCCCCGAACTACAGACGATTAACGCTGCCGGATTGCATCATCGGCATTAACACCTCTTTACGAATACTCGCAACCTGAAAGATTGACCAAGTCGGGACTTTCGCCCAGCCTGATGCGCGCTATCGAGCGCGGGAATGCCGAGCGTTTGTTCCCGCGATTCAAAGCACGAGTATGCGGCGAAGAGGCGTTTATTTTCGGCGGGCCTGCGAGGGCACGCTTTGCTTCAGGCTGGTATAAATCGCCTCTACGAACATGTCCGTGGTCCAGGGGCCGGAGGTGGCTCCATAGCGAGTGTCGTAATCCGCGGTCAGCCTTGCCGCTTTCACTTGGTCCAGCGTAGCGCCGGCGTCCAGCATGGCCTGAACTCGGTCCCGAATGATGCTCACCATGTCCCGGTATTCCGAGACGTCGTATTCATCGGATACACGCCCGTGCCCGGGGATGATCATGGTGCCGCCATCCTCGTCGTGCTCGTAGCCGGTCTTTTCGAGAATGTTGTTGAGAGCGTTGATTTCCCCTTGAACCGTACCGCCGCTCTTGAGATCAATCACCGGATAGCGGGTGGTATCGTAAATATCGCCGGTGGCGATTACATCCGAACGCCGAAACTGAACGATGCTGTCGCCATCGGTGACCGCGTTCGGTTGATAGAAAATTTCCACCAGTTCTCCGTTGTGATACTTTCGACGCCGTTTTTCGAGATAAGTATCGGCGGGTATCATCTCGTTCGGTAGTTTGGCCGCTTCCATCCGGATCAACACATTGTTTTGCGCAATCAAGGTCGCGTGATGAGCCGGATCCAGAAAGAAACCGGTAGCCGCGGTGGGCGACTGGCCGCCGAAGAAGGATCCCGGAAGGCTGGGATCTTCGCCTGCCGGCCCTAGCTTGGCATTTCCACCGGTGTGCTCCGGGCGGTAACTGGTGTTTACGATGAATTGAATAGGATGCTGGCTGAGTTTGTTCACTGCGGCGATTACCTTGTCCGACAGTTTGCCCGCGCCGGCGTCCACCAGCAAAGCGCCTTGATCGCCCACCTGGACCGCGATATTGCCACCGTCGCCAATCAGCATGTATACGTTCCCCTGCACCTTCCAAACGTGAATCTCGCCGTCGTTAGGATCCGGGTTCACAGCGCGACTGGCCTGCTGCGGTCCGTGCGACGGTACGATCTCCGTCATGGCTTCGGCTTCGGCGGCCGACGCATCCTTGATCTTCGCCGCAAACTCCGGATGGATGGTCTGGCCGCCGCCCAGCGTCCCCAATAGTGGGTAGCCATTCTTGTCGGCGTACTCCCGCAGATAGGGATTCTTCCCGAATAGCCGGTTCGGTATTTTTTCTTCCGCTCTGCTGATGATTTCTTCGCCGTCCTCGCACGCGTACAGCCACGCCGTCGGATCTTTGATATTGCGGAGATTGATCATGCTCTTGCTGAACGGCTCGTCCAGGAAGACCGGGTCTTTGGTCACGGTGAACACCGTCAATCGATCTCCGTGCCGGATCAACTTCTCGACCACCGTGGCTTCGTCGCTCGACGGTACGCCGTTTCCGCGGTGCCACGCCCGCTTCAGATGCGTGGTGGTGATGGTCAGCACATTCCGGTCCCACCGGCCCGTCGAAAATCCAGCGAAGGTGTGCGGTGCCCACGCAGGCGGGTGCGGACGCCCATCCATCCAGATGGTTCTTCGCACTTCCGAAGTCTGGAACCACATATGAATCGCGACTAGCTGTTGAGTGTGGGGGTCACGCTCCTCCCAAAAGCGGAAATTTCCGGGAGAGAAATACGCGTACGGTATTCCGTATCCGGCGCATTGCTGCTGCCGCACAGTCATCCGGGAGGCATCCCAGGCCAGCGCGTACAAGCGCCCTGCTTCATTGAGCGGGATTCCGCCGTAGTCTGCAACGGAACCCGCGGCCGTCCCATAGTCAACGTCTTGATCTCCTCCGTACGTCCAGCTCCCCGAGATATCGATACCGGAATTTGAAGAGATGGGCGCTCCAAAGCCAACACCCTGCCCGTACGCGGTGGCACTAATGGATAAAGCCGCGGTTAGCCCAAGAATGCCGCAGATCTTTTTCATGTGTCGCTCCTTCATATGTCTATCGGGCCGTGCAGGGAGATGGATTCCACCCCGAAGCGTCGGATTGTTTCTTAAAGTGCGTGGATGTAAGGTAGGGCTGCGTCAGATAGACCGGATCTTCCACCGTGGTTGTGATCACTAGATACGTATCGCCGTCCGGTTCAATCGCCACATCGTAGTACTCGGTGAGAACGGTGCTGGCGCTATAGGGAATCCCATTCTTTCGCAGATACCCAGCTTTGAGTTTGGTTGTCACCACCTTGAGCGAACCGGTCTTCTCCGATGCGAATCCGGAGAGTCGCCCGAGGCCAGGAATCTCGAAGCCTTCCAGCGCCTCCCATGACGCTTGCGATACCCCCTGCCAATCTCCTCCCCCTGCGGGGCTGGCGCCAAAGTGAAAAAGCCGGGTCTGCATTCCAGCATCTGTTTCGATTTTGAGTGTCTGTTCGTCTTGCCACGTGATGTGAAGGCGGCCGGGTACTCGCATGATGTTTGCGGCGCCATAGCTTCTGCATTGCTCGCCGGCTGCTTCGTCCTTCGCGGGATCCCAAGCCATCGTGAGCTTCAATCCTTCCGGATTCACGGGCACCCCGATGCCGCCGCCGAACAGACCGGGCGGCGGGGCTTTCGCCTTGCTGGCCGGCAGCATGCGGTACTTCCAGTCCTCCACAACTTCCGCAACCCAATATCCGGTCATATCCACAGGAGCGCCGGCCTTCGGGCTCGGCGGCGGACCTCCCGGCCTGAATCCCTGCGCCAAGAGGTTCACGCTGGTGAGCGCCACAATCGCGCACAGTCCAACTCTTCGCTTGTTGCAGATCATTTCATCTCCCCACACTTTACTTCAGGTTCTGATTCAAGAATGCGATGGTTCGCGACCAGGAATCCGCAGTGGCGGCAGGGTTGCCCGCCAGGTCCTGGAATTCCAGAAACCCGTGTGTAGCGTGCGGATAGATGTGCGGCTCGTAGGATTTCCCCTGCTGCTTCATAGCGGATACGGTTGGTTCCACCGTGGCGGTGACGCGGGCATCATCTTCGCCATAGAAGCCCAAAACCGGAGCCTTGATTTTGGCCATGATATCCGCGCTCGGCTGCGTACCATAGAACACGACGGCCGCGTTGATCTCAGGAACCTCGCCCGCGAAGCGGAAGCTGTAAGTGCCACCCGCGCAGAATCCCACGGTTGCCACCTTGCCGTTCGCCCTCGGCAGCTTGATGCCGTAGTCATACGCAGCTTTGTATCGCCGAATTGCTTCGTCGGGGGTCAGCTTGCCGGACGCGCGCATCGCGGCATCGACACCTTCAAACGAATCCCAGTTTCCGCCATTCGGCCCCAAGCCCGAATAGAGATCTACCGCTACGGCGATGAATCCTTCCAGGGCCAACTGGTCTGCCAGCGCGCGCTGCCAATCGTCCATTCCGGGTCCGTGCTGCATCACGATCACTACCGGCGCCTTGCCTTCTCCGGCGGGATATTCGATCCACGTGTGCATTTTGATGTCGCCCACCGGGAGATCGACAAACTCCTTGCGGAGCGTCGAATGGAGCAGAGTCGATGTAGCACTGAAAGTGCCGGCCGGAAGGTCGCGTAGTTTTCCCACCGGATAGCCGGGCGGCCCACCGCGACCGCCAGGCGGCTGCTGGGCCATCGCCATCATGATGTGAGCGGAATGATCTTCGGCTGACATGCCGGCCATCTGCATGTGAGCGGTGTCAGGCGCGCTTGCAACCATCGGCCGGTTGCCAGTCTCCTTCGAAAGGAAAGAAATCGCATCCCGCCAGGACTCGCCATTGAGCTTGAAACTGGCAAAGCGCTTCTGGAAGCGAACCTGGATTTGCGCATCGTCCCGCGAGAGCTGAAGAGTAGCACTCTCTCCGCTCGCGGCCGGAAGCGCGATCGCGTAGTCCCGGACGACGGCGGTTCTGCGGGCAATCTCGTCGCGGCTCATCCGACGGATCGCGGAGCTAACCGCTTCAGGGTTAGGGAACGACTCGGTGTCGCCGCCATGTGGACCCATGCCGGATAAAACGTCCGGCACTGCGGCAAGAAATCCGTCGGCCGCAAGCTGGTCGGCAGCCGCGCGAACCCAGTCGCTCGCGCCTTGATATGTCCCGCTAACAATCACTACCGGTGCTTTGTCTGAGCGCTCCGGGTAGACTAGAAACGCACGAACGACGGCCGCTCCGAGAGGTAGATTCACCCATTCCCGGTGTCGGTGGGTAGTGTTCAAAATAGTTTTGGCCGCATGCTCTGACGGTAAAGTGGAGTGAACCGCCGGCTTTGAGCCGTTGCCGTTGGCGGGCGTCCGCCCGGTCAGCCACATCGTGACCGCGACCGTTACAACCGCGCCGATCACACATGCCACCGAACGTTTTTTCATGAGACACCCTCCTTCGCCCAACCTGCGATCACCCAACGCGTCGCGGTTAGCTTACATGCTGCGAATGGGCGTGTAAAGCGTGATTAACATAACTTTACGATGATGTTTCGCCAAGCTTCCCGTTTCGAGGCTAAATAGGGCAATGCGGATTCTGTTATTGCTGTTTCTCGCCGGTGCGGCGCTGGCCCAAGCGCCATCCTCATACAAACCGTATGCTTCTCTGGCCGACATCATGGCGGGCATCTCGCTGCCAAAGTCGAATGGCGTGTTTGACGTTACGAAACGCGCGCCGCAAAACGACGCGGAGTGGATCGCAGTTCAAACCGACGCCGCGGTTCTGGCCGAAGTCGGAAACCTGATTCTGACCCCTGGGCGACTGAAAGAAAATGGGCAGCCTGTCCCGCACTCCGAGGATTTTAGGAGACACGTCCAGGCGCTGGTGGAAGCGGCGAAGGGTGCCCATCAGGCGGCACTAAAGAAGGATGCCGACGCCGTTTTCATTGCTTGCGAGCCACTCTATCAAGCGTGCTTTGGTTGTCACCAGGCATATCGCTTTTGCCCGACTTGCCAGGAAGCTGAACCGCATTAAGCTATCGTTGCTGCGAGCCTTCACTTCTTTGACGGCGTTTAGCCGATTACATAACTTAACAATTCATCGATTGCGTCCCAAGGGTTTCTGGATAAGACTCCATAAAGCGATTCTGCTTTAACTCCGAGGTTCGCGAAGGGTGGGGATATGGCTCAACGTTTGAGATCAACTATAAGCGCGCGTCTGCTTGACGTGAGCATGCGGATATTAATCCTGTCGGTGAGTGTCGTTGCGTTAATGGCGCAAGATACTGGAACAATTTCTGGCACCGTCGCAGATACATCAGGCGCCCTGGTGCAGGGCGTTGAGATAACCGTGACTCAAACCGACACTGATGCCCAAAGAACCGCTACCACCGATGCAAGCGGCTCGTACATCATTCCCAACTTGCCCCTCGGTCCGTATCGGCTGCGAGCGACGAAAATGGGTTTCGAGGTTTACGTTCAAACCGGAATCGTGCTGCAAGTTGGTAGTAGCCCCACCATACCGGTGACGCTGAAAGTCGGTGACATTACCGAACAGATCCAGGTAGAGGCCGCCGCTACGGCGGTCGAAACGCGAGATATGGGCGTTGGCACCGTGGTTGAGACTCAACGAATCCTGGATCTGCCGCTGAACGGAAGACAGCCCACCGATCTCATCACGCTAAGTGGTTTGGCGGTCCAGACAGCCTCGTCGCCGCAATACACCATGAGTACCGGCGTAAACATCAGCGTGGCCGGCGGAACCGACTACAGTGTTCAGTACAACCTGGACGGAGCTTCGCACCTCGACACGTACGTCGGCACTAACATGCCTCTACCTTTCCCCGACGCGCTCCAGGAATTCAAGCTGCTAACCAGCTCGCAGGATGCTAATCAGGGCGGCGGGCACTCGGGAGCAACGGTGGACGCGGTCACCAAATCGGGCTCCAACGCTTTCCATGGCGACGCTTTCGAATTCTTTCGTAACACCGACCTGAACGGGCGTGACTTCTTCGCGCCCGTGGCGGATGGGCTGAAACGCAATCAGTTCGGCGGCGTAATCGGCGGCCCCATCAAAAAGGATAAGTTCTTTTTCTTCGCAGGCTACGAGGGCACGCGGATTCGCCAGAACAACCAGTCCACCATCTCGTACGTTCCCACGCCGGCGGAACTTACTGGGAACTTCGGACCGTACATTTCAGCCGGCTGTCCTGGAGCGGCGGGGATAGCCAACTCGCCAGTTGTCCATGGCGGTCAACTGGTGCTGCCCATCAGTCCGGCAGCGGTAAAGATAGCGTCCTATCTTCCCCAATCGAACAACGCCTGTGGACAGGTTTTCAGCGGAATTCCTGTACACGAGAACGAATGGCAGGTGCCCGTACGGCTGGATTACAACCTGAGCAGCAAGAACATGCTTTTTGCGCGCTACCTTGTTACTAAAATCAACATTGCTCAGCCGTATGACATAAGCAAGAATGTGTTATCCACCGACGGCACCGGAGCGAACGACATGTCGAATTCCCTCGCTCTGGGCGACACGTATTTGTTCAGCACCACCGTCGTGAACTCCTTCCGCGTCTTTGGAAACAGGGTGGGCGCTACCACGCCGGGCGCGCAGACTTTTGGTCCACAGCAAGTGGGAATCAACAATATGTACGATTACTACGGCAACTTCATCCCGATCTATCTCACCGCGAACGGATTCTCGACAAACTTCGGGGCCAATTTCTTTATCGGTTCGGACACCACTACGAATTTCGGGCTCAATGACGATCTGAGCATAATCCATGGGTCGCACCAAATCAGTTTTGGCGTAAATACGATGCGCGCCCTCCTGAACGCGAGCTCTTACGCCTGGTCTGAGGGCTTCTTCGTGTTTGCGGGGATTTTTGGTTCGCCCATGGTAGACTTCCTCGCCGGAGACGCGGCCTTGTTTCATCAGGCTAATCCGAATCCTGACAATGTGACCCAGAACTTTGTGGGATTGTATGCGGCTGACACCTGGAAGGTGAGCCATAAGTTAACCCTGAATTATGGGCTGCGCTGGAATCCCTTCATCCCGGTGCAGTTTAAGCAGTCCGATAGTTACGATTTCAGCTTGAGCAATTTTTATCAGAACGTTCGCAGCACGGCGATTCCCACCGCTCCTCCGGGATTTCTCTATGCAGGAGACAAGGGCTTCAACGGCAGATCCGGCCAGAACAATGCGTATGGCCATGTGGAGCCCCGGCTCGGCTTGGCGTGGGACCCGTTCGGGGACGGAAAGACCGCCATCCGGGCCGGTGCCGGAATCGCCTATGATTTCTTTCGGGAGGATCTATACGAAAACACCTCCTCGGTGTTGCCTTTCCGCACCACGGTTGTCGGGAGCTTTCCGGTTAGTCTCGATAACCCCTACGCGAACATTCCTGGCGGAAATCCATTCCCCTACAGCTACAACTCCAAGAACCCCGTCTTCCCGGACTTACCCTATCAGTCTTTCCTGCCTATCCCGGCCGATCTAAAGAACACCACTGAATACTCATGGAACTTCGGAATTCAACGCCAGGTCACCAAGAGTTTCTTTCTATCGGCCACCTACGTGGGAACGGAACTGGCCCACCTATTGACTGGCGTCGACTTGAATCCGCCCCAGTTGATTCCTGGAAATTGCGTTGCCGGACAATATGGTCTTACCAAGCCGGGCCCCTGCTCTACCACCGCAAACGAGAACCAGCGACGCCTGCTGGAACTAGCGAATCCGTCGGCCGGCAATGAATACGGGTCCATAACTAGTCTGGATTCGAGCGGGACTCAACACTATGACGGTCTTCTCACCAACGCCCGCTTTAGGCTCGGGAACAACGTGAACCTGGCGGGGAATTGGACCTGGTCCCACTGCATCGGCCTTCCAGTCACCGAGTTGGCCAATGCGGGAGCCACTTATCTGAACACCCCCTATCAGAACAACGGACCTGTAGATCGGCACCTGGACATGGGTCCTTGCACAGTAGGGTCGCTGGACATCCGGCACATCGTGAACGTGACCCTGGTGGTGAACACGCCGACGTTCTCAGGGACTTGGGCGCGCCGTCTGGGCACTGGATGGACCCTTTCGACCATCTACACAGTTCGTACGGGGATACCGTTCGAAGCGGAACTTGGCACAGACAATGCGTTGAATGGCTTCAATCCCGCCGGAAATAATCCGGTTCCACAACGGCCGAATCAAGTGTTGGCAAATACAGCTACTGCTAACCAAGGACAGTCCTGTTCTCCGGCCCCATGCGTTAGTTATCTTAACCCGGCTGCGTTCGCAGTGCCGACCGCGGGTACTTATGGGAATATGGGCATCGGCGATTTGAGGGCCCCACGCTTTTGGGAATGGGATCAAACAATTTCCCGACANNTCCCGATCCGCGAGGGACAACACTTGGAGTTCCGGGTGGAAGGCTTCAACGTCACCAACTCGGTGCGGCTAGGCACCCCAACCAATACCCTGGGTGGCACGTTCGGTACAATCACCACCGACCAATCCACAACCGGTTCAGCATCGCCGACAGGTTCGGGCGGAAGAATCGTGCAGCTCGCTATGAAATACGTATTCTAGTCGACCGGGATCGTCTAACTTTCGATGAAGTTAAAGTTCTGATCCCGCACAAAGAACGGTGGTGTGGGAATTGCGGGCAACCCTATTCCGCTTTACTTGGCCCGTCTTCGCGGCGCGGAACCCACGGGCTCTACCTCGGCTTGCAGGAGCGTTTCCACAATGTTGAGTGATTCGATGGACGCCGCAATTTCAAAAAACGCTTCCGCTGCCTGAGATACCGGCTCGCTGCGAGGCAGCACAATTCCAACTGTCGGCTGGGCCCCGGTTGGCTCCAACCGAATGGCCTCCAATTCTCTGTCGCCTGCGATCATGACTCGAACAGGCCTGGGAAGGACGGAAGCCCAGTTGCCAGTGCGCACGTGATCCATAACCAGCCAAATAGCGTTTGTAATAATGTGCGGCGTCTTGGTGAGCGCCTGATTTAGGATCCCCGACTCCTCGGCGCCAAAGATCCGGGTGTTCGGAGACAGCAAACACAGCGGCTGTTCCCTGATATCCTCCCAGCATGCCGAAGCTTTCCCGGAAAAGCGGGTTCCCCGCTTGATCAGCAGTTCGTACTCCTCGACGTACAACGGTTGTGCCCGGCGATAGTTCCGCGAGGTTTTGTCCAGGTAGGTGATGGCTACATCAAGTGAGCGTTCTTCGATGCATTGTTCAATCCCATATGCATCATGTATCGTGACTGCCAAGTTCATGCTCGGATAGCGCCGCTGGAACGGCACTGTAAAGATTTTCATGAGCGGGATGGCGGAACCCAGCACTCCGATACGTAAAGTTGCGGCATGGCTTTCTTGCCGTTCTTTGAGTTGTTGCCGAAGGGTTTCAGCATCGCTGGTCGTGCGCAGTGCCCACGACAGGACGAGTTCGCCTGCCTCCGTGAACCCCTCAAAGCGGTGCCCACGCTTGACGATTTGGACTCCCAGATCGATTTCAAGCTGCTGAATACCGGCGGAAAGCGTCGGCTGTGAGACATGGCAAGCTAAGGCAGCGCGGGCGAAATGCTTTTCCCTGGCTAGTGCAACCAAGTACTCAAGCCTTCGAACAATCATCATCGCATCCATTCTATATAGATGCGGCTTACCACCCCAGTCCTTAGCCGCCGCTGAAAGCGCCGCCAAAATTGATGATCTTGTTCGGATCCGTGTTTTTGTCGACAACCACACCAAAGAAGGGGAACATCATCTCCTCCCAGCTCATGTTGCCGTAATACACGGTCTTGTTGGGATTCGGGTTCAGTTTATTGTTGATCGAATTGTCGTAATGAGCCTCAACGTGCAGCTTCGTCCCCTTCGGCACCTTTATCGAAGTGTAATACCCGAGTTGCCAATTGAAATCGTAGTGCGGCACGCTCAAAACTACTTGCTTTCGACCATCCGGGTACTCAAGCGTATACGTCATGTCCTTCCCACGGAAGTGCATGTGCGGCATCATGTACACCAGTTCGGCGTCCGTCAGAAACGTGACTTCGGCCGGTGGACTATGCCAGTTCGGATCGTTCGGAGGAATCGCGAAATGTTCCTTATCGAAGGGGGCAGTGGTGAATAGAGAGACGTACCGACGGTCGGGCGCTCGCTCGGCCACGGTGAATCCAACTTTGACATGATCGGTAACGGCTGTGCCTTTGGGCGTGTAGTGCAGGACGAAGACCATGTCGTAGCCTGCTGGAACCAGCTTCGCGGCGTTGTTGATTCTGTAGTCAGCCACGGCGTTCCCCGGCAAATAGCAATCTTCCGCGGCTCCCTGCGCCGTACCGGGCGGCGCGGGATTCCCTTCGGCGTCCACTTGATGGTTACCATTGCCGAACGTCGGTCCCTTGTCCGGAAGTGCGGATCCTTCCGCGTCCCGGTCCTTGTCCTCCCAGTAAGCGACGCCATATTTGGTGATTGCAGTGTGGGGAGTAAAACCCGTGCAGATATGGTGAGTGATTTCGGGATGCTCTGGCTTGAATTGTATCGAGGTGATCCAGGTGTCTTTTGTGAATCCGGTGGGCATGGTTACAGTCATCCACTCGACGACACCGTTCTTCGGATTGGCAGGAAGGTCAGTAGTTGGACCGTCGATAATGACATCCGGCTTAAACGCCCAATCTTTTGACCATTCCAGCGCTGGAGGAGCATCTTTGGCATCGCCCGCCGGCGCGCCCGCGTCAACCCATTTCACAATGGTATCGATCTCATCCTGTTTGAGCGATCGATCGTTCAAATAAGGACCGTACTTGGGGTCCGCAAACCAGGGAGGCATCTGCCTGCTTATCACCGCAACTCGCATAGCCTTTGCCCACGGTCTCACGCTCTCATAGGTAAGGAAGGACATGGGCGCGATCTGGCCGGGGCGGTGGCAGTTTTGACAGTCCTTCTCCAAAATCGGAGCGATGTCTTTATAGAACGTAACTGTCGAGGAATTAGCCGCCAACGCAACAATGCTGAAGGCGAAGAGAGTAGCAATGAAACGCATTGGTTCCTAGACTAAAGGGAGGATTAGCGCCTGTCAAATAGAAAATACTCCTGCTTTAATAGAACATGCCTATCAACTCGCAAAAGCATTTCAAGCTAACAGTGGATCAGGGCAGCTCGAAAACCCAAATTCCCGGCGCCCGGTCCACGTTCTGAAATGCCGGCACCGGCCCCGCCGGGACTAATCTCGGCGTGGTACAAGGAAAGACACATATGAAGCCATATTCGAAACTGGTGGCGCTGGCAATTCTGACAACCGCCGGCGCGGTCGCGCAGATGCCCCAGCCCTTAGTTGGCGAGGACACGACGAAGATCTCCGACCATGTCTGGGCGATCATGGGGTTTCCGAACATCGCTATCGTTGTTGGTAGCCACGCAACGCTGGTAGTGGATACGGGCTTGGGCCCGAAAAATGGAGCCACGGCCGCACGCGTGGCCGCGAAACTCGCGCCCAATAATCAGAAGCTCTTTCTCACCACCACGCACTTCCACCCCGAGCACGCCGCCGGTGAACCCGGCTTTCCACCCAGCACCTTTCTGATCCGCAATACCAGGCAGCAACAGGAAATGGAGAAGCATGGGCAGGAGATGATCGACATGTTCAGCAACATGTCGCCACGAAATAAGGAGTTGCTCGCAGGCGTTGCATTGCGCGCGCCGGACGTGACGTTCGACCAGGAAGCGAAGATCGATCTGGGCGGCGTGACGGCGCGGCTGATCTGGTTCGGAGAGGCCCACACCAAGGGCGATGAGTTAACGTTCGTAGAACCGGATCGCACGTTGATTTCGGGCGACGTGGTGCAGAACAAGACCATGCCGATGATCTTCGGCGACGGTGGCACTCCTTCGACGTGGCTCGCTGTAGTGGATAAAGTCGCCAGCCTTAACGCTGCGCACGTTCTGCCCGACCATAGCGCTCCGGGCGATGGTTCGCTGGTGGCCCAGGAACGGGACTTGATCTCGGAAATCCGCACTCGGGCGCTCGCGCTCAAGCGCCAGGGTATGTCGGCCGATGACGCCGGCAAATCAGTAAGTGCTGATTTAAAGAAGCTGCATCCCGATTGGCCCAACACCAACGCCGCGGGGTTCGTGAAAAGTGTTTATGCCGACGCGCCTTAGGACGCTATTCGCACGGGAGTTATTCGCCGGGAAAAGGCGGAGGCAGGCCGCGCCACTTCTGGATTGCCGCATCCAGGCTCCAACGCCCGCCTCCGGCCGCGGCGAAGTACAGGAAGATCAGGAAATACAGCAGCACTTCGTTGGCGCCGGCTCGAAGTGGAACAGGCGAACGCGGAGCGGCGACGATCAGAAACGCCGCCAGCGATTGAAGCGACATCACCAGCGCCGCGACCTTGGTCAGCAGCCCCAAGAGCAAGAGGGCGCCAGCGACGATCGCGAAATAGCCCGTCCACGCTGGCAGTCCGTCGAGCGGCATCCGGCCCACACCCGCACGCCTGGCCAATTGGGGAAACATTCCATACACCAAGCGATATCCGTGGAGCGAGAAAACGAACGCAAGAATGACGCGCAGGATCGAGCGTGTGTACGGTTCCCAGGAACGAAGCGTCTGTTTCACTTGCCTCAAGTCCTCATGGCGGCGCTCGTGATCCGGCTATCGGCGCTCATTTTGTGCCGCTTTTCGAGCAGCGCATCGATGCTCCATGGACCAGCGCCGCTGGTAACCAGCCACAGGTATACGTAGCAAAAAATCACGGCTTCCTCGCCGCCATTGTTGATGGGGAAAAAGCCGCGCGGCGCCCACGTTCGAAAATACGCTACCGCCATCTCGCCGCACAGGATGAAAGCCGTGGTTCGCGTAAATAGACCCACGGTGAGGAGCAGACCGCCGATCAGTTCAATCGGTCCGGCCAGAGCGTGAAGCTGAGGGAAATTGTGGTCGATTCTGCCGCCGGCAAACCCCCATAGCTTCTCGGCTCCATGCTGCATGAAGAGCAAACCAGTGACGATTCGCAGGATGCTCAGTAGATAGGGGGCCCGCTTCACGTCGTAGGAATCTTATCTCCGGGCTGGGTGGTTTCGCAAATCTCAATCGTAAAGATATGTTAAGCCGCGCTCGACCAGTGACTTTCTGAATTGATACTGGAGTACATGGCCGATATAATCAATCCGACCATTTTTCCAAAGCACCAGGAGGAGTATTCTTCAAAATGTTAATTCGAAGCCGCCCGACGTTCTTGCTCCTGTGGATCGTCGCGGCCTCAATCGCCTTCGCCCAGTTCGGACCACCCCCCGGACCGCCTCCTCCGCCTCGAGCAGCGGCGCCCGTGGATCTCACGGGATATTGGGTTTCGCTTGTAACGGAGGATTGGCGCTCTCGCATGACCGTGCCGCCTAAGGGCGACGCTGAATCGGTTCCGTTAAATCCGGAGGGCCGCAAAGCCGCCCTGGCGTGGGATCCGGAAAAGGACCAAGCCTCCGGCGAACAGTGCAGGGGATACGGCGTGGGCGGGATCGTGCGGCGTCCCGGCAGGATCCATATCACTTGGCAGGACGACAACACGCTAAAAGCCGAGTTCGACGCAGGTACCCAGACCAGGACCTTTTCCTTCAGCGCACCAAAGGGACAAGGTGGAGACTGGCAAGGGATTTCGGTGGCCAGTTGGGACGTGCCCGGCACAATCATGACGCGAGGAGGCTTCGGCCTGGGGAACCCCGGCGGTCCGGAACGGGGCGGCGCTTTGAAAGTGGTGACCACGAAAATGAAAGCTGGATATTTGCGAAGGAACGGTATCCCCTACAGCGAAAATGCCGTGATTACCGAGTATTATGACCGCTTCGATGTACCCAACGGCGATTCGTTGTTGCTGGTGACCACCGAGGTCAACGATCCGATGTATCTGAGCGCGCCTTTCTGGACTAGCACGCATTTCAAGAAACAGAGTGACTCAGCGGGCTGGAATCCAACCGCGTGTTCAGCGCCCTAAGAAAGAACGAGCCGTGAAAGCTATTTCGATGAAACAGAACTTGAATATCGTTCTATTGACGGCACTCGTCACCCAGATCGGCTTGTTCGCGCAGAGCGCGCCTCCAGCGCCGGCACCGAACCGGCCATCCCCCGCGATTGACCTTTCCGGTTATTGGTCGCCGGCAGTGAACGAGGATGGTCTCGAGCGCGGAGCGGGGTCCGAGATCGGCGATTATGCCGGGTTCGCGATCAACGAAGCGGGACGACTGTGGGCCCTTTCCTACGACCCATCTCGTTTGACCCTCAAGCACCATCAGTGCGATGGCTACGTGGCGCCCTATCAAATGCGCGCCGTGGGAAACTTCCGCATTTGGGAAGACCGGGACCCGCATACCATGCAACTGGTCGCCATTCATATTTGGGCCCAGACCACCGAGGGGTTCCGCACCATCTGGATGGACGGACGTCCGCATCCGCCCGCCTACGCTCCCCACACTTATCAGGGATTCTCGACTGGCCGGTTTGTGGGCAATGCGCTCATGGTCAACACGACGCATCTCAAGCAGGGCTGGCTGCGGCGCAACGGGCTTCCGGAAAGCGATCAGGCCAGCATGGTGGAGTTCATCGTCCGTCATGGCGACCATCTGGTGGATACTACGGTTGTCACCGATCCCGTTTTTCTCACCGAATCCGAAGTCCGCAGCGATGACTTTTTTCGCCAACCCGCCGACCATGGTTCCTGGCTCTACGCCTGCGACGACGGCGAAGAAATTGTCGGCCGTCCGCCGGATTCAGTGCCAAATTATCCGCTCGGCGCGCAGCCTTTTGCCAAAGAATATTCGAAGAAATACAAAATCCCGCTGTTGTCTGGTATCGCCGGGGCTCCATCGATTTATCCGGAATTTACAGCCAAGCTGAAAACCGCGACCGATGCCGAAGCCGAGGCTTTGCTGCGGCCCGCGCCCGGTCCTTCGCCGGTCAGCCGCGCCGTGGATCCCGAACCGCACGACGGCGAGATTCACGTTTGGCCGATTTCCGCGCACGTCTATATGCTGCTGGGCGATGGCGGCAACATCGTGGTGGAGACGGGCGACGAAGGACCTTTTGTGGTCGACAGCGGATCCGGTCAGCTTGCCGATAAAGTGATCGAGGCGATTCGCAAACTCAGCAACGAGCCGGTTCAATTCATCGTCAACACCAGCTTCCTTCCGGATCGCACCGGTGGCAACGTGAAGCTGCGCGCCTCTGGTCAAGATCCCAGCTTGGTGGGTTCCTTCTTCTCGCGGCAGTTCAAGGATGCCGGTGTGGGCGCGACCATCATCGCCCAACAAAACGTAGAGACCCGCATGGTGGAACAGAAACTACCCGGGCCCGGCTGGCCAACGGACACATTCCTCAGCGATCGCCGGCGCAAGTACCACAATGGAAATGCTATCGAGATTTTTCACGAACCGAACGCCATCACCGATGGCGACAGCATCGTTCACTTTCGTCAGGCAGACGTTATCGTCGCGGGCGATATCTTCAACACCACGCAATTTCCATTTATCGATATCAAAGACGGCGGCAGCGTTCAAGGGGAAATCAACGCGCTGAACGACATCCTGAATCGAACCGTGTTCCAACATGAAGGACAGGGCGGGACGATGATCGTCCCGGGCCACGGTTATCTATCCGATGAACACGAGGTGGCGGAATATCGTGACATGATGGTGATTGTCCGGGACCGCGTCCGCGCGATGCTCAAGAGCGGCGCAACTTTGGACCAGGTCAAAGCCGCAAGAGTGACTGCCGACTACGACACCCGATACGGCGCGAACAGCGGTCCATGGACCACGGATATGTTCGTCGAAGCCGTTTACACCAGTCTGAAGCAACCCGCGAAATAGACCTAACTCGCGGGAGTCGTCATGGGTTTTCCCTTTTCGACGATATAGACCCCAACCGCTTTGAGTGGTTGCGTGCCGGTATTCTGCGCGTTGTGGACCGTACCTTCGGGAATGACAATAGCCTCTCCGGCTTTGATCGTTTTCGGCGCTTGCCCGTCGATCGTCACTTCAAGTTGGCCTTCGAGCACATAGTCGGTTTCATCACCGGCATGGGTATGACGCCCCGTGGAACCGCCGGGAGCAATCTCGATGCGCACGGCGACAGCCTCGCGACCGGGCACCGATATGTCGCCCCTTTGCACCACCGTGCGCTGGACACCACTCTGCGCAAAAAGCAGAGTCATCGACATCGCAAAAAATATAGGACCTCTGCGGACGAGTTTCAAGGTATGCTGCCTCCCTAATTAACAGAAATAGCTGTTGCTTAACACAACTTTACCGGGCGACGGCTTTCGTCACCACCGCCGGCGCGGGTTTCGAGAACTTTGCGGCGTCGATCGGAACGTTGGCCTGCACCTCGTTCAACTGCATAGTCGACTGCCCGCCGGTCCAGGTGACAACCCAATGAAAGGGCATCTTGACGCCCGCTACCTCACGATAATCGGAGTAGTCAATCTGGATCGGAATCGTGCCGACAATCGTGTTGGTATAGCGCAACTGCCGCGCCAGCAGCCCGGTCTTGCTGTCAAAATACAACTTCACGCGAGATCCGCCAGCCGCAATTCCTTGGATGACCTGCACTTCGCGATCCTCTATCGTTGTCACCGGGAAACCGTTTCGCCACTGGACCAGGGCCTGTTTGATCCCTGCAGGAAAACATAGATCGGCGTCCAGCTTTGCGCCGTCCAATTCCGAACCGGGAAGCGAAGGCAATAAGTGGATCGGCTTGTCCACCGCCGCCGTCCAGCCTGCGCGGCCGTCAAACACCGTGGTGCTATCGCCGTTCTGGGTATGCGTGATGATGCTGCGCCTTCCCGGAGCCTGGCCATAAATCTCCAGCGGGACTTTTTCGTGATACGTGTCGTAGCCTTCGTACGTACCCTTGCCGGTAAAGCTGGTGAGGCCAGCCAATCGCTGCGCCCCACCCAGCGCCACTATATATTGATCCAGAATCTGATCGGCGGAAGGACCCGGCGGCGCGTCTTTTACGATTTCGATTTCGTTCGGGTCTTCCGTGGGAACGGTATATTGGTCGGCCAGGCTGGGGATCACTTTGGGATGTTCTGCGCCGCGATGGCAGGAGTAACAGGTGAGCGCGCGCCGTCCACCGAAGCTGCTTTTATTGAGGGCATTCACCATCAGAATCATTGCACGCGCGGTCTCTTTGCGAGGCACGTCCTCGGCAAATTTGTCCCAGTTTTCCATGCTTTCCGCAACGTGGCAATAAACACAATTCAATCCCAGGGACGCCGCAAAGAAACCCATCGTGTCCATGAATTCACTGGCAGGTATTCCCTTCAGAACTTTGACGTTCTTGAAAACCTGTTCCGCCAGCAGCGGTTTCTCCGCTGGCCCCTGCTGGCTCTGCGCGAGCGCCGCGCCTATCAAGTAAACGAACGCGATCGATGCTGCCTGTCTTACTCCAGCCTTCACGTGGTTCTCCGTTCCTTTTCAGCTCAACAGAGATGATCCTATAGTCGGAACTGCCACTGTTCGGGCCTTAACATATCTTTACGATTGTTTTAATCCTGTTCGACACCGGCGGGAATAGAATCTTACTGGGCAATGCAACAAAATATCAAACGATCTTTCGCCGTGGCAGTGGGCATCATCGCGACGATGCTTCCGGTTTACGCGCATCACGGCACAGGCGTGTCTTACGACGCCAGCCACCCGATAACGATGAAGGGCGTAGTCACGGAGTTCCACTATGCGAATCCGCATCCCCAACTGTATTTCGACGTCACCGATGACAAAGGCAATGTCGTGCATTGGGGTGGCGAGTTCTATCCCAATCCAGCGCAATTGATCCAGGGCGGATGGGGGAAGAGACGCTCCGAGGCTGCCCTGCCGGTTGGAATGCATATCACCATCACAGTGTCGCCTTCCAGAGCAGGAACGCCTGTGGGCGCTATTCTCAAACTCCTAAATGACCAGGGCGAGGTGGTGATGGGCGTGGCCGGCGGCAATCCGGGCGCTCCTCCGCCGGAACCTCCAGCAAATGAACAAAAGCAGCCCGAACAGAAGCCCTGAGCGAGTGGAAAAGAGATGATGAGGACCAACCTGGCACAGTTGAGCATGCTACTAGGCGGCTGTCTGTTGTTGTGTTCTGGTGTTTTCGCGCAGGGTGGGCGAGGTATATTGGCTGCCGATCCCAAAAATGCTGGCCGCACCTACGACAAGCACGATATCTCTGGAATATGGAGCCGCAACGGTTCGCCGGGCGGGTATGGCGGCGGCGGCACGTGCCGGGACTGCGGAGACCGCGGTTTCAGTAACAATGTCCCAGCCCTGACGCCACTGGGGCAGAAAATGTTCGACGCCAATAAGCCGTCCTACGGGCGCAACCTTGGCAGCGCCGAGGCCGCCGCGCATCCGGAAGAAGCCATCGGACGGCGCAGGGCAGTCCCGCCCGCCAGTGGGTCGGACCCTTATCAGACCTGCAATCCCATGGGGCCCTCCCGCGCGCTTATTTATCCCGACCCTCTCGAGATGAATGTCCTCTCCGACAAAATTCTGCAACAGTTCGAGTGGGGAAACAGCGTTCGCACAATATGGACTGACGGCCGCGAACTTCCCAAAGATCCAGACATTCCGAGGTGGTGGGGATACTCAGTAGGCAAATGGGATGGGGATACTTTCGTGGTAACCACAACCGGAGTGGACGAAAGAACGTGGGTGGATCATTATGGTTATCCGCACAGCGCGGACATGCTTTTAGAAGAGCGGTACCGGCGGATTTCTTACGANNCCAACTCAAGGTGGAAGAAACCTGGCACCGCGTGAACCACGATCTCCTGGAAGTCACCATGACCATCACCGATCCCAAGATCTACACTGCTCCCTGGAAGAGCGAGACCAAGAAATTCCGCAAGTTATCCAAGGAGGGCATCAAGACGGTGGATGGCTGGGCTGGTCTGATGGAAGATATCTGCGCGCCCGCTGACGATGTCGAAATGTTTAATAGGAGAATCCGGGATCCTGCGGGCGGCGTGGTTCACTGACGGGGGCCATGGCCTGTGCTGATTGAAAATCCGTTCAGCACGTCTCCGTCATTATTTCCCATACTGGAGTGCCTCCATATCGCCGGCTTCGCGCTTTCGATCGGACTGACGGCGCTGGTCGATTTCCGTCTCCTTGGCTTCGGATTGCTCAAGCAGACGCCGGCCGAGATCGCGCGCGCCTTTGATTGGTGGATGCTCGGCGGTCTGATCGTCGCGGTGTTTTCAGGACTGCTGATATTTTCTACGGACCCCGACATGTATTATTTGAACTGGTCTTTTCTGATCAAGATGGCATGTCTGTTCCTCGCCATTGCCTTTAATTACACAATCCACAGACGAGCGGTTTCGGGGGGGCTATCGCCTCCGGCGGGTCGGCTAGTCGCTTGTGTTTCACTGGCGCTTTGGGTCTCGGTCATCTTCGGAGGGATTTTCATCGCTGTCATCCGCCCTGGCCTCACCTGATCCCGATGCCCATTTCCTTCTTCATTTGGCTTCAGAATCAGGGGCCCTTCGCCGATCTGCGCAGTTCCGCATTCGTATATCCGGTTGTGCTGGCGCTTCATCTCTCCGCAATTTCTCTGTTTGGCGCCATGATTGTTGCCACTGATCTGCGACTGCTTGGGTGGGCTCTGAAGGAAGGCTCGATCTCGGAAGTGATCGGCCGGTTGCGCTGGCCCAAACGAATCGGTTTCCTGCTTGCGGCAACTTGTGGGTTTTTGCTTTTCTCTTCAAAGGCCGAAGAGTATTATTACAATCCTTTCTTCCGCACTAAGATTGTGCTCCTCGTCCTGGTGGCTATTCACGCGCTGGTGTTCCGGGGGAGCGTGTACGGTGATCCGGCGGAACTGGACCGAGATGGTCATCCGCCTATGCGCGCCAAGTTAGCTGCCAGCTTGTCTCTTTTTCTGTGGCTCGGTATTCTGTGCTCGGGAAGGTATATCGGTTACGTTGAAGGCCGAGCTGGCATGCATTTCAAGTGAGGGCGACTTTATGCTTGTAGCAAAATCTTTCTTGCTTTCCAGCCTGCTATGGCTGCCGCTGGTGGCAGCCGATTTGGCGCCCACAGGTACTCTGCGCGCGGTCTTTCTTGGATCCAATCCAGTGCAGGGCCGGGTGGATCCGCAGACCAAGGCCGTTACCGGACCGGTGGCCGATCTGGTGAAAGAGCTGGCCGGGCGTTTGCATGTTCCTTACGCACTCATCCCAGCGGCGGATGCGCGCCACGTGATCGAAACCCTGAATGCGCACACTGCTGACATTGGTTTCCTGGCGTTCGACCCCTCGCGCGCCGAGGAGGTCGATTTCTCCCGGCCCTACGCGGTGATGTACAACACCTATCTGGTGCGCGCTGATTCTTCGATTCACAAAGCCGCCGACGTCGACGCCAAGGGGGTGCGCGTTGGCACGGTGAAGGGCCAGACCCAGGAGATTTACCTGAGCAGTCACTTGAAAAGCGCGGAAGTGAAAATTCTCACCACGATGCCGCCGCTCGACGAGTTGGAAACAATGATGCTCAACGGCGAGATCGACGCTTTCGGCGCCAATCGCCAGCGCATGGAGGAAGCGGCAGCGTTGCNNTGCATCCCAAGGTTACGAGTGCTGCCGGACAATTTCTCCGGCGCCGAGCAGGCGATCGTGGTGCGGAAGGAGGATCATTCCAGCCTGGACGAGATCAATCGCTTCCTTCACGACGTGCTGGCTTCCGATTTGGTAAAGGATTCACTTAAGCGTGCCAAGCTCACGGGTGTCGAAGCCAGCCGGTCCCCAGTGCCTTAGCTAGTTCTTCAATCGAGGGAACAGCTTTTCGGCATTAGCGCGATAAATCGCCTGCCATGTTTCGGCCGATAGTCCTGATTCGGGGATGTGGTCCACGGTGGTCTCCATGGGCTCGAAGAAATAGTCGGTGCCGAACAGGATATGCGACGTTGGTACGAACTTCGCCAAGGCGGCCATGGGCCAAGGATAGATAGCGTGCGCCACCTCATAATAGAGTTGTTGAAGTTCGTAGACCGCGCCCTTGGGGAGGCCTGCCGCTCGATCCTTGGGAATGCGATCATGAATGCGGCCGGCTAGGGCCGGTACCGCTGCGCCGGAGTGATTCACTATAAACCGGACGTCGGGAAAGCGAGTGAAGGTTCCGTTGACTAGCAGACTGGTGACGGTCCGAGTGGTGTCAAAATGGAATTCCAGCACCCCCTCCGGCACTCCCGCCACCAGATTTCTGCAGCAATTGCCCACGATCGGATGCAGGAACACAACCGCCTTGCGGCGCTGGAGCTCCGAAAAAGCGGGTTCGAACGCAGGATCCCCAGCCGCTCTTTTGCCCTTGTCACGGCGGCTCCCATGGCCTCTGCATCCGGCTCGGGAATGCAGGTCAGCAGAATCTTGGCGAGACNNGTCAGCAAAATCTTGGCTAGACTTCCTCCAACGCGAACAGGGTTCGCTGTGTTCGCCCGAGCCGGGAGATCTCCCGGCTGATCTGGTCCATGCTCGTCGCAAGTCGTTCCTCAAAGACGATTAACGAAGAGGTTGACTTTTTGCTAAGGCTGATGGGCGACATCGGTGACGTACTTCGGGTGAGGTTGCCCAAGAAGAAGCAGCTTAAGCTGAAAGTCCGAAATCGCGTCGGCAAGGCCTACGACCCGGTGGAGAAAGCCCGGCTGCTTGCGACGGCAAAGCAGGCTCGCTCGCCGCACATTTATCCCGCGCTGAAGCTCGCGATGAACACTGGAATGCGAGGAGCGGAAGTGAAGAATCTGACCTGCGGTCAGATCGACTGCACCAAGCTGTACTTGGCTGTTGGACGAAGCAAGACGGAAGCCGGCGAGGGTCGCACTATTCCGTTGAATTCGGCGCTGCACGCTTCACTGGTGGAGTACGCAGCATGGTACAAGGAGCGTTTTGGGGAGGTTCGCCCGGAATGGTATGTATTCCCGTTTGGCAAGCCGCGGTCAAGCGACCCGACCAAGCCGGTAACGACCCTGAAGACCGCGTGGCAGAATCTCCGTACGAATGCCAACGTCAACGGACGCTGGCATTACAATCGCCACGCGCTGATTACCGAGTTGGCAGAAAGCGGAGCAAGCGACAAAACGTCATGGATATCGCAGGCCATGTCTCGAAACAGATGCTAAAGCAGTATAGTCACATTCGCATGGAGGCGAAGCGAGCCGCGCTCGAAGCGATCCTGGAGAAACCCAAGAAGGACACGCCCGAAAATCCGTCTATTGCAACGCAGATTGATTCGGACGTGCCCGCGATTGCTCAGAAGAGTGAAGGGGAGTCCCTACAGTCACCCGGTTCTTGTGGTCAGACGCGGGATCGGAAGGCTGTTAAACCATTGAAAAGATTTGGCTCCCCACACTGGACGCANNGGACGCATTTCGAACTTTTGCGACTAAGTACCCGCTAACTCCAGGAGTTCTTTCAACGACTTCGGGCACCAGGATCGGAGCGAGCAGATGAAGGCGCCCAGTTCGTTCAGGACAACCAAGGTCTCGAAACGGGCCTGCTGAAGGCGGATGTAGATCCGCCTTCAGCTCGTCACGCCTGGGTTCCAGATGCGGTTGTAGCTTATGGGCGGCGTCCCATGCTTGATCGAACGCGGCACTGAATGCGTGGAAATGTGCGTAAACTTCAGCCTTCATTACGCACGCTCCTCAGCCTTTCGCTTCGCGCTCTTCTTACTGGCAGACTTCCGTACGGCGTGGTTTTAAAGCTTCCGCTTTAGACGCTCAGCTTCGAGGAGAACGTCGTTGGGGTCCTTGAACTTGTTTTCCTAGTCCCTGAGCAACCGGGCCAAAGCGCGCCCAATCCTCGTCGGCGGGTTGATAAAGATCCTCGGTTATTTCGAAGATGGCCCAGACGCGCAGTTCTTCGATGCTTAGCCGGCAGGTCTTCGCGAATCGACCAGGAAACTCGCCGTGAACGAGCCCGAGCCGCTTTAGCCGATCGACTCGGCGATGACTTGATCGAAGGCCTGGTTCAGGCCTGCAAGTGGCGTGGAACACGCGGACGTATCTGGATTGTGAGGTTCGGAAGCCGGAGCCTCCCGGGGATGTTGCGCGGTGCGGCGTGAGCCGCTAACTTTGTTGTCAGCCACGGTTTGCCTCCAACAAAGGCGACTTTGGTTAGGGGGCGTTTGGAGTCTCACCACCGGCGCGTCCCGGCTACGATTTTGGCGCTTTCTTTTTCAGCTGCTCCTTTTTGTCCCGTTCCTTCTGGAAGCGGGTCTTTCTTCCGTTCTTGATCTTCGGAAGAAGCTTGCGGACGCGTTCAATATCCTGTTCAGTTCACACGTGAACATGCCGTCCGCCGACCTCGATTGGTTTTGGGCGCAGGAATCTTCTTCAGGGAGATGTACCGGCTAATGGCAGTCGTCGTCAGTCCCAACTGTTTTGCGCCCTGACGTGTGGAGAAAGTGCCCATTACGGTGATAATGTGACCGATTACCTGGAAGATGTCACACTGAACCTTCGGAATCCAGATGAGCGCAGACGGCTATGATGACGGTCGAACTCGCCGAAGGAGTCGCAACACTCGTTCACTATTTGGGCTGGGAAGGGCGAGAGGTTTTGGAGCCACCGGCCGAAGATGGCCGCCCGGGATCGTTGGCTATTTGCGGGCTCGGGACGTTCGCAATCCAATGGATGATCCACCGGACGATAGTCTACAAGCGGGGGCCCGGGAGAGCAAGATCCTGCCGACAACCGCAGGGTCGATCGTACGGTCGTGAGACGGCCCGTGCAAAAACCGCGTGCCCCCGCGCGCGGCTCATTCGTTGGCGGCGGCGCTGGTGCAAGTGGCGAACACGCCGGCCAACCCGGTGGGTGACTTAAAACGTGCCGGCGCTCGCCTCGCAGAGCGCGCCGCCAGAGATCGGGGCTGAACGAAAGTTTCATCTCCGGAGGCGCGCCGCCGGATCTGGGCAACGATCAATCCAGCCCTTCCGGCCCACTGCTTTAAGGAACGTTGATCGTGTATCCGCTGATGTTCGCTTGTATGAGGCCGCGTCCGATGCAATCGCACGCGCGCGGTCGCTAGCGGTAAAGAGTCAAGATCCCGAGGTCCGCTGGCGGACTGCAATCGCCGCAGCCCGCCTCTACGTCGCCGCAAAAGACCATACCCGCACTGCTTCCCCGAAGGCGGCGCAGAAGGAATTGAATGCTATCGTCGCAAAGTCGCTGGAGCTGGGTTATCGGGGTGTTGAACTGCACGCTCGGCTGGCGCTTGCTGAAATTGAAATGAAAGAGGGACAAACGGCAGCGGGACGGGCGCACCTGGCCGCCATCGAGTCGGACGCCAATGTGCAAGGCTATCATCTCGTCGCAAGGCTGCCCGCGTTCGCGGCTGAGTTTCCCTTGGAAAAGCCTGCGCTGACGATGCGGAATCGCCAACAGCCTGCCATTTTGAATCTCTCTCGACGGTGCGATACTTCGGAGATGGAAATAGGGCTCTTTCCGAACCCGTACAGGCCCGGTATTGGTCTGCGACCGCGCCGCGAGCCCAGCGCCCACTTCTCGCACAGCACGGCCGCCACTGTCCTGTGCTCGAAGCCGGAAGCACCACAGGCTTCCTTGTCCACCCTCCCCTCGCTGAAAAGGAGACCTTTCAAATCGGATATGAGGGAGAAGGCCGTTATCAATTTGTCTACTCGGTGAACGCCAAGGGGCGCAAGTGGGAACCGGTCTTTGTCGTAACGTATCTGCTGCCGATCGGCGCGATCGGCGCCACAAAGCGGGAACTCAAAATGCTTATCCAGGACACGCCGCAAACCCGTGAGATCGCCCGCTTGATGCCGGGCATGTTCCTTTCGGAGGACGATATGGGGACACCGGCGGGGGCCGTGACACTTCGACGGGCGTGGAATTTCCAAACCCCGCAGGGCTGGGACACCGTCTACACTTCGGTCTTCAACATGATCGAGCGCCCTATCGCCCCGATGCTGGTGATCCGGGTCGAAACCGACTGGTACGTGCATGACTCAGAGTTCTGTTACGTGCTCCAGCCGGGGGAAACGATTTCTGCGTCGCACAGCATGCCGATCGGGCAGGTGATCTTTGTGCCACGAGAAGAGATCACCTTTCGCGACGGTACGGAAGAGGAGATGGCGACGCGACACCAATCCAGTCAGGCGTTCTACGACGAAAAGGCGAGCATGAAGGTCAAGACACCATACGGATTGGAATACAGCCCGC
>PKZC01000152.1 GCA_003132905.1 Bryobacterales bacterium | reverse complement strand
GTGGGAATGGCGGCGCAGTTCAAAGTGACGAAAGGATGATCCTTACGTGCACTCATTCTGTGAACGGCGCGTGCGATCAACTCTTTTCCGGTACCGGTTTCTCCCAGAATCAGCACGGTTGCATCGGTAGGAGCAACGGTTTCAACCTCAGCCAGGACCCGCTTGATAGCCGCGCTTCGGCCGACAATCTCCTCGAAATTGTCTATCCGGTACGTGTTTTCGGCGTTCGCCTCAAGGAGCCGAGGGCTGCTCTGTGCCGGGGAGGCTGCGGAGTGCATATTTTCTCCCTCTCCTTCCTAGATTCGGAGTCTTGCGCTCGATTCCGTGTCTCTGACCGTATTTGGTCGCAACCAGAGTTCCAAAGGAACTTGGCTTAGCGCTCTGCAATCCCGTGCGGCGCATTTCGGCTCGAACCCATTGTCAACAATGGCCCAAGAAACATTGGTCTAAGAGATGCANNCAGGAGGAAGTATGAAACCGAGCACGAAAGATCAGATCCAAGGCAAGCTTCATGAAATAAAGGGCAAAGCCAAAGAAAAGGCTGGGCAGGTTACCAACAACCCCAATCTCGTGGACCAAGGCCAAGCTGAAAAGATTGCAGGCGTAATCCAAAAGAAGGTCGGCCAGATCGAAAAGGTGCTGGAGACGTAGATAGGCCGGGTGGGCCTGCGTGTTTCTTCGCATGACGGAGTTACGCTGCGTGACAATCCGCAGGCACGCTGAAACTACCGCAGCCGAAGGAGGCCGCCATGAACAAAACGCTTGGAGTAATCCTGATTGCGCTGGGCCTGTTCGGTCTGGCCTGGGGAGGGTTTACGTACACGACCCGGGAAAAGATTGTGGACATTGGACCGATTCACGCTACTCGCGACGAGAAACATAATGTACCGGTGCCTCCCATTGCGGGCGCAGTGGCCCTCATTGGAGGAATTGTGCTCTTGGTAACCGGTAAGAAGGTATAACATTGGCCGCGCCGTCCGCGGCTTGAGTCTTCTGAGGAAAGGAAGAAGGCAATGTTGTTACTGATTATTGTTTTGTTGTTACTCTTCGGCGTCGGTGGAGGGTACTACGGCTATGGCCGTTGGGGTACCGGCGGCGGGGCTGGCGTAGGGCTGGGGACAATCTTGATCATTCTCCTCGTCGCGTACATGCTTGGCATGTTCCACTAAAGGTCAAATCAGGCTGCTTGGGCCGCAAATCGGCTGAGTGCCTGCCGGGTGGCGGCCTCGCCAGCCGAGATCATTCGCTCAATCGCCAAAGGACTGGGCAGGTAACCTGCGAGAGGGATTCTCGGTTGAATGAGAAGATCGGTGCTACGGACAGCAGAGTGGAAGTGCGAAGGATAAGTACGGCCTGCCCGGGGATGAGAAGGATCGATGCCGACGCCGCGCAGCAATGAGCTGATTTCCCAGACATCGGAGCCGATGATGAAGTCAGCGCCGAGAGTCCGGCATGCCTCCGACGGCAGAACGCACGCAATGCCGCCATCTTTGAGCCGCTTCCCTTCGCGTCTCACTGGGCGCCGGACGCCTCGCAAAGCGCAACTGGCGCTAATCGCGGATGCAAGCTCGCCCTCCGTGATCATCATGGCGACTTTCATCGGCAGCTCCGTGGTGATAGCTGCGAACGGGAGCTTCAGATCGGCGAAGGTGGCTGGCAGGTGTTCCGCGCAAAAGCGCTCCAACGTCTGGCCGTGCAGGAGCCTGGGCCAGAATGTCTTGCGCGCCAGCGCTGCTATTTCGCTCCATTCGATGCCGGCGGCAAGCATCGCACCGATCAGACTGCCGGCGCTGGTTCCAGCTATGAAGCTCGGGTTGATTCCAACTTCGGATAGAGCCTTCACGACGCCGAGGTGGGCGAGTGCTCGAACGGAGCCGCCGCTCAGAGCCAATCCAACCCGGCGGGAGCGAAGCTGATGCAACCCACTCATCACTCTCCATTAACTCATCACTCTCCATTAACTCATCACTCTCCATTAAATCATCAGTCTCCATTATACGGAAGCACCGAGAACGGACCGGGCGACTTTGTGGCGGAAATCGCACGATTAAGTGCGCTGCGCCGGCTTTCCAAAACCATTTCCTCGACGGCATTTCACAAAGTAGGGCGAAATCGCATCACCCGGACAATTGATGCGGCTCTTGAGTTTATCAGGCGGTATTTGCCGCCGATCCACTGGCTGGCGGTGAGATTCCTGGCCCTTCTGCTGTACGGATATGCGCGCGCGGTTGGGGCGACAGCGGAGATCGTTACCACCGGTAGCTACCGATGGCCGGACATTCCTAAAGGCTCGGTGCTGGCTATTTGGCACGGCAGCGCACCTTCGTTGCTGGGGGCGTTTACGGCGCGGCGTCCCCCCATTCCAGTGAAGCTCATGGTATCCCGCGATCCGCGAGGCGATTGTGTGGCGCTGTTCTGCCGGTGGCTAGGCTTCGAAATCGTGCGGGGAGACGCGGAGCATGGCGGCTGGAAGGCTCTGCTTGAGATCGCAAACGATGTGCATGGCGGAGCAGCGGCACTGATTTCTCCCGATGGCAGCGGTCCGCCGTTTGTCGCCAGGGTTGGGGCGGTGGCACTGGCGTCGGCGGCCCGAGTGCCTGTGATTCCGGTTGGCGCGGATTGCCGTCCGTCCCTGCTCGAACGCCACAAATGGGACGACGCGCGAAATCCGCTGCCATACGGGCGAATCGCAATTGTTTGCGGTGAGCCTCTTACATTCCCGTCGTTTGACGACGCTGCTTCGCTCGAAAAAGCCTGTCAGCAATTACAAGATGCTCTTGACAGCGCAGCCGAAGAAGCGCGAGCCGCCCTTGAGTTTAGGGCATCGAGGTTTGTCGCAACACAACACGATTAAATTCATGCGGCTCCTGGAACATCAATTGCAAAGTCATCGGCGACATGAACCGGAAGAGTCAATTCTGTACGCTGAATCTCTCGGCTGGCGACGCGCCGCCTATTGCAGTTCTTAGTTGCTCTGCTCGCTCCCGGCTCGATCAGGCGTTCTCTCGCCTGCAAAACATCCAGTTCGCACGTGATGACCGGAAAGACCCGTACTTTGGAAGGTCCACGGAAAATCGCATTGTCTGGCGAGAACTGCTGGAGCTGGAGTTGCAAGAGGTCGAAGAACAGTTCGAGCGAATTGGGCGTCTGCGGGAGGTGGCTCTTAGCCGCGATCGTTAGCGATTTAAGAAACACGATCGACTACTATTGCCCAGCACAGACGCCGCTGATAATGCTGGTGCGGATCCATGATTCGCGCGCCGCGGACATCCTCATCCTCGATCATCTGACCACAGACCCGTGCGTGCCAATCACAGTCCATCGCGATATCGCAGAGTTATATCAGCAGCTACTCGGCGGTGCATCCGTGGGAAGACTTCGCTGAAGCATGGGCGCACTCTATGCACATCGTCGACACGCTCGAAATGGCCTTCGCGTTCGGTATCCGCATTCGGCCGGGCATGAGGAGAAGGCCAGCCGAGGTGTTGCTCTAGACTTCGATCCAAATAGCTCCATCGGCATCGATCGTCTGATAGACGCCTGGCTGCCTCTGACATTCGCGGTGAACTCTATCGTTCGCTGCATGGGCGAGTCGGATTTCTATCCCTTCGTTTTATCCCCGCAGGCGGTCGCCAAGTTGGGATTCATACACGAACTGGTGCATCAGAATCATCGGACCTGACAAGGAGCGAGTGCTCGAAATAGGTTGCGAGTGCGATGCCGGCCAGCGTCGGCAGCCAAAACGAAAGAAGACGATACCCAAGTACGACAACCACCGCAATTGGCCGCGGCACGCCCAGCGTCCCGTACAGGCCAATCATGGTGGCTTCGACAACCCCGATACCGCCGAGGATAACCGTAAGTTTTCCCAAAAGCTGTGGAACGCCGTAGCCGGCAACAAGGACCGCAATGGTGACGCCGTGTCCGGCTGCCAAGAATAGGAAGGCCAACGTCAACATGTCGAAGCCGGTATTCAGCAGCGCCCCCAGGACGGGACCATGCCAGCCACCCTGTAACAGGGCGTCCCATCCTTCGAGCAGGCGACCGACCGCAGCTTCGGTGGCCTGACGGTCATGCACCTTGTGGCGGAGCCGTGCGATGAAGCCTGTAATTCCCATCGCCATCGGCATGAGGTTTTCTCGATAAGCTAAACACCACAGCAAGAATCCCGCGCCGCCCGCGAGGATGAGAGTTGCGAGGCACAGGCTCACAACGAGAACCCCCGACGACTTCTTTAAGAACAGGAGAACGGCAAGTCCGGCGAGCGATACGACAGCCAGCGTGGCATTGTTCAAGAAAATCGGAAGCCAACCGCCGAGACCCGCTGCGCCGGGATTCACGCCACGCCGTCGGAGCCAGAGATAGGTCATGCCGGCGGTTCCAAGTATGCCGCCACCGAGTGTGCCGATGCTATTCGCAGCCGTGGTTAACAGCGCCCCGTCGACGATCGAGATCGGTTTGGCCGCCAGCTTAACGACCGTCCTCAACAGATATCCGCTGCCCAGGTAGCTGAGCACTTGCGCCACGATGGAAAGTATGACGAACGGAATCTTCAGGGTCGAAACGAGTCGAAAGGCGTGCTCTATTCTGGCGAACTGGGGCAAGAAAAGGTACACCGCAAGCCCCAAGACAATCAGCACGAAAAGGTTACGTCGGAGCTTTGTTTTAGGAGGAATTGGCAGAATAGGTTGCAGGTTCTATAGTAACCGAGCCCCGGAGATTGAGCCCGATGAAGCACATTCCGTTGAAAGAGATTGCGCCCCTCAGTAAAGTCGCGTTCCAGAACTGGATAAATGACCGAGCGCCGCGCATGGGAGCAGCGCTGGCTTACTATATTGCGCTTTCGTTGGCGCCGACTGTGCTGATCTTGCTCGCCATCGCCGGGTTGGCATTCGGCACTCAAGCCGCGGAAGGCCGGTTAGTGTCTCAGATTCAAGGCTTCGTTGGGTACGAGGGAGCCAAGGCAATTCAGACCATGATCGAAGGAGCGCGCCGGCCTTTTAGGGGCATCGCCACTACTGTGTTTGCGCTGGTTACCGTTTTTTTCGCAGCTTCGGCGGTGGTTAGCGAACTGAGGGATGCGATGAACACCATCTGGAGGGTTCCCGAAGACACGACTTCGAGCGCGGTCCGGAGCATTTTTAATGTGGTGAAAGACCGGCTTCTTTCCTTCACGCTCGTGCTAGCTTCCGGCTTGTTCCTGGTGGTATCGCTGATTGTGAATGCCTGGATTTTTGCGGCGGGCAAGTATCTCAACTTGGGAGCGGCGCCGCCCAAGGCGCTTGTACAGACCACCGATTGGGTTGTCAGTTTCGTTGTCCTTACGATTTTGTTCGCATTCATATTTAAGGTCCTGCCGAGCGTGCCGCTGCACTGGAGCGATGTCGCCATTGGTGCAGTCGCCACCTCGCTGCTGTTCGCTGCCGGCAAGGTCTTGTTGGGCGTCTA
>PKZC01000109.1 GCA_003132905.1 Bryobacterales bacterium | reverse complement strand
TGGGGATTGGCGGTTGGGGATTGGGGGTTTGCAATGGGGGGGTACGTGTTAGGGTTGGGCGCGCTGCGTGAACGACGCGATTTGGTAGAGATACTTTTGGAAGCCGGAGAAAACGGTTCCGATCTCTTCCGGCCTGCCCAGATCTGCGACGGCGTCGGCGATGGCGTNNTTTGCCATTAAAACGTGCGCTGATGGCGGGCTTGGCATTGGCGGCTCTTTCTTCGCGTGTGAGCGGCTGTAGGGCGTAGGCGACGTGGGCCAGCACATCGAAGAGGTCGCTTTTCTCGGCGTCGATGATGCGTTGCATCTCGGCTAGCTGCTCCCTGGCGAACCCTTTCTCCGCCAAGCCCTGAAGCAGCTTGAGGCGTGTATCCGGGGCGCTCCAAATGGCGCGCAGTTCGTCTTCGTCTTTGAAGAACTCCGGGAGTTTGCCGTACAGCATTTCCATGAACTGCTGCGCGGACATNNCGTCGGCCAGCTTCACTTTGATCTTTTGACGGCGCGGGCCGGGCTCTGGTTTTGGTCCGTCCGGCTCCGGCGGCAATTGAGGCTGGGTCTTCGCTTCCGGCTTGGGCTCTGGCTCGATTGGTTCGCCGTCCCATTCGGGATCGCTGAAGTGGTGGTAAGCCTTCACGAAGTCATAGATGGTGAAGTAATCTTTTCCGTCATAGAGCCGCGTGCCGCGTCCGATGATCTGCTTGAACTCGATCATCGAATTGATGGGACGCATCAGCACGATGTTGCGGATGTTTCGGGCGTCCACGCCGGTAGAGAGCTTTTGAGAAGTTGTGAGGATGGTGGGGATGCTCTTCTCGTTGTCCTGAAAGTCGCGCAGGTGCTGCTCGCCGAGCGCGCCGTCGTTGGCCGTGACGCGCTGGCAGTAGTTGGGGTCGCGACTGGACTTCGTCTGGTTGATGAGGTCGCGGACGGCGAGGGCGTGATCCTGCGTGGCGCAGAATACCAGCGCCTTCTCGTTCTGATTGGTCTGCTCCATGAATAGCTGTACGCGGCGCGCTTCGCGTTCCTTGATCTCGATGATCTTATTGAAATCGGATTCGGTGTAGCGCTTCCCGGCTTCGATTTCGCCTTCGATCAGATTGTCGTCGGGCGTGTAGACATAGTCGTCGAGGGTGGTGGAAATTTGCTTGACCTTGAAGGGCGTGAGGAATCCGTCGTTGATCCCATCTTTGAGCGAGTAAATGTACACCGGATCGCCGAAGTATTCGTAGGTGTCGACGTTGTCTTTGCGCTTGGGCGTGGCGGTGAGGCCGAGTTGCACGGCGGGCCGGAAGTATTTGAGGATCTCGTGCCAGTTGCTTTCGTCGTTCGCGCCGCCGCGGTGGCACTCGTCGATAACAATGAAGTCGAAAAAGTCGGGCGGATATTCGCCGAAATAGGGCGAGGGCTGGCCGTCTTTCGGCGGGCCGCTCATGAAGGTCTGGAAGATGGTGAAGAACAGGCTGCCGTTCTTTGGGACGCGGCCTTTCTTGCGGATATCCTGCGGTTCGATGCGGACCAGGGCGTCTTCAGGGAAGGCGGAAAAGGCATTGTAGGCCTGGTCTGCGAGTATGTTTCGGTCGGCCAGGAAGAGAATGCGCGGGCGGCGCGATGGTTCGCGGCTCAAGTTCCAGCGGCTGTGGAAGAGCTTCCAGGCGATCTGAAATGCGATGAAGGTTTTGCCGGTGCCGGTTGCGAGAGTTAGAAGGATGCGGTCGCGTCCAGCGGCGATGGCTTCGAGCACGTGATCGATGGCGATGTCCTGATAGTAGCGGCCCTGGAAATATCCGCCCTTGTCTTCAAAGGGTACGGCGGCAAAGCGGTCGCGCCAGTCGTTGGCTTCGGCGAAGGTCAGGTTCCAAAGTTCGTCCGGAGTGGGATATTGGAGCGTTTCGCCTTCCGTGCCTTCGCCCATGTCGATGCCATAAATGCCCTGACCGTTGGTGGAGTAGCCGTAGCGGACGGCGAGCTTTGCGGCGTAGTTCTTAGCCTGCGCCACGCCTTCGGTAAGCTGTTCGTCCCATGCCTTGGCTTCGATGACGGCGAGTTTATGATTGCGATAGACGAGCACATAGTCGGCCGTTATGGCTTTGCCCCGGCGGCCGTAGCCTTCGATGCGGCCGAGCGTGATGGGATACTCGCGCAGGATGCGGCTACCATCGACGACGCCCCAGCCGGCGGCTTTGAGGGCGGGGTCGATGTGTTCGGCGCGGGTTTCGGCTTCGTTCATGGGATCACAGGGCTCCGGTGAAGGCTTGGTGGAGGAGGGATCGTTTCAAGGCATCGAGGGCGGCGAGTTTGCGCTGGCAGATGCCTGCCAGACGTCGAGTTTCGGAATCAAGGACATCCAGCTTGGCTGTGATTGTTTTCTGCTCCGCCAAGACAGGGAAGCGGAAACGTAGCGAGAGTTGCTTTGTGATGCCTATGTACGCTCGGGTCGAGCCGTCCGCTGCACCGGCGACCATCTCCCTATGGAAGACCGGGCTCATGAAATAGTAGCGAATAAATCTATTGAAAAGTTTACTAGCGTCCTTGACACGATAGGACGTCACCTGAGGTGTCAGCATGATATAGGGAAACTCAGTGCTTACGACTCCGGACCGACCGATAGTACCTTTGTGGCTAATCAAAACATCTCCGTCCTTCGCGAAGCCGACGCGAAGGGAATCTGCCAATCCTTGCGAAATGAAAGTGCAATGGTCCGTGTCAACACCGCCGTTCGTTAGGTCGGATGCCATTACAAACGGCACGCCTGACTCGGTGTAGTCGGCCTTTCGGGGATGGATCTCGCCGTGGTTTCCGTCGAACGGTTTGAGCAAAGCACCCTCGGCAACCAGTTCGCCTACGCTTTTCTCTATCCAACCTTGCGCACGTTGGGTGAAGACGGATTGGAGGTGGCTTTCGAACATTGCGCGGGCGTTTTGGAGGGTCTTTTCGGCGTTGCTTTTGGCGGTGGCGACGCCGCCGAACGCTTCGTCGAGGATGCCGA
>PKZC01000335.1 GCA_003132905.1 Bryobacterales bacterium | reverse complement strand
TAGTTCCCGACTGAGCCCAATTGATCCATCGTCGCCAGGCGCCGACTGCCGAAATACTGATCACTGGTGGCGAGACCAACCCCGATGTAGGGTATCGACTGCCCGTTATTATTGTCCACGCTCGGGCCGACCGTATAGGCTGCCAGCTTCTGGCCGCTCGGCGTGTAGACGTTCACCGTATAACCGGTTGTATTGCCCCAACTGTCCAGGGTGCCGGGCCAACTCCAGATCCGTCGATTCTGCGAATCGTAGGCGTAGGATTCAATCGTCAGACCACCGCCACTGAAGCCCATACTGCTCAAGCGGTTCTGGGCATCGTACGAAAGGGCGTAGAATTGACTGCCGGTATAGGCATCGGCGGTGTTCCCATTGGCGTCGTACCCACCGTATACCGAGATCTGGTTATTGGCGGGATTCACCGTTTGCGACCCGTTCGGCCCTGATCCGGCGGTCAACTTCTTCTGGAGCAGATTGCCAAAGCCGTCGAAAACATACTGCTGGCCCCAGTTCGCGTTGCTGTTAGCCGTCAGCAGCCGATTCAGCGAATCGTATGCGTAGGTCACCACTTCGCCGCTCACCGCGTTGGACATCGAGCTGATCTTGCCGTTGTTGGTGCCGTTGGGATAGGTGTAGGTCAGGTTCTCCGCAACAGAGTAGGGAGAATACGGCAACTGGACAGTCACGTTGGTGAGCTGGCCCAGCACGTTGTAGCCGCGCGTTTCGTTCCCGGTCGGATAGTCGATGGTGAGCAGCTGGTTGGCGGCGTTGTAGCTGACGTTGTTGACGATCGTGTTGTGGTTCGAATCCGTCATGCCGCTCAGCTGGTACATGCTGTTGTAAGAATAATTGTAGCTGGGGCCGGGAGTGGGCGTGTCGTTGCTCACGGTGCTCGGGTAAGTCATCGAGGCGATACTTCCTTCGCTGTTGTAGGTGAAGGTGGTGTCCAGATTCGCCGTCGCGGTGGTGTTATGGTAGGCACCCTGGGTGTCCTGATAGGTCATGTATTGGTTCACCTGAAGCCGCTTCGCCGCGGTAAGCCCGCCCCCGTACACCTCGGGGGAGACGCCTAGGGCGTAGGGCTGCGTATAGCTGTACATCTCGTTGAATTGAACCGTTCCGGCCGGCCCCACGCCATAATACTGCACTGCGGCCAGCCGTCCCGCGGTGTATAGCGAAAACCCTGTTGAATCCAGTGTATTGGAGTCGTAGTAGTAGTTGGTGTTCTGCACCGTCGGCGGCGGAGGGTTACAAGGTTGCGGCGGCGGGAGGCATGTGTACGGTGTCGGCACGGTGGCAGTGAGCAACGTCAGGCGGTTGTAGCTGTCGTACGTATAGGTCAGCTTCTGATTCTTGGCATCGGTTTTGCTGGCCAGAAGATTGTTGCTGTTGTAGGTGTAGCTGACGGTCCCGTTTTCCGGGTTGGTGGCGCTTTGCAGAAATCCGGTGACCGTGGTTCCGGTGTTGTAGTTGAACGTGCGCGTCTGCGTGGTTCCGTTACGCGGCATGCTGACCAGCGTCAGGTGGTTCAAGACGTCATAGGTGTAGCTCGTTGTCACATTGCCGAGCGACGGATCCGATTCCAGCACGGTGGTTAGGTTGCCGAACGCATCCATGGTGAAGGTTTTCCACTTCCCGGCCGGATCGGTCACGGTGACGGTATTGCCCTGATATTGATAAGTTGTTGTGCTATTGTCGGGCAGCTTCACGCTGAGTGTGCGTCCGGAGGCGTCGTAGGTGTAGATATTCCAAACACGGAGCGGAAGCGATGCATAGGGCTGAGATTGCTGGCTCAGCTTGCCGAGCGGCGAGCAGCCGCAGGGCGCGTACTGCGTGTCTACAATAGAAGCGATTGTGGAAATGGAGCTGGATGTTCCCGAGCCGGTGATGGTTGTGATGGTGCGCCCAAAGCCATCCATTACGGTTTCCGTCCCATGCGAATCGGCCATCACGATTTTGTTGGGAGGCGACCAGGTGTCGTTGTACGTATAGGTGGTAACCGCGCCATAGGGCGAGGTTGTGGTCGTGGGCCGCGCGTTCGCGTCGTAGGTGATGGAGCCGGTGTCGCCGTTGGGTCCAGTAGCCGAGCTCAGGCCCAGGAAGCTGGTCCAGTTCATGGTGGATAGGAGCTGATTAGTGGTGATAGCCCCCGGCGCAGCGTAGTCGGTCGTGATTCCGACGGTGCTTGTCACTCCATTCACCGTGGTGGAGGTCACCGAACCCGTGCCGAAGGTGTCGTAAGCGGTGATCGTGGTTGTGGTGGGCGTAGTGGAACTGGTGACGTTGCCGCGATAGGTGAAGGCCGCGGAATAATTGACATTGTCGTGGTCGCACAAACCCTGGGAGCAGGGTGGCTGTATTTGTTGTTGTTGGCAACCGGCCGGGTTCCCTGAACCCGGCGGCGGGCAATAATTGGTGGTGCTGTCATAAATATTCGATACCAGTGTGGCCGTGTTCGTCCCGTCGGTAACCGTGCTGGTGAGCAGCCGGTTAAAGATGTAGTAATTCGCGTAAGTGGGGTTGTTCTGGTAGAGATAAGTATTGCTGTAGGTGCGAGCCAACGATCCCGCGGCGCCAGGGCCAAAGTTGTAAGCCTGCATGGTGAGAAGATTGCCGTACTGATCCAGGATCTGGGTGGTCTGCTTCCATTGTGAATAGGTCTGGCCGGGATCGAGCTTGGTTATCGTGGTTCCGATGTAGGGGTTCAGCGTGGTTGGCGTCTGCGCCCAGGTGTAATTGAGCTGCGAGAGAATCGTCCCGCTTGACAAGATTCGCTCGGAATACTGGGTTTGCAAGCCCAGGTCGAACGTGGTGTTGGTCTGAAAATTCCAGATCTTCCGCGCGTTCGCCGTAAGATCGTCAAGAGTTCCGGACTGCTGGACGGGATACGGGTTGTCGTTCCCTCGGCTGATTTGCATGGTGGTTTCCGCCATGCCACTCTGCATCGAGAGATAGCGGTATTGAACCTGATAGAAACTTCGCGTTCCCGACACGCTGTGCGAGTTGTAGGCCCATCGAATGTGGCCGCCATAGGGTGTGGTAACCTGCGTGAGTTGGCCGGGTCCGGACGTGCCTGTAGCAGCGTTTGCGCTCGTGGTGTCATACGTGAATTCAGTGGTCAGCGGGATACCCGTAACGGTGGACGATGCGAGCAGAGCCACGGTGCCAAAGTTTTGGCTGCTATTGAACGGCGAGTCTAGCGAGTAGTTCTCTTTGTACGCGAAGCTATAGTTTTCGGCGGTGCCGATGGTATTGGCGACTCCAGTCAGGTGCGGAATGGCATCGGCGTTGTAGCTAAATGTGTAATCGGCAGCTAGGCCGCCGCGCACGTCTTGGATAGTGCTGATGCGCGAGCTGGAGTTGCCCCAAGTGACGCCCACGCCTGCGTTGTAGGTGATGGTCACTTCGTTGCCGTTGCTGTCTTCCATGAGCGTCGGGTACGTGGTGCCGGCGTCCCATTCGGTACCGGCGGAAACGGAACCCATTACCCAAAAGCTGCCGTCGTTGAAATGCAACTTTCCGACGGTCGAATCGTAGCTGACATAGATACTTTCCAGAGACGACCAGACCGTGTCGCCGCTGTTTTGGCTCACTTGGTTCAGGTGGTACTGCGCTCCGGTGGAATCGGTGAACAGATATTCGCTGACGCCGCCGGCCCCGTTCAACTGCAGGAGTGAACCGGCCAGCAGCTTCCAACCATAGCCATAGCCCACGTCCTCGCCCAGTTGCCAGGTTCCAGCGGGGTCTTGCCGCCAGTTCTGCGAATTGTAGGTAAGGTTGAAACCCACGCCCCAGCCGCCACGGCCCATCGCTTTGAGAATCGGCGTGGTGTAATTCAGATTACCGGAACGCATGTCGATCTGCTCTCCGGCACCGCCCCAATACGCGCCGGTGGGGCGCACGCCGATTTCGCGCGGATCTATCGCGCCCGCAGGGGGAGTTGTCACCGAGATCGTGTCCATAACGGTGTTCACATCGTAATCGTACGCGACGATCCAATAGGTATATGTGGTCGACGGAGACACGGTTGCGTCGACGAACGCGCCGTCGGTGACGGTGTCGATGGCGGTACCGTTCCGGTAAATCCAGTAATCGTAAATGCCAGGACCGTTGGTACCATCGGAAGCGCCCGGCCATTGCATCTCCACCCGGTTGGAAAATGCGGAAACGCTAATTTCGTTGGTCGGCAGCACGGGAGTTCCCGCATACATACCGCCCAGCTGCACCTCGGCGATGCTGTTGCCGGCAGGCGCGTTGCGGACCCCAATGCCCGGTTTGCCGCTTGAGATTGAGGCGTCTGCGAATCGATTGTAGAGCGTGTTGTTAACGTAGATAGCTAAGTTGTTGGAGTTCGCCGAATAGATGGCGCGAACGGTCATGCCGTTGTTGCACGGAATGCCCACACTGCTTGCCAGGCTAGTCACGGAGCCACTAATGATCTTGTAGAAGGCCAGTGTCGCCGAACAGGCTGAGCCGCTGAACGTTGGATTTTGAACTTCGATGGCATAAGTTGTACCGGCGGGGGTTGGGNNGGGGCCACTCAATGCGTTGCCGCTCGCGCGCAGATAAGTCACGTAAGTACCGCCGTTTCCGTTCAGAGTCAGCGTGGTCTCCACTTCGTAGTTGCTGCTCCCGTCGGGTACGGCGACCTTGGAAATCAGCGATCCGCCATTGGTGTCCGACGATGTCAATCCGCCGGAACCGGCGGTTAAGATTCCGTACTGGGTCCAGTAGGTGGTATTGATGCTGGTGAGTAGATCGGTGTAGTAGTAGGTGTAGGTGGCAAACGCCGCCGAGCAGGTAGCGGCAAGAACGGCCAATCGGATGAGAAGCGCGCGAGGGTTCTTCACGGCACGACCGTCCGGAATTGTGAGATATCGAAGTTCTTCTTCAGAGCCTGAAAGGCGCTTTGGACCGTGGCATCTGGCGTGGTGCTTCGATCGAACATTTGGAGCCCTGGAACCGAAGCAAGGGCTGCACTCACCGGGGCGGTGATCTTCGAGAGCTCCAGCCGGTTTGCAGCGACGATTTCGATGAGCGCGAAATGCCCGTCGTCCGATGCGACGCTGTTGAAGGCGATGATGCCGGTTCTGCTGCCGGGTGTCATCTGGTCCGGAACAGGCGCGAACATGGGACGCTTGGGATCTTCCCATGTTCCGGAACCAACCATCGGCACGATCGCATAAATACGGGCGTACATACGGCTTGGATCGACGCGATGTTGCGCGAACGCGGAACCTACCGCAACCAGCAGGCACACCACGGGCATGACAGCCCTTCGGACGTTCATGAAATCGCCAACCTTTCTGGGGAAATGCATGCAGCCAGAAAAACGACTGCTCAAACATAATTTGTACGACTGACCGCTCTTCGTCAAGCACAAAGTTTACTCACTTAGGAAATTTGCCCGCTTCGACGCCGTGCGATTGGCTGCAAAATCGGCCGCGCGCAGCTATAGTCTGTTCGGTTTTCCAAAATGAGCGCGGCTAAGACGTTGATTATTGGTTAAAAAGTCCCGCGCACGCAGCGAGCCGGACCGGACCGCGTGTTCGGTTTTCCGAACAAAACTTTTTTTCGACGCTTTCGACACCACACCACCGCCACGGTAAAATCGAGGCACCTTGCCCAATCACCTCATCAGCGACAAAAGTCCCTACCTGCAGCAGCACGCCCACAATCCAGTGGATTNNGGTGCCACGTGATGGAGCGCGAGTCGTTCGAAAGCGAAGAACTCGCCTCGATTCTCAATCGATGGTTCGTGCCGGTGAAAGTGGATCGCGAAGAACGCCCCGACGTCGATCGCATCTATATGACTTTTGTGCAGGCGTCCACCGGGAGCGGCGGCTGGCCGATGTCGGTGTTTTTGACTCCCGAGCTGAAGCCGTTCTTTGGCGGCACGTATTTTCCGCCCGACAATCGCTATGGGCGGCCGGGGTTTGGCGCAATTTTGGAGCGCATCGCGGAAGCCTGGCGGAACGAGCGCAGCCGCATCCTGCAATCTAGCGGCGATGTTGTCGCGCAGCTGGCGCAATACACCGGCACGGGGGCGCCGTCCATCGGCATGCCCGATAAAACCGCGCTCGATTCCGCTTTCCAGCATTTCCGCCGGATGTTCGATTCGGCCCACGGCGGATTCGGCAGCGCGCCGAAATTCCCACGGCCGGTAGTCTTCAATTTTCTGTTGCGATATTACGCCCGCACACGCAGGCAAGAAGCGCTCGACATGACGCTCGAGACTTTGCGCGCCATGGCCAACGGCGGCATGCACGATCAATTGGGCGGCGGATTTCATCGCTACTCGGTGGATGAGCGCTGGTTCGTTCCGCATTTCGAAAAGATGCTGTACGATCAGGCTCAGCTTGCCATCGCGTACCTGGAAGCTTTCCAGATCACGCACGATCCGTTCTATGCGAAGATCGCGCGCAGTACGCTCGATTATGTATTGCGCGACATGACGCATCCCGAAGGGGGATTCTATTCGGCGGAGGATGCCGACAGCGTCATCGATCCGAATAATCCTAAGGAAAAGGGTGAAGGCGCATTTTATATTTGGACCGCGGCGGAATTAAAGCAGACTATGGGTGACGAACAATTCAAACAATTCGCATCCATTTATGGTGTCGAGCAGAACGGAAATGTGGCCGACGACCCGCACGGCGAATTCCCGGGCAAGAACATATTGTATTTGCGTGAATCGCTCGACGACGCAACTGAGGCCCAATTGCAGCCGGCCAAATCGACGTTGCTCGCCATCCGGTCTAAGCGCGTGCGCCCGCATCTGGACGACAAGATCCTCACCGCTTGGAACGGCTTGATGATTTCGGCCTTCGCCAAGGGCGCGCAGGTGCTGGATGAACCCCGCTATCTGGAAGCGGCCCGGCGGGCAACTTCGTTCATCCTGACCCAAATGTACGACGTGAACTCAGGCGTGCTGCTGCGTCGCTATCGGGATGGCGATGCTGCCATCGCAGGCTTTCTGGATGACTATGCCTTCTTTATCGGCGCGCTGCTCGATCTATACGAAGCGGACTTCGACCCGCGCCACATGGAAACAGCGATCCAGCTAACCGGCAAGATGCGTGAACTGTTCGAGGACTCAGCCGAAGGCGCGTTTTTCAGCACTGCGGCGGGAGATAGCAATCTGGTGCTGCGCATGAAGGACGATTACGACGGCGCCGAGCCATCCGGAAACGCGTTCGCGCTGATCGATCTGCTGAAGCTGGCGCATTTCACCGATCGCGCGGAGTATCGGGAATCCGCCGAACGAACGCTGCGGGCGCTGGGATCCAAGATCACGCAGCAGTCTGTCGCGGTGCCGCAGATTCTGGTGGGACTTGACTACTATCTAGGCGTTCGCCGGGAAATCGTTCTCTCGGGCGACGCCGAGCAGACGCGCGAATTCCTGCGCCACGTTCGGGCGCGATTTCTCCCCACCACGATCACGCTTCTGGCCGACGCCCCGTTCTTTCCAGCCGCTGCCAGCATGCGGACGATCGATGGCAAAGCCACCGCGTACGTCTGCGAAAACTACGCGTGCCAATTGCCAACGAACCAGCTAGCCAAGTTGGACGAGTTGCTACAATAGGTCGAAATTCAATCAAACCTACCGAGGAGAATCATGGAAAGACCTGGAGCAACCACGATGAGAGGGAACCCGCTGACGCTAGTGGGCCCAGAGCTGAAAGCTGGCGACAAAGCGCCCGATTTCAATGCGGTGAACGACGGGCTCCAACCCGTGAATCTGGCGGGCACCGGAAAATCCGTGCGCATCTTCAGCGTGGTGCCGTCGCTCGACACGCCGGTGTGCGACGCGCAGACCAAGCGCTTCAACGAAGAGGCCGCAAAGCTGCCGGGCGTGGAGATTTTCACCATCAGCATGGACCTGCCCTTCGCGCAGAAGCGGTGGTGCGGAAATTTTGGAATCGACAAGATCAAGATGCTGTCCGACCACAAGTCCGCCTCGTTCGGCGAGCACTACGGAACGCTGATCAAAGATATGCGCATCGAGAGCCGCGCCATTTTCGTGTTGGATAAAGATGACACCATCAAGCACGTCGAGTACGTGAAGGAAGTGGCCGATCATCCTAATTACGAGACGGCGCTCGCGGCGGCGCGGTCACTCGCGAAATAGCGCTAACCGCGCGGCAGGGGGCCCGCGACATGAAGAGTCAGCGTAAGCACGCACGGATATTCGTTTTCCCTCTCGTGATGGCGTGCTGCGTGACTTGCGCCGCTCAACCGCAATCGGCAACCGAACTTATTCGCCTTCTGACTCACCTGTCTGATCTGGATGCCATGGGAGTCATTGATAACCCTTGCGGACACGCGATGTCCGAACGCCAGTCTGCCGCAGCGCTCGCTGCGCTTTGGGATGCTGCGCTGCCAGAGATCGACGAGACTCTGAAACGCTCGAATCAAAGGCCCAGCGCCATACGATAAGTTGCGAGGCTTGGAACAGAATTCGAAACTGGGTTCCGACGGGCCGTTCGCAAACTATTCTGGGCGGTTGGGCTTGGATGGAGCAATCGCTCTTTCGATCGGCCTTACATCGTTCATTTCCGCTCCTGGCCAACCGGTGGAAAACTATCGGCAGTGCAGGTACGACGCGTCCCCCAACACCTCCTCGCTTAGTCCAGCTCAGTGTCCGTCCGGCAGTCAAGCAGAACCGCTCTTGAGTATGCCTTGTTCCCTGCGCGAGCAGCCTCGCGAAGCTCTGGATGTGATCATCAGAGCGTTGGAACGAAACGATGACTTCACGTTCCAGGCGCGGCTGGGGCCAGACGCCAAAATGGCTTTGGACTCGATCCTCAAGAACAAGCCTTGGAATGAACTGAGGACCCAGCTGCTTCGGCAAAAGACCTCGCTCAGCGATTTTGCCGTAGGATATCAGTTCGACGTCGCGGGGGCCTGGTCAGCGCCTGCCGAGACGCTAGAATACAGAGGTTCCCCCGAAAGCCCGCCAACTCCCGCGATAGACACACGTTTCAAGACAAGATCGGGTGCCGACTGTGGGACTCATACGGTACGGTTCCTACTTACTCCGATTGAAGGCGCTTTCTGGAAGCACTACGCCGTCAACAACTCCGATCTGGAAGACCTGATGCAACTGGTCGCGTCGTGCCTCGCCAAGGAGTAAAGCCGCAGATTCCCCGCTGCGCGAAGCGGTATGATAGTTGGTAGGATCAACATGCGCACCATTGCCAAGCAAACCGAGCGCAAGGCGAAAAAAAGCTATACCCTCTCACCGGAGTCTGTGGCCTTCCTCGAGACGCTTCGCAAGCGCCGTCGCGCTGCGTCCATTTCCTCGGTGCTGGAGGAAATTCTACAAGCCGTTCGCCGCGGACAGGAGCGGGTCAGTATTGAAAAATCTGTTTCGGCCTATTACTCTTCGCTATCCGACAAAGAAGCGGAAGAGCAGGCAGCATGGAGTGACTTCGCGCGAGGCGAATTTCCGGCCGACTCCTAAATGCCCTTCACAAAGAGATCCCCGCTGCGCGGTGAGATCTGGTTTGTTCAATTGCCCGTTGATCCGCCCGAGAAGGGGCGTCGCCCAGTCGTAGTGGTCTCACTGGACGCTCGGAATCGTCACGAACGCGCCGATANNCCCACCCATATCTCTCTCTCCGCGGGCGAAACGGGCCTGCAGTCCGACTCGGCCGCGCGTGGCGAAGATATAACTGTGGTTCGCAAGGCGACACTTGTCGAATCTCGTGGCCGGCTCAGACGGCTGAGTGATACACGGATTTGCGAACTGGCCCACAAAGTCCTTATCGCGACGGGCTGCGCTCCTTAAGCGGATCGCGTTCATAACCACCGCATTGAAGCACCGGCAGCCTGGGGTACTTAGGAAAGCTGGGGTCAACCTTAGAGAACTGGCATAAATAGAAGACCGAGCCCCGGTCCGACGTTATGCGCCGAACGTGCGCGCAAGTGGCACAAAGGCCGGCAATTACGGATTCGTCCGCCATTTTCAAGAGTCTACCAAGCAGCCCGCAATTAGCGGCTATCTAAAGGCCGGGGACTCCGATGCCGATATTCCCGAGTGATGTCGAGCGGCTCATTCTTTATTCACACTCCCGACGATGCTCTTCGCCATGTCACCCTGCTGGCGAAAGGTCTCAAGAAAGTGGGGATCGCCGGCCTGGTGGGTGGAGCGGGCTGTGGGGTTATGGCTTTGCTGCTCGCTCGCGTTCTGTTGAACTCCGGCACCCAATCCAACGCCGTGCCTGGAATTCACGAAATGTCCGGCATCACGTTCATCGCCACGTTCATGGCCAGTGCCTTGATCGTCTTTTCCATCCTCTACCTCATCGCAAGTTGGGGATTGTCGCATCAACAAAGCTGGGCTCGATACACGGCCGCTGGCACGTTTGCGGCGAAGTTGCTGCTGTGCATATGGCTGGGCCGCAGCTCGGTGGTAGCGATGATTCTTTTTCTGATGGTCGCAGGCTGGGATATCTACGGTCTGTGGGTGCTTCTCTCCAAGGAGACCGGCCAGCTTTTTACATCTCCGCAATCGACACAAGTTTCCGCCAAACCTGCTAATCTAGTCACTTAAAGTGCCTTCGCCCGAATGCCCGCTCGAATGAGCGANNAGAATCGCGAGCTGGTTAGCCTCAATTCCTGTGAACTGACACAATCGCAGTTCGCGTTGGCCTCAAACTACGAGTCGAGCGTTGCGCTCGATTATCTGGCGGAAATTACCGAACAGTTGTTGCCACCCAACGAAACCAATGAACGCCATTTTCGCCTGCTCATCGCCGTGCTCGATTCGCTGCACGCGGGCGGGAATGTCTGGGCCGCGGTGACCTACTTCGCGCTGTGGGCGGTGCGATTGGCGGGTCTTTTGCCGGACCTTCGCGTGGGCGCCGATTCCCGCGCCATCATAGAAGAGATGCTAGTGACGCCAATCCAGCAGCTAACGGCACGCGCGTGGACCAAAGAGACCGGCGCCGATGTAAGACGCGCGTTGAATCGTCTGATTGAAGATCACGTGGAGCGCAAGTTACGAACGACGGCCATACTGGAGGCCTTGTGAACACGGGCCTGACGTTTCAGGAAACCGTGCTTCGTCTCAAGCAATATTGGTCTGAGCGCGGCTGCATCATTCAGGAACCGTACGATGTCGAAGTCGGCGCGGGAACCATGGCGCCCGAAACATTTCTGCGCGTTCTCGGACCTGACCCGTATCGCGTGGCTTACGTCCAGCCNNATGTGCAGCCCAGCCGCCGCCCGGCCGACGGACGCTATGGCGAGAATCCGAACCGTCTGTACAAACACCAGCAGTTGCAAGTGATTTTGAAGCCTGCGCCGGCGGACGTCATCGATCTGTATCTCGGAAGCCTGAAGGCGATTGGCATCGACCTTGCGAAGCACGACATCAAGTTCGANNACGCTGGGCGCCTGGGGCATCGGTTGGCAAGTGATGCTGGACGGCATGGAGATTTCGCAGTTCACCTACTTCCAGCAATGCGGCGGGTTCGATCTGGATCTTGTGCCGGCCGAGCTCACCTATGGTCTGGAGCGCATCGTTGCCTTTCTGCAGAATGTCGACAGCGTTTACGACATTACTTGGACCCAGGGATTCCGCTACAGCGATGTGCGCCTGAAAGATGAGCAGCAGTTTTCGAAATACAATTTCGAGCTGGCCGATATCGGTATGCTGTGGCAGCTGTTCGATCTTCACGAGAAGGAATGCCAGCGGCTGATCAAGCTAACTGGCGTCGTGCTGCCTGCTTACGATCAAGTGCTCAAGTGTTCGCACATCTTTAATCTGCTGGATTCGCGCGGCGCCATCAGCGTGACCGAGCGCGTTGGCGTTATCGGACGAGTCCGCCGGCTGGCGCTCGGCGTGGCGGATGCCTGGATGAAGGAAATCGCTCCGAAGATTGAGGCAGTGGCATGAGCCTGCCGTTTCTGTTGGAGATCGGCACCGAGGAAATTCCGGATTGGATGATCATTCCTGCATTGAACAATTTGCAGGACATGTTTCAAGCATTATTGGATCAACATGCTTTGGGCGGTCGCGTGAGCTCGGTGGACGCAACTCCGCGCCGTTTGGTCTTGCGGGCCGAAGGATTGCTGGATCGGCAAGCCAATGTCGAAGAGCTGGTCATAGGTCCGTCGAAATCTGCCGGAGCTGGCGCGGCGGCTGGATTCGCCAAGAAGATGGGCGTTACAGCCGATCAGTTGGCAACGCATAGCACCGCTAAAGGGGAGTATTTCGCGTTTAGCAAGCGAACGAGAGGACGGCAGACAACCTCGGTTCTTGAGGATGAGTTGCCGAAGCTGATTTTAAGGATTCAATGGCCCAAAACCATGGTTTGGAGAGGAAAAGGGACGGAGCGGTTTATTCGCCCGATCCGCTGGATCGTGTCCCTGCTGGGCGGTTCGGCGATTCGCTTCCAATTGGCTGGTGTCTATTCTGGTAGGAATTCAATGGGACATCGGATCTTAGAAAACCATCAGGTCACGGTCAGCGCTACGGATTTCGAAGATAAATTGCGTACCAACAAGGTGATTGTTTCCGCTGAAGAACGCCGGGAAAGAATTAGAGAAGGGATCGACGCGCTTCTTGAAGGTACAAGTTTGCGCATCAAACACGATCCCGATCTGCTCCACACGTTGGTTTACATCACCGAGTTCCCTACCCCCATCCTTGGCAGCTTCGACCCCAGCTATCTCAACCTTCCGCACGAGGTGCTGGTCACAGTGATGCGGCACCATCAGAAGTATTTGTCGGTGGAGGATACCGACGGCAAGCTCGCGCCACATTTCATCGCGGTGATGAATACCAGCGCCGATCCCGACGGTTTGGTCCGCCAGGGCAACGAACGGGTGCTACGGGCACGATTCAACGACGCCCGGTTCTTCTGGGAAGTCGATCAAAAGAAAAAGCTTGCCGACCGCGTTGAAGACCTTTTGCACGT
>PKZC01000358.1:30738-30899 GCA_003132905.1 Bryobacterales bacterium | reverse complement strand
TGTTTCGTTCCTTCAAATGGGCCACGTTAATTCTGGTGAACGTGATGCTGGCGCGCATTGGCGGGTTGCTCGCGCTGCTGGTGACGCACACTAACTTTAGCGTGTCTTCGGGCGTCGGATTCCTCGCGCTGTTCGGCGTTTCGGTGCAAACGGGCGTGATC
>PKZC01000358.1:0-30720 GCA_003132905.1 Bryobacterales bacterium | reverse complement strand
TCGCATGGAATCGGCTCGGACTCGCAGCGGCCGTTCGCCATCGTGATTGTCGGTGGTCTAATTTCCGACCTGGTGATGAGCATTTTCTTGCTCCCCACTTTGTATGTATGGATGGCTGGTAACAATGATGTGCTGCCAGCGCCCGAAGGGGAATTTGACGAGCAGGTCGAGCAGATGACCAAGGAGGAAGTTTGCGAGCGGATCCGGCAACTGGCGATCATTCCGGCGGTTCGCGCATCGAGCGATGAAGACGCTCTGTTCGCCGCGGAGGCGGTGTCGCGTGGTGGAATCCCCATCGTGGAACTGACGATGACGGTTCCCAACGCGACCCGGTTGATCGCCCACCTGGTGAAGAAGCATCCGCAAATGGTGGTGGGCGCTGGTACAGTTTTGGACTTAGAAACTGCGCGCGCCTGTCTGGGAGCTGGGGCTCAATTCATTACCAGCCCCGGCCTGGACCTGGAAATCGTCGCGTTTGGCATTAAAGCGGGAGTTACCGTGATACCTGGAGTTCTGACGCCGAGCGAGATCATATCGGCCGTAAAAGCACAGTCCGACTTCGTCAAAATATTTCCCTGCTCTTTGGTTGGCGGCGTTGATTATCTCCACGCGCTGAAAGCTCCCTTCCCTCAGGTTTCGTTCATCGCGGCAGGAGGCGTGAACCAGCAAACAGCGGGGGAATATCTGGCGGCCGGAGCCACCGCTGTCGGAATCGGCACAGAATTGATCCCCCCGCGCTCCATCACCACCCGCGAAGCGCATTGGATTGAAGAGCTGGCCAGGAGATACCTCGACACTGTAAAGCACTTGCGCGACGGAAACTAATCCCGGCGGGTTGGCAAGGCCTCAAGGCTCGGCGCGACAATACGGAAATGAGCAATGCTAGCAAGCTTCGGGAATTGCTGCGACAGGATGGCATGATCACCGCACCCGGGGCGTACGATTGCATCACCGCGCGGATGATTGCCCAAGCCGGATTCAGCGCGGTTTATATGACTGGCGCAGGCACGGCGGCATCGCTTGGGTATCCCGATTACGGGCTGGTGACAATGTCGGAGATGGTGGAAAACGCGGGACGCATCGCGGCTGCGGTGACGGTGCCAGTGATCGCGGATGCCGATACGGGATACGGCAATGAGCTGAACGTGGTTCGCACGGTACGGGAATACGAACAACGGGGTGTGGCGGGCATTCACATCGAGGACCAGGGCTTTCCCAAGAAGTGCGGGCACCTGGAGAACAAGGTGATTATTCCGCTGGAAGATTACGTGGCGAAGATTCGGGCGGCGGTATCGGCCAAACGCGATCGCGAGTTTCTGATCATTGCGCGGACGGACGCGCGCGCGGTGTTGGGATTTGACGAAGCGATCCGGAGGGCGAATGCGTCGATCGAGGCGGGCGCGGACATGGCGTTCGTGGAGGCGCCGCAATCGATTGAGGAAGTGACGCAGGTGCCGCGATTGGTACGCGGTCCCTGTTTGCTCAACATGGTTTGGCGCGGGAAGACGCCGGATGTCCCGATCGACTCTGCGCAGGCCATGGGATATAAGTTGGCGATCCTGCCGGTGCTGTTATTCAATGCCGTGGTGGGCGTGTGCGATCAGATGCTCGGCGAACTGAACGCCGCCCGACGGCATCCCAAGCCAATCGCCGACGTCTCGCCAAAGGAGTTTTTCCGGCGAATGGGCGCGGACGATTGGGATTTATTGGCGCGGACCATAGTGGGGGAGCGGCCGGTCTAATTCAAATGCGCCAAGATCTGGCGCGCGACCCGTGAAATCGTCTGTAATCGACGGAAGAGCGTTGCCTGCATCGATAGCGCGCGAACCAGGCCTGAGGCGGAAATCGAAGTTGTCGGGATTATAGAGACGCTGCGGGTCGGCCTTGTCGGGGATCGGGACGTTCGCGAAAGTATCGAAATCGATCAGGATGCTGTGCTGCTCCTGGTGCGTCGCATTGCGGAAGTCTTCCAGCGATTTGAAATGACGTGTCAGCTGATCGTGCTGATAGTCGGCTGCTACCTCAAATGGCGGCGAATCCCATTCAAACGCGTTGTCTACGTTTGGATTCGGGCGGAAGCCATTGTAATCGGAGGTGGAGTAATTGGTGTACGTGCGGAGATTGAGGACTGGGTCGGCGAATCCATCGCCCAGAATCAAGTTGTTCAAGAAGTGAACATTGGACGCAGGACCCATCAGGTGGCCCTGGCCGATGAAGGTGTTTTGATAAACCAGAACGCCCGCGGGCGTGTCGACGAACTTCAATGGACCGCCCGTAGTAGCGTCGTAAACCAGGTTGCGATAGAAATACAGCGGACCACCGAAAGTTGGCTGCGCGCTGAACGCTCCTCCGGCCGAGTTGAAGCAGCGATTCTCGAAGACGCGGATGTTGCGCGCGCCGCCATCGGCTTCGATGCAATTGTCGGCCATGTTGGAAAAATCGTTGTTGTAGAAATCGATGGAAACGGGGAGCCGGTCGGCGATCGGATTGGGCGTGCCGTCGGGATCGCCATAGGTGGCGATATCGATGCCGTCGTGCCAATTAGCGGCGTAGTTGTAAGCCACCACGTGACCCTGTCCGTAAAGCTTCACCGCATATTCGGACGTGATGGGAGTCGGATAACCGGGAAATTTCGCCCACACGGCGGGGGTCCACCAGCTTTGTAGCTTGCCGGGATCGTGGCGGCCAATAAAGATGTTGTCAGCGATGTAGAAGTTCTTTGAGCCCGACCAATCGTCTTCCACACCGCGGCCGATGTTCTCGAGTTTGGAATGCTTCAAGGTGAATCCGCTTGCGCCGGCGATGTTTTTTAATCCAAGCAGGAAGGCGACGTTGGTGTTGCGAACGGTGATGCCTTCGAAGTAGTTGTAATTTCCCGCCATCAGGTTAAACAGATTCTGGCAGCCGTCTCCATCGAAGACCACTTCACCGTCGCCAGCGCCTTTAATAACGATCGGCTTGTCGGCGGTGCCGCTCTGAGTTAAATAGTAAGTGCCGTCAAATGGCGTGCCATAAGCGGGAATGGTGCGGTCGAATCCGCCATAAGTGAAGCGGCTGTCTTTATAGACGCCCGCGTGAACCAGGATGATGTCGCCCGGTTGCACGCGGGGAGGCATGGCGTTGGAGTGATCGGACTGATCGGACCCCATGAAATATGCGGCGAGCAATCCAGTGAATGCGGGTTCCTGCTTGGTTCCTTTGTAGCCGAAGGGGTAAACCTGATAGACATGGCCGCCGGTGGCGGGTTGAGGCTCCTGGCGTGTGCGCGCAATCACGGTCTTCTGCGCTTTGCCTTTGATGCCATCGGGATCGGAAAGAACGAAATGACACTCGTATTCCGTGCCGGGCTCGAGATTGAGAAGGCTGCCGGCAAACATGTTGGGCGCGACGAAGCTGTAGTAATGCTTGCCGCCTTCGCGCGGCGCTCCACCGAACACTTGTTCGCGCTGTAGACGGAGAAGCGGGAGGCCTTGCCTCCACTGCTGCTCGCCTTTCTTACGATAGGTGACGTCGACGCGAGCGTTGCGATTGTCGTCGCCTGAGATGTTCCAGGCGAAGCCGAGCGAAACCAGGGTGGGCGGGTCGATTATAAACTCACCGGGGACGGTGTTGGTCTGGCACAAGCACGCCGCGGGAAGGAGCGCGGCGACAGCCAGAGGGAGGAACAGGCGCAAGTCAGGCACGGCTATCCATTTTATCCGGCTAACGCAGGTTCAGAGAAAACGACGGCTGACGGGCGCGATTCAGGGCCGCTCCGACGAACAGGCTAGAGAATAGTAAGACCTGAGTAGCAAGAGAGGTGAAGAACGATTCCAGATAACGGGAGTTCTCGAATGAGTCGGCCAGTAATCGGAGCAGCCAGAGCAGGTCGATGGGAACGAGCCCGAAATTCCACACTGCCAGAGACACCGCGAATACCAGCGCGTGGAAGCGATTCCAGCGGCCAACGATCCATCCAGTAGCAGCTAGGGCGGCGCAGGCCAGGGCCAATTGTGCGGTTGGGGACCAGGCGGCGCCCAGGAGTGGGGCTGTCCAGGAGAGCAGGGGACGTTCCAGCAGGTAAGTGATCGCGAAGAGTGCAACCCAGCCGAGCAGGACGCCGCGGGCCGCAATCCATAGACGGTGACGCATGCTGGCCGTAATCTAACAGGTTCGCTGGATGTTATGGGATACTCTCTGCTGGTGCGGAGCGAAGCGCGATGACGGCAGCGGATTTTCGACGGCTGGCGTTGAGCCTCCCGGGTGCGGAGGAAGGATCGCACATGGGGTCAGCCGACTTTCGTGTGGGCGGTAGAATTTTCGCCACGCTGGCATCCGAAGCGAAAGGCTATGGCAACCTGATGCTCACGCCGGAACAGCAGGCGGATTTTGTGGCGGAGCAGCCGGACGTCTTTTTGCCGGTCGCAGGCGGCTGGGGACGCAACGGAGCCACGCATATCCGGCTGGCGCAGGCGAGCGAAGATCTGTTGGCCGGGGCATTGCGAACGGCGTGGAAGCTGCGCGTGGAGAAGAATACCATGTCCGGTAAGGGCGCGGCAGTCAAGAAGAAGACGCGCGTGAACAGGGAGAGTCACGATTGAGTTTGCTACCAAAGGACGAGAAGTTCTTTGAATATTTCTTTCAACAATCCGACATTCTGTGCCAGGCGAGTCATCTGTTGCAGACGGGCCTGCAAGGCGGATACGAGGGCATGTGTCAGGTCGCCAAACATATGGAAACGCTGGAGCGTGCCGGCGACGAGGTGACGCACAAGCTGCTCGGTCGCTTGCGGCAGACGTTCATCACTCCCTTCGATCCCGAAGATATTCAGTCGCTCGCCAGTGCCCTTGACGACGTTCTCGACACGATGGAGGACGCGGTGTTTCGCATCGTCGCCTATCGCATCGATCCTATTCCAGCGGCCGCCATGGAACTGGGCGGGATGATCTCCAATTCGTGCCGCGCGCTAGACAAAGCTTTGCGTGCGCTGCAGGAGAAGAAGCCCGTCATGGAAGCCTGTATCGAAGTGAACCGCCTGGAAGAAGCGGCGGACGCGGTGGAACGAGCGATGCTGGCGAATCTGTTCAGCTCGGGCATTGACGCCATCACTTTGATCAAGCTGAAGGAGCTGTATGAGCTTCTCGAAAGCGCCACCGACCGTTGCGAGGACGTCGCCGACGTGATTCAAAATATCGCGGTAAAGAACCTTTAGCGGATGGCGGTATTTGGGCTGGTCTTCTTTATTGTTCTGGTGGCGCTAAGCTTTGACTTCGTCAACGGATTTCATGACGCGGCAAACTCGATCGCCACCGTAATTGCAACCCGGGTGCTGACTCCGACGCAGGCGGTGATGCTGGCCGCCGTTTTCAATTTTGTCGCCGCGTTTTTTTTTGGAACCAGCGTGGCGGCCACCATCGGCCTGGGATTTGTGAATACCAGGATTGTGACGCCCTACGTCATTTTGGCGGGCCTGACCGGAGCTATCGTATGGAATTTGTTGACCTGGTATTTGAAGCTGCCGGTCAGTTCCTCGCACGCGCTCATTGGAGGTTATGCCGGCGCCGCGCTGGCCAAAGCTGGAATGGACGGACTGGTGATTGGCAAATGGCCGAGCACGCTGGCGTTCATCGTGTTGGCGCCCCTGATCGGATTGGCGCTCGGATACATGCTCATGGTGATGGTGTATTGGATCTTCCACAGCTTTTCTCCGCGGCGGATGGACAGCTGGTTCCGGCACCTGCAGATTCTTTCGGCGTCGCTGCTCAGTTGCGCGCATGGAACCAATGACGCGCAGAAATCCATGGGGATTATCACGGCGGTGCTTTTTGCGGCCGGATTTGAAAAGACCTTTCGGGTTCCGAGCTGGGTAATTGTGGCCTGCGCAGTCGCCATGGGGTTGGGCACGCTCAGCGGGGGATGGCGGGTGGTGCATACCATGGGGACGCGGCTGACGCGTTTGAAACCCCGCAGCGGGTTCTGCGCGGAGACCGGCGCTGCGATCTCGATTCTTTTCGCCACCTGGCTTGGTTTACCGGTTTCCACCACTCACGTGGTAGCGGGCGCAATCGCGGGCGTGGGGTCGATTCAGCGTGTGCGCGCCGTACGGTGGAATGTCGCAACGGACATTGTTACGGCTTGGGTTCTGACGATTCCGGCAGCAGCCCTGGTTGCCGCGATCGCATTTTTCGCTATCCATTTGTTCCAGCCGCTAGCATAGCCACGGCGGCTGAAATTCAGCTGTTAAAATGTAGCCAGGTTTCCCGAATTTGACGCCCCTTTCGCAGCAACCGCTGGTTAGTATTGTTACGCCTTGTCTGAATGCCGCCCGATTCATTGCACAGACCATCGAGAGCGTCCTGGCGCAGGATTATCCGAACGTCGAATATTTAATCATGGATGGCGGTTCCACGGACGAGACGATGGACGTAGTGAAGCGCTACGAAGGACGGCTGCGGTGGCATTCCGGTTCCGATTCGGGAACGGCCGACGCGATTAACCGGGGCTTTCAGGAATCCAACGGATCGATACTGGCTTGGCTGAATGCCGACGATACCTATCTGCCGGGTGCGGTAAGCGCCGCGGTAGAGCGGTTCCTGTTGACGCCGGACGCGGCAGTGGTTTATGGCGAAGGCGTCTGGACCGATGAAAACGGAGACGCACTGGGCCGCTACCCAACCAGAGTCCCGTATTCTCCGGATCTTTTTGAGCGCGAATGCGGCCTGTGCCAACCCGCCGCATTCATCCGTCGAACGGCCTTCGAGGCAGTGGGGCAGGTGGATACCACGCTACAATCGGCGTTCGATTACGACTTGTGGATCCGGCTGTCAAGGCAGTGGCCTTTTGTAGCGATTCCGACCTGCCTGGCCACCTCTCGCATGCATGAGGCCAACAAATCTCTGGGGAATCGACGGCAGATGTTCCAGGAATCGATGGCGGTGCTGCGGAAGCACTATGGATACATTCCCGTGAGCTGGGTGTACGGCTATTTGAGCTTTTTGCGGGATGGCCGGGACCAATTTTTTAAGCCCCTGCGCCATTCGGCGGCCGTGTACGCAGGCAGCTTGCCTGCGGGCATTTGTTACAACTGGCGCCATGGGTGGCGTTATTTGCGGGACTGGATGTCTCCGCTGCGACTGGGGAATCTGCGGTATCCTGCCATTAAACCCAAAGGTGAGAACTCCCTCTAGCTCGCTACTATTCCAGCCGACAAGTTCGCCAGCAAAGGGTTTCTAGACTTCCAGTAGACCGATGATCCAATCCATCGAGGTACCCATTGCCACCGGCGAGCTGATCGACAAGATCACTATCCTGGAAATCAAGGTGGAGCGCATTACCGACCCCGCCAAGATCGCCAACGTGCGGGTGGAACTAGGTTTGTTGTGTCAACGCCGCGACGCTATACTTGCGTCCAACGCTGGCCTGGATCTACTGGCCGCACGACTGAAGACGGTGAACGAACGCCTGTGGGACCTGGAAGACCAGATTCGCGACTGCGACCGGCGGCAGGATTTCGGCCCAAGCTTCGTAACCGTTGCTCGAAGCATCTATCGCGCCAACGACGAACGCGCGGCGCTGAAGCGTGAGATCAATCTCGCGACAGGATCCAAATTGATTGAGGAGAAGTCGTACGCTAGCGATTGAGGCACTTGCGGTACCTTAGTCAGTTAGCAACTATAAATTATGCCTACGGCACTTATTACCGGGATTACGGGGCAAGACGGATCTTATCTTAGTAGCTTCCTTTTATCGAAGGGATACCATGTGCATGGTATTCTACGGCGTTCCAGCACTTTTAATACGGACAGAATCGACCATCTCTACCGGGATCCGCACGATCCGGAAGCACGCTTGTTTCTGCATTACGGAGATTTGACGGACGGCGGCTCGTTGCGGCGCATTCTCAATCGCGTGCAACCGGATGAAGTCTACAATCTGGGGGCTCAGTCGCACGTCAAAGTGTCTTTCGAACAGCCGGAATTTACGGCCGACGTGGTGGCAGCCGGAACGCTGCGATTGCTCGAAGCCGCGCGGGACTATATCAGCGAATCGGGACGTCCAGTCCGGCTGTATCAGGCAGGATCGTCGGAGATGTTCGGCTCGGCTAAGCCTCCGCAAAACGAGTCCACCGCATTTCATCCGCGCAGTCCCTACGGGGCGAGTAAGGTGGCGGCGCATTGGTACTGCGTCAACTACCGGGAAGCCTACGGGATGTTCGTGGTGAACGGCATTCTCTTTAATCATGAATCGCCGGTTCGCGGCGAGACGTTTGTCACCCGCAAGATCACGCGCGCGCTGGGGCGCATCCGTGTTGGCCTGCAAGCAAAGCTCTATTTGGGAAATCTAGAAGCGAAACGGGATTGGGGGTTCGCGGGCGATTACGTGGAAGCCATGTGGATGATGCTGCAGGAATCCTCACCGGATGATTATGTCGTAGCGACGGGGGAATCTTATTCGGTTCGCGATTTTCTCGAGGAATCGTTTGGCCGCTCCGGCCTGGATTGGCGCAAGTACGTCGAAATGGACCCGCGTTATATGCGCCCCGCGGAAGTGGATTACCTGCTGGGCGACTCGTCCAAGGCTCGTCGGATCCTCGGCTGGAAACCCAAGGTTTCATTTCAGGGTCTGGTGGGAATGATGGTGGATCACGACCTGGAGCAGGCCCGCCAGGAACGGACTTTGGTAGATGCCGGGCATTCCATTGCTTTGCGAGGCGCATCCAATGCCTGATGGGGTCGGCAATTCCGGAAGAGGCCTGGCAATGGAGCCCGAGAGTCGTATCTACGTGGCGGGGCACGGCGGATTGGTGGGTTCGGCGATTGTCCGCCAATTGCGAATGCAAGGATTCCAAAATTTGATTCTTCGAACCCGGGCAGAACTGGATTTGCTGGATCAGGCTGCGGTACGCGTTTTTTTCGAACACGAAAGACCCGAATTTGTATTTCTGGCCGCCGCGAAAGTGGGCGGAATTTACGCGAACAACACCTATCGCGCCGATTTCATTTATCAAAATCTGCAGGTTCAAAATAACGTGATCGATACATCGCATCGCTGGGGCGTGCGCAAGCTGGTGTTTCTCGGTTCCTCCTGCATCTATCCGAAGAATGCGCCGCAACCGATGCGCGAGGACGCGTTGCTTTCTGGAGCGCTCGAGCCGACGAACGAACCGTACGCAATCGCCAAAATCGCCGGCATTAAGCTGGCCGAAGCTTACCGGCGGCAGTACGGTTTGCAAGCCATCAGCATCATGCCAACCAATTTGTACGGTCCGGGCGATGGCTTCGATCCTTTGAATTCGCATGTTGTGCCTGCCCTGCTCCGGCGCTTTCATGAGGCCAAAGTGCAAGGGCTGCGCGAAGTAGTGATCTGGGGAACGGGTACGCCAAGGCGCGAACTGCTGCACGTTGACGACATGGCTGACGCCACCGTCTTCCTGATGCAAAACTACAATGACGAGAAGATTATTAATGTCGGATCCGGCGACGAGATTAGTATTGGCGATCTGGCCCGGCTGATCGCCGACGTGGTTGGTTTTTTCGGTGAAATCGTGCAGGATCCATCCAAACCCGATGGAACAATGCGAAAGCTGCTGGACTCCAGCAGGCTTAAGGCTTTGGGATGGCGCCGGCGCATCGGTCTGCGCGAGGGACTCCAATCGAGCTACCAATGGTATTTGGAGAACGTGGCCTCGGAGTCGCGCGTTAGCGTATTTTGACCACGGGTTGGTGAGTGGAGCGAGCCCAGGCGCAGTACAATAGCCGCATGCCGGAACCGCCTGAAGCCGAATCGCCGCGCGTGACGGTGATTATTCCTACTTACAACTGGAGCAGCGTGCTGCCCTACTCGATCGGAAGCGTGCTGCGGCAAAGTTTTACCGACTTTGAAGTGTTGGTGATTGGCGACGGATGCACGGACGATTCCGAGGAAGTGGTTACGGCTATCGGCGATCCGCGGGTGCGGTGGATCAACTTGCCGGCCAACAGCGGCCATCAATCGGCGCCGAATAACGAGGGGCTTCTACAAGGCCGCGGATCCATCATCGCCTACCTCGGCCATGACGATTTGTGGCTGCCGCATCATCTGGAAGTAATGCTGGGCGCCCTCAACGACGGCGCCGATGTAGCTCACTCGATCGTCCACATGATCGATCCCGAAGGGAAAATCCTGCCGCCTCCGAGAGGACTGCTGCGGTTTGAGCCAGGCCTATCGTTACCGCCCACGGGCGTCGCACATTGGCGGAGTGCTGCCGAGAAAGTCGGCGGCTGGCGGGACTACCGCACTCTGTCGGTAGATCCGGAAACGGATCTTTGGCAGCGCATGCACCAGGCGGGATTCGCGTTCCAATGCGTGCCTCGGTTGACGGCCGTGAAATTTCCCGCCAGCGGACGCAAAGACGTGTACAAACAGCGATCGAGCCACGAACAGCGCTACTGGATGGAACGCATCCGCAACGAAGAGGATTTGGAAGCCGTAGAGATGGGAAAGCTGCTGCTTGCCGCGGACGTACGATTACCCCCGGCGCGAATCAGCGTCGCGTTCCGCGCACTGCTGGGCAGCGGTACCCCCGATTCTTTCCGTGGGCGATTGCTGTTCAAACTCCGAAGCATCCTTTCGTTGGGTCGACTCCAGCCGCCGGAAAACGGGGCGGCCATCCGGCGGATCAAGCAGTTCAAAGGTGTGCCCGACGCCAACTGATGACTTTGCGCCCTTCTAACGGTTATCATGTTGCATTCGCAGTTCGCTGCAGAATGCCATGGAGGGGCAGGAAGGTTGATCAAGACAGCCAAGAAGGATGCGCAGGTCATTTCCGAAGATTGGCATCTGCTCAAAGAAACCATTCACGGCGTGCACATCAAGGAAGTCTTGCATGTCCCGCGCGATCATGGCGTGATTACCGAAGTCTTCCGCCCGGAATGGGATCCGACCGGCATGCCCGTGGCTCAGGTTTATCAATCCCGCCTCTTTCCCGGGGCAATCGGCGCCTGGAGCTGCCACACACGCACCGTCGATCGGCTTTTCGTCAATCAAGGCAATCTCAAGGCAGTGCTTTACGACGGCCGCGAAGACAGCCCCACGTTCGGCATGATCAACGAAATATACCTTGGGGATGCCCGTCCCGCTTACGTGGTTATCCCCATTGGCGTGTGGCACGGCCTGCAAAACCTGGGCACCTCCGACGCCCTGGTCCTCAACCTTCCCTCGCAGGCCTACAACTACAAAGATCCCGACCACTGGCGACTGCCGTATGACACCGATGAGATTCCCTACCGATGGGCCAGCCGGGGCGTTACCACGCGCCTCCGCGCGGATGCCCGGTAAGGCGTATCGATCGACAATCGGGACTTAGCTGTGAGCTGATCGGGTGTGGGACAGCTCGCCTGGGCCCGCCCCTGACTGGTGAAATCTTTCGCCATCTCTTTTGAGACTCCAATAAGACATATCGCCCTGGAGCTCTGAATTCTCAGTGCTAAGTTGAAGCGCCGGTTGCCCCCAACAACCAGCGGCCTAAAGATTGTCCCCTCGGGACGATATGTCCCTCAGTAGAGCACGGGGCGAATGGCCGGTCCACACGATCGGTCGCTCGCAACCGGCCGGACACAGGAGGTCGTCGATGTCAGCGCCGGGATCTGCCCCGACAATTCTCATCGTCGATGACACCGAGGTCAATCTGATATTGCTGCAGAGCGTGTTGGACGCCGAGGGCTTCCGTACCCTGACGGCGGCGGACGGGCCGGCAGCGCGACACCTGAGTCGAACCGAGGCCCCGGACCTGATTCTGCTGGACGTTGTCATGCCCGGGGAATCCGGATTCGAGACCTGCGCCAAGCTCAAATCGGACCCTAAAACGGCGCATATTCCCATCATCTTTCTCTCGGCGCAAAATGACGTGAAGAGCAAGGTAAGGGGACTCAAAGTCGGCGGCGTAGACTACGTTACCAAACCGGTGCATGGCGAGGAAGTGCTGGCGCGGGTTCGGGTGCATCTTCGCATCGGGGAAAATAATCGCGCCATGACCCGGCAACACCAGGCGCGGATCGAAGAGCTACGTGATGCCCAACAGGCCATTCTGGTGCGCCCGGAAAGCTGCCCGGAGGCGTCCTTCGCGGTCTATTACAAACCCTTGGAAGGAGCGGGCGGGGATTTTTACGATGTGATTGCGGTTGACTCCGACGTGTTCGGCTACTTTGTCGCCGACGTTAGCGGGCACGGTGTGAGCGCGGCATTTCTTACCTCGGCGATCAAGGCGCTGCTGCGCCAGTACACGGGACCGCTATTTTCGGCCGAGGACACCATGCGGGGCATCGACACGGTGATGCGTCAGATGCTCGGCGAAGAGCAATACCTGACGGCCTGCTATGCGAATTTGAACCGGCGGACGGGCCGGCTCTCGGTGGTGAGCGCCGGACATCCGCCGGTGATCGTCGTCCAGCCGACGGGCAAGGCGCAGACGCTCCAGCTCGATAGCGATCCACTGGGCATTTTCAGTTCGCTGGTCATTCAGCGCAAGGAAGTCCAGGTTTCGCCGGGCGACCGGTTCTATTTATACACCGACGGTTTCATTGAATCCTCTCCGGGGGGCGGACGCGGGGAAGGTTTGGAGCGGCTGGTGGCGGCTTGCGTTCTTCACCAGGCCGACGCGCTGCCGGACGCAGTCTCTGCGATTGCAGAGAGCCTGCAGTTTGGCTCGGACACGGTTGGGGACGACTTGTTGCTCCTGGCGGTGGAAGTGTCCAAGTGAAAGCTCCGAGAAGCGAACTGCGGGTAGAGCTGCCGGCCACGCTCGAGGCGATTGAAAGCTTTTGCGTCCAGTTCCAGCACTGGCGCGGGGTAGCCTGCTCGGACCTGGATGCTTTCTCCTCGGAACTGCTGTTGCGGGAAGCGCTGACAAATTCGGTGGTACATGGAGCCTCCGAAGATCCGCGCCAGCGCATATCCTGCGTGCTGCGGGTCAAGCGGGGCCGCCTCATCATCGCGATTCGGGACGGTGGCAAAGGGTTCGACTGGCGGGCGGTCTGGGATCGGCAAGCTGGTTCGGAGGACACTCACGGCCGGGGAATCGAGATCTTCCGCCATTACGCCAAGTCCGTCCGCTTCAATCCCAGCGGAAATTCAGTGACGTTGATTCAACGCTTTTGACCGATAAGGCCTAAGGATGGACCTAATGAACAAAGAGACCAAAACCCAAGAAGTCACCGCCGCCGTGGTACAGCTGGACGGCGATCTGATAGCAGCCAGGCTGCCCGCCTTGCGCTCCAAACTGCAGGAGATGTTAGCAGGGGGAACGGTTCATCTGACACTGGACCTGGCTGGCACCCGGATGGTCGACTCCACTGGCATCGGCTTGTTGATCTCGGCGCACAACTCATTAAAGAAAGCCGGCGGGGATCTGACGGTCATTCATGCCTCCAAGGACATCCTCGATCTTTTCTGGACCATGCGCATCCATCAGCACTTTTCGGTTTCCGGAAGCTAAGGCTCTGGAAACAAGGGATGAAAGGAAACCATGAGCGAGCCTAACCTGGACGACGAAATCATACTGGAGTATCTGGCCGAATGCCGCGAGCATCTGACCACCATCGAGGCGGATCTGCTCTCGATGGAACAGTCTGGCGCGGCCATCGATGAACAGCTGGTCAACCGTGTGTTCCGGGCCGCCCATTCCATCAAAGGGGGCGCGGGTTTTTTCGACCTGCATAAGATCAAGGAACTGGGGCACCGCACCGAAAACGTTCTCGATCTGGTGCGCTCGGGCCAGATGATCCCGAACTCGGAGATCGTGAGCATCCTGTTGCTGGCCTTTGACAAGCTGCGCACCCTGATTCAGGACTACGCCGACAGCAACAACGCCGATATCTCGGAGTTTACCGAAGCATTGGGCCGCCTGGCGGAAGCGCATCTCGAGCCCGATCAAAAACACTCGACCGAAGAAACGGTAGCCGTCTCGATTCCCAACGGCAGCCGACGGATCACCGCCTCGGTTTTCGACATGCAGCAGGCGCAGCGCGCCGGCAAGACCGTGTATGTGATCGAGTACGATCTGATTCACGATATTCAGCGGCGCGGCCAGAGCCCGCTCGAAGTGCTGAATAATCTGATGAAATGCGGCGAAATTCTCACCACCGAATTCGATTTGGAATCGGCCGGCACGCTCGATCAGGCGCCATCGGACAAGCTCCTGCTGGACGTCCTTTATTCGACCGCGCTCGATGGCTATTCGCTCTGCCAGGTTCTCGATTTGCGTTTAGAGCGGATCCATCAAGTGAGCAACGAAGGGGCAGCGAAAACCATGCAAGCCCGGGAGGCGGCAGCCGTCCCCGCCGCCCCCGCCGCCCCTTCCGCCCCTTCTGCAACGCCGGACGCACCCGCGGCAGCGCCTGAAGTCGCTGCGGCATTAGTGGAAGAACACGCCGAGGTTTCAAAACCGGTGCATGCCGCACAGACGTCGCAGGCCGAGACCACGGTTCGGCTGAACGTGGCTCTGCTGGATTCCTTGATGACTCTGGCGGGCGAACTGGTGCTGGGAAGGAATCAACTGAACGAGGCGGTCCGCAATGAGGACAAGGAAGGGATCGCGGCCGGAGCTTATCGGGTGAGCCTGGTGACGTCCGAACTGCAGGGAGCGGTTTCACTCACCAGGATGCAGCCGGTCTCCAGCCTGTTTGCCAAATTCCCGCGCCTGGTGCGAGATCTGGCCAGTCAACTGGGTAAAGAGGTTCAGCTGAAACTGGAAGGCGGCGAGGTGGAGCTCGACAAGACCATTCTCGAAGGCCTGAGCGATCCGCTAACCCACATGGTGAGGAACTCGGTGGACCACGGCGTGGAATCGCCGGCCGCGCGCGTGGCCGCGAAAAAGCCGGCCATGGGCACTGTAGTGCTCGCGGCCCGGCACCAGGCCGGACAAGTGGTGATCGAGATTTCAGACGACGGCAAAGGCCTGGCGGGAGACAAGATTGGCGCCTCGGCGGTTGCCAAAGGGATGATTACCGCCGAGCGGCTCCAGAAGATGTCGGACTACGAGAAGCAGGAGCTGATTTTCATGCCCGGCGTCTCGACAGCCGAGAAGCTCAGCAACGTATCGGGCCGGGGCGTCGGCATGGATGTGGTCAAGACCAATCTGGACCGGCTGGGAGGCAAAGTCGAGATTGATTCGGTGCCCGGGCGCGGTTCGGCTTTCCGCATCAAGCTGCCGCTCACGTTAGCCATCATTCCATCGCTGCTGGTGTCCGATTGCGGTGAACGTTTCGCTATTCCGCAAGTGAGCGTGGGCGAGTTGATTCGGATCCCAGCCGACCAGATCGAACAGCGGACGCACCGGGCGGGCGACGCCGAACTGGTGCTGCTGCGCAATCGGCTGGTTCCCATGGTTTACTTATGCGACGCGCTCGGCAATGCTCGAGCCGAGCGTGGATCGAGAGCGCTCAACATTGTTTTGGTGGATGCGGGAACGATGGAGTACGGCCTGGTGGTGGGAGAACTTCACGACACCGTCGAGATCGTAGTCAAACCCATGGGCCGGCACTTACAGGGCCTGGTGGAGTATGCCGGGGCCACCATTCTGGGCGACGGGCAAGTGGCGGTGATTTTGGACGTAGCTGGTTTGGCGGCGCAAGCCGGCCTGTCGCGCGCCGCCAATCCAACCACGACAGCCGAGGTGTCGGCCAATGACGACGCCGCCGGCGAGATGCGCTCGCTGCTGCTGTTCCAGAACGGCCCGGGCGAAGATTGCGCGGTACCGATCGAACTGGTGACGCGCGTCGAGCGGGTGCGCGCGGCGCAAGTGGAAAACCTGGGCGGCCGGCGGACCATGCAATACGGCGGAGTGAGCCTGCCTTTGGTGGCGCTGCGCGACGTGGCGGCGGTGGATGAAATGGTGGAATCGCAGCAATGGGTAGTGGTGGTGTTCGATTGCGCGGGCAAGACCCTGGGGTTGCTGGCGGCCGAGCCGCTGGACATGGTGGAAACCCGCGTGGTGATGGACACCGGGACGCTCCGGCAGCCGGGCGTAGCCGGTTCGGCGCTGCTGAACGGGCGCACCACTTTGATGCTGGATATTTTCGAATTGGCGGGCAAGTTCCGGCGTGCGGGGCCGGAGCCGGAGCGGAGGGCGGCAACGCCGCTCGATCTGTCCTTGCAAGGCGCCACGATTCTGGTGGCCGAAGACTCGGACTTCTTCCGCGGGCAGATCCAACGGCTGATGGAAGGCGTCGGCTACAAAGTATTGACGGCCGACGATGGGCAATCCGCTTGGGAGATGTTGGACAGCCACGCGAGCGAGATCTCGCTGGTAACCACCGATATCGAAATGCCACGTCTGGACGGCCTGGGATTGACGAAACGTATCCGGGCCGACGCGCGCTTCGACCATCTGCCGATCATCGCGCTGTCTACTCTTGCCAGCGAGGAAGAGATGGCGCATGGCCTTGCCGTAGGCCTGAATGAGTACCAGGTAAAGCTGGACCAGGAGCAGCTGCTTGACAGCATCGGGAAAGCCCTTAGCGGGATAGATCTCAGAAAATCTCCGGTCACGGCCTAGAAACGAAAAACGAAAACAAATGACATCCATAGCGAATATGAAAATCGGGAAGAAGATTGCACTGGTTCTGGGTGGAATCATCTTGATCTTGGCGGGCTTATCGGGGCTGTCCTTGTGGGGCATCAGCGCCAACCAAAAGCAGTCGGTGCTCATGATCCAGCGCCTCACTAAGGCGCGACTGGCGGAAAGAATTTCCGGTGACACCGCGGCGGTCGCTCTAGACATTGGAAGGATGGTCGTTGCAAAAAAGGCCCCTCAGGATCTCATGGATCGGATCGTTGAACGGAAGAAAAGCCGCCTGGAAGCTGTGGAGGAGTTCAAGAAACTGGCGGATTCCCCTATCAGCATCAAACACGGCGCGGATATAGCGGAACTTATCGATTCAGCCGGGGCTACCAGCAAGAAAGCCATGGAACAGCTCAGCGCGAGCCGATTCGCGGATGCGCAGCGAAGCTTTAAGTCGTATGCCATCATGTCCGACACCATACGTGCCAAAGCCAAGGAGGCGTCTCAGTTTCAGGACGACCGGGTGATCGAAGGCGAGAAGAGTAGCAAGGAAACCGCGAGCACCGTCTGGATGGCGCTGATCGTTGGCAGCCTGTTCGCGCTGGTCGGAGCGATATTCGGGGGCATCGTCCTCACGCGCGGCATCGCGACGCCTCTCGCTGGCGTGGTAACCCATTTGGGTCAGATTGCCGGGGGCGACCTGTCACACGACGCTTCGGCCGAATATCAGGCGCGGGGCGACGAAATCGGCACGCTAGCGTGCGCCCAGCAAAGCATGATCGGGGCTTTGCGGAAGATGGTTCAGGAAATCTCGGGCGACATTCAACTGCTCGCGTCCTCTTCCACCGAACTGATGTCGAGTTCGAGTGAGATGACCACCGGCTCCCAGCATGCCTCCGATAAAGCTCATTTGCTATCGGCGGCGGCTGAAGAGATGAGCTCTAACATCACGTCGGTGGCGGCCGGAATGGAGCAGACCACCACAAATCTATCGCATGTCTCTTCGGCCACCGAGCAGATGACGTCGACCATTGGCGAGATTGCGCAGAACTCCGAAAAAGCGCGCCGGATTACCGATGAGGCCACCAAGCAGGCCGCCCGCATCACCGAGCAGATCGATCAACTGGGCGCGGCGGCGCGTGAGATCGGCAAAGTAACCGAAACCATCACCGAGATCTCATCGCAGACCAATCTACTGGCGCTCAACGCGACCATTGAGGCGGCGCGCGCCGGATCGGCCGGAAAAGGCTTCGCCGTGGTGGCGACGGAAATCAAGGCCCTGGCGCAACAGACGGCCGCGGCCACGCAGGATATCAAGGCGCGGATTGCCAGCGTTCAATCCGCCACCGAAGGCGGAATCACTGAAATCGGCAAAGTTTCGCAGATCATCGTGGACGTGAGCGCGATTGTCGCCTCCATTGCGGCGGCCATCGAAGAACAGTCGACCGCGACCAAGGGTATCGCCCGCAACATTGCCGAGGCTTCGGTAGGTGTAAACGACGCCAATACACGCGTGGCGGAGACATCGCAAGTATCGCGCGAAATCGCCAAGGATATTGTCAGCGTCGACCAGTCGGCCAAGGAAATGGCAACGAGCAGCGATCACGTCCGGGCCAGCGCCGACGGACTGTCGAGCGTGGCCGAAGGGCTGAGGGTAACGATGGCGCGCTTCCACATCTCGTACGCAATTGACGACGTTTCAGGAGAACCAAAAATGGCAGACACACAGATCGAGTCGAGAGCTCAGGCTTCGCTACTGGCAACTTTCTTCGTGGGAGACGCCCTGTGCGCCCTGGATGCGACGGGCGTCCAGGAAGTGATACGGGTGGAATCGGTCACGAAAGTAAGGCACGCACCCGCCGAAGTGGTGGGCGTCATGAATCTGCGGGGCAAGATCGTGACATTGCTCGATCCGAGGATCATACTCGGACTCGGCAAAAGCGTCCTCACTCGCGAGAGCCGGGTGTTCGTTATTGAAGACCGCAACGAGTTCCTGGGGATACTGGTGGATCGGACGGGAGAAGTGGTGGAGGTGGAACCGGGCCAGGAAGAATCCCTGCCCATCAATATTCCGGCGGCGCAGTCGCGCTTCTTTCAACAGGTATGCCGGGCGGGCGGGCATGTCATCGCCGTTCTGAATCCTCGTGAAATTCTGAACGAAAGCTCGCGGCAGCAGTCCGGTCCGGTAGCGGCAGCGGGGAAATGACATCCATATCAAATATCGGAATCGGGAGGAAAATCGGCCTCGTGCTGGCAGGGATCGTGTTGCTTTTGATTGGCTTGTGCACGATCGCAATATGGGGCCAGCACAGCAGCCAAAGGCTGACCGAAGACACCATCGAGCGGCTTTCGCAAGCGGAGCTGGCGGGGACCATCGCAGGCGAGCAGGCCAACATCAGCATCGATATGGGAAAGATGGTGCGGGCGAAGAAGGCCACCGAGCCGCTGCTGAACGAGCTGCTGGCCTATGCCAAGACCCGCGACGCCGCCATGGACGAGTTCCAAGCGCGGACGACCAACCCCGAATCCATGCAGCAGGCGGCGGAAATGGCTGCGATCACGATAAAAAGAACGGCGGCGAACGATCACATCATTGCTCTCTTACGCGCTCGACAATATGGTCAAGCAAGCAAGGAATACGACCTGCCCCTCGGCAAGTTGAGTCTGAGGGTCAAGGCGAAAGAAGCTTCCGATTTCGAGCGGCAACTGGTGGCGGTAAATGAGAAGAATCGCAAGACGAACTCGAGCATTGTCTTGGTGGCGCTGATAGGCGGCTGTTTGTTCGCGGCAGCCGGAGCGGTAGCGGGCGGAGTGATTCTCGCTCGCGGTATCGCGAGGCCATTGGATATGGTGGTGGCGCATCTGGGTCGAATCGCGGGGGGCGACTTGTCGGAGGACGCGTCCGCCGAATTTCAGACGCGCGGCGACGAAATCGGCACGCTGGCACGCGCCAAGCAAGCCATGATCGTGGCTTTGAGGACGATGATTCAGGAGGTTTCGGGCGGCATAGAGGTGCTGTCGTCGTCTTCCACCGAACTGATCGCGAGTTCCACCGCGATGACGGCTGGTTCCGAGCACGCCTCCGATAAAGCCCACTCTGTTTCGGCGGCGGCTGAAGAGATGAGCTCCAACATCACGTCGGTAGCGGCGGGAATGGAGCAGACCACCACGAATCTCGCGCATGTCTCTTCGGCCACCGAGCAAATGACGTCGACCATTGGCGAGATTGCTCAGAACTCTGAGAAAGCGCGCCGGATCACCGATGAGGCCACCCGCCAGGCAGCCAGGATCACCGAGCAGATCGATCAACTGGGCGCGGCGGCGCGCGAGATCGGCAAGGTAACGGAGACCATCACCGAGATCTCGTCGCAAACGAATTTGCTGGCGCTGAACGCGACCATTGAAGCGGCGCGCGCCGGATCGGCCGGAAAAGGCTTCGCCGTGGTGGCGACCGAAATCAAGGCCCTGGCGCAACAGACGGCTGCCGCCACGCAGGATATCAAGGCGCGAATCGCCGGCGTTCAATCGGCCACCGAAGGCGGGATCGCTGAAATCGGCAAGGTATCGCAGATCATCCTGGACGTGAGCGCCATTGTGGGTTCGATTGCGGCGGCCATTGAAGAACAGTCGACGGCGACCAAGGATATCGCACGGAACATTGCCGCGGCATCCGCAGGGGTAGCGGATGCAAATACCCGAGTGGAAAAGACATCGCAGGCATCCCGCGAGATTGCGAAAGGTATCGTGGACGTAGATGAGTCCGCCAAGGTAATGGCCGGCGGCAGCGGCCAAGTGCGCGTCAGCGCCGGAGAGCTCTCTACCGTCGCCGAAGGTCTCAAGATTACGGTCGGCCGTTTCCACATCTAGGAGTCACGTGAAGCCATCCGCTTATCCGGCGCCAGGCGGGCACAAAGCATGACCCAGAAAGCGACTGGTTCATTCGGATGAATACTCGAGTGTTGGTGGTGGACGATACGTCCCTATTTCGCCGGATTATTTCCGATGCTCTGGCGGGAATACCGGATGTGGAGGTGGTAGGGACCGCCTCAAACGGCAAGCTGGCTCTGGCGCGCATCGCGGCGCTGCAGCCGGACCTGGTGACGCTCGACATCGAAATGCCGGAGATGAACGGCATAGAGGTGCTGCAGGCCATGCACGCCTCAGGGCAGAAGACGACCGTTGTCATGCTGAGTTCCCTGACAGTGAAGGGCGGCCACATGACGATTCGGGCGCTCGAGGCGGGAGCCTTCGATTTCATCACCAAACCAGAGGGAAAATCGCGGGACGAAAACCTGGTGCAGCTTCGCGACAGCCTGCGGCCGATCATCCAGACGCTGGCGCGGCAGCGTGAAATCCGGTCGATTCTCAAAACCGGGGCGAGACAAGCAGGCGCTTTGTGTCCGGCCGCGCCCCAGGTTCCAGAAGCGTCGGCGGGCCGTACGCCGGGCCGCAAGGGCGCTCCCATCGTACTGATTGGGGTTTCGACCGGCGGCCCCACCGCGCTGGCCGAGTTGTTACCGGCGTGGCCAGCGAAAATTGGCGCGCCGATCTTCATCGTGCAGCATATGCCGGCACTATTCACAGATGCGCTCGCGCAGCGTTTGCAAACCAAGAGCGCCATTCGGGTGAAAGAGGCGCAGAACGGAGAGGTGGCACAGGCCAATTGCGCCTATTTGGCCCCAGGGGGCAAGCAGATGAAGCTAGGTCCCGGGCCCAACGGCGCGATCACCATTTGCATTACCGACGATCCGCCGGAGAACGCCTGCCGTCCCTCGGTCGATTATCTGTTCCGCTCGGTGGCGCTCAATTTCCCCGGCCGCTCCATCGTGGCGATTTTGACCGGCATGGGGAACGATGGGACGGCCGGGACGCGGATGCTGAAGCGCGGGGGAAGTTTTACCATCGCTCAGGACGAGGCCAGCTGCGTGGTTTTTGGGATGCCGCGGGAAGCCATCCAGGCCGGCGTTATCGACAGCGTCGTGCCCTTGAACCAAATCGCGGGCGCCATAGTGCGCGCCATCGCCGAGGTGCGCGCATGATCAAGCTGCTGGCTGAAGAGCGACAGAGCGTGGCGCAGTACATTCATTCCATTTGCGCCATCACGCTCGATCAATCCAAGGACTACTTGATTGAAAGCCGGTTAGCCGGGATCATGACGGACACCGGGTCCACCAGTTTCATGCAACTGTTGAGCCGCGCCAGAGGCGACAGCGCGGTCAAGCGGAAGATTATCGATGAGATCACCACCAACGAAACGCTGTTCTTTCGCGATTCTTCGCCCTTCGACCTGTTGCGCTTCAAGATCATCCCGGAGATTATCGACCGGCGCTCGAAGTCGGGCCTGACGGTACCGATTCGAATCTGGAGCGCGGCTTGTTCCACCGGTCAGGAATTGTATAGCATCGCCATCGTTCTGAAAGAGTTGCTGGGCGATATGCGTGGTTATAACGTTCGCCTGGTTGGAACCGATATTTCCGACCAAGCCGTGACACGAGCAAGCGAAGGCACATTTAGCCAGATCGAGGTAGAGCGGGGACTGACGCGCGAAGCCCGCGAGAAATCGTTTACACCGCATCCCAAGGGTTGGAAAATTCGCGATGAGCTGCGCGCCATGGTGAGCTTCCGGAAGCTGAACCTGATGGACGATTTCACTTCTCTCGGAACCTTCGACATCGTTTTCTGCCGCAATGTAGCCATCTATTTCAATGAGCGCGACCGGGCTTCGCTTTTCAATCGCATTGGGCAGCGCCTGGAAACCAACGGCAGCCTGGTGATCGGCTCGATGGAATCGTTGAGCGTCATAAGTCCGCAGTTTGAATCGAAGCGGCACCTGCGATCGGTCTATTACCAGGTGAAAAACGCGGCCGCGGCTAAGAGCTAGCCATGCAGGTGCTGACTTTCGCCGGGAACGGCGCGTCGCGGTGGCTGGTCGGCGGCGTGGTGGTTTGCATCGCGATCGGGGCTCTGTCGCTGCGTTCGTGGACAATGGTGTCCATTCAGCCCGCCGAGCTCGTCGAAGTGCAGCCTGGAGAGTCGAATGAGCCAATCCAGCCTATCGAGCCGATACCTAATTTAGATCCTCGAAGAATCGCGCTGGGCCGCAAGCTGTTCGGCGATCCGCGGCTATCGCACGACAATCAGATAGCCTGCGCGACCTGCCATGTTCTTGAGAAGGGCGGCGCTGACGGAAGGGCGCGATCGATTGGCATCCACGGAGCCGTGGGCGTCATTAACGCTCCCACGGTCCTGAACAGCGGCCTTAATTTCAGGCAATTCTGGGATGGCCGCGCCGCGACGCTCGAAGCCCAGGTGGACGGACCCATTCTGTCCAAGATTGAAATGGGATCCAGCTGGCCCGAAGTGCTCGCGAAGTTGAGGAGCGCGCCGGAATACGTCGTGGATTTTCAGCGGATTTATCGCGACGGCATACAGGCGGAGCACGTCAAGGATGCCATTGCTGAGTTCGCACGGTCATTAACCACGCCCAATTCCCGTTTCGACCGATACCTGCGTCACGATACGAATGCTCTCACCAGCCGGGAGCAGGAAGGCTACAGGCTATTTAAGTCATCGGGCTGCGCGAGTTGCCATCAAGGCATGGCCATGGGAGGCAACATGTATCAAAAGATGGCGGTGACGCTCCCGGTCCTGGGAGGCAAAGCCCCGCTTACTCGTGTGGACCGGGGCCGTTTTAATGTCACCGGTGATCCCCGCGACATGTATATGTTCAAAGTGCCCAGTTTGCGAAACGTGGCGTTAACAGCGCCCTACTTTCATGATGCAAGCGCGGCCACACTCGAGGACGCGGTTCGCACCATCGGAAAATGCCAGCTCCGCCGGCCACTGAGCGAGCAGCAGGTGGCATTGATCGTGACTTTCCTTAAGACTTTGACGGGCGAATTAAATGGCAAGCCTCTATGACCAGGGAGCAGAAAAGAAGCATATTGCTGGTCGCCGGGGCTGTGTCGTTGCTAACGTTCTTGTTCGTTCAACAACGGCCCCTGGATTCCGGACAGCACGATCGCGTAATGCTCGACTTCCAGTTGTTGGCACGGTTAGACGCGGAAGTTAACGCCGATTTGCTTGCTTCCCGCTACGATCTGCTGAGATCCTACGATCCGTTTGTCAAGAAGCTGAAGGAAATTCAGGAGGCCGCTGCTGGCCTGCAAAGCATTCCTGGACTAATGAGCCGGCGGAACAGAGGACGGAGCGTTCGTCTGCTGGCGCGCGAGTCGGAAGTTCTGTTTCAACAAGCGGAGCTGGTGGAAAGGTTCAAGTCGGACAATGCGGTCCTGAAAAACTCGCTGCGGTATTTTCCGGTTCTGATCGGGGAAGCGTCCCGGGCGGCGTCGGGTAAGACGCTAATTCAAGATCATCTGGCCAACCTTCTGCGAGATATTCTGCTCTATGACCTTACTCCTCATTCGGATCTGACTGGTCAGCTCAATGCGGACATCGCTTTTCTCTTGGAAGACGCGGCCCGCCGGCCGGAGCTGGATGCAACTCTCAGCAGCGTTCGGGCGCACGCGGTGACCATCAGAGATTTCAAGCTGATGGTGGAATCGCTCACCGAGCAGTTAGCGGCGCTACCGACGACGCGCAGCGTAACCGCAATTTCCTCGGCCTACATCGCCGATCGCGATGAGTTACTGAGGACCAACGAGATCTACCGGCTGTTCCTTTACCTTGCCTCGGTTATCCTGCTGGCCTACGGCGCCGACCGGACTGTAAACCTGGTGAAGTCCCGAGTGTTGGTTGAGCAGGCCAAAGCGGGCATCCGGGCCAAGAGCGAATTTCTCGCCAGCATGAGCCATGAGATCCGAACCCCGATGAGCGGAATCCTCGGAATCGCGTATCTGTTATTGAATAGCGATCTGGATCCGAAGCAACGAAAGCGAGCGCAAATTCTTTGTGACAGCTCCGAAAGCCTGCTCAGCGTCTTAAACGATATTCTCGACTTCTCAAAGCTCGAGGCCCGCAAACTCGAGCTGGAGGTGGCGGAATTCGACCTGAGGCGCGTGATGGAAAGCATCGCGGACCTGATGGCGTTGAAAGCGCAGGAAAAGGGCTTGGAATTTACGTGCTTTATTGAACCGGAGGTTCCCACCCGCCTTTGTGGCGACCAAAACCGGCTGCGCCAGGTACTAACCAACCTAGTGGGAAACGCGGTGAAATTTACCGAGCGCGGCGAAGTGACTATTCGAGTGCGGCCAGGCGCTAAGGACCAGGCGGGCTCGGTGCGATTCGAGGTGACAGACACTGGAATCGGCGTGGCTCTCGAAAGGCAGCATCTTTTGTTTGAAAGATTCTCCCAGGCAGATGCTTCTACCAGTCGTAAATATGGAGGCACTGGGCTTGGGCTGTCGATTGTAAAGGAGCTCGTCCACTTAATGGGAGGGCAGCTTGGATTTCAAAGCGAGGCAGGGAGAGGATCCACTTTTTGGTTCACTGCCGCGCTACCGGTTCAGCCATCCGTTCAAAGACCGCGTGCGCTATCGCTGGCGGGCAAACGGGTTCTGCTGGTAGAGGACAATGCCGCCAGCCGCCGGGTCATAAGAGAATTGCTGAACTACTGGCACTGCGATTCCGAGGAAGCAAGCAGCGCTGAAGAAGCGCTAGGGCGGATGAAAGATCGAACTCGCGCAACCTTCGATGCAGTGATCATCGATGTCGGACTAGGCGACGTCAAGGGGATTCATGTCGGCGGGGAGCTTCTAGCGGCGGTCATCCGGCGGGACAGCAAGCACGCGAACATTCCCATCGTCCTGCTGGCTCGCATCAGTGATACCGTCGTTGCCAATGATTGGGAGTCGCACGGATTTGTAAGGCGCGTGAGCAAGCCGGTGAAGCAGGGCGAATTAGGAGCGTGCCTGGCTTCGGCCCTAAACATTCTTCCCGCATCCGGCGCAGCCGCTGCGACGCCACAGCCTTCCACTAAGCCCGGCGAAAAGAAAAGTCAACACCCGATTCTGGTGGTAGAGGACAATGCGGTCAACCAGCAAGTGATGGCCGGAATTCTCGGGATTCTCGGATACAACGCAGATATCGTTGCAGATGGCAGCAGCGCTTTGCAGGCCCTACGAGCGTCCGCGTATGCAATGGTCCTGACAGATTGCGAGATGCCCGAGATGGATGGCTACGAACTGACGCGCCGGATTCGCGATCCACTTAGTGGCGTGCTCAATCCTCAGATTCCGGTTATCGCAGTTACGGCGCATTCTCTATCGGGCGATCGGGAGCATTGCATGGCGGCAGGAATGGACGACTATCTTTCCAAGCCGATACGCCCGGACTTGCTGGACAAAGCCCTGACACAGTGGATCGGCGCCGGACGAAGCTTCGTGGAAGGAGTCAAGCCGGACCCTGCAGAGGCTCTCAAGCCCGAGCCCCCAGCTGAAATCCAGTTCGATGCGGACGATTTGGTTGAGCGTCTGATGGGCAATCGGCCCTTGGCAATCCGGATAGCTGAGACGTTTGTCAACAACATGCCTCGGGAGCTTCTCGCTCTTTCAACTGCAATCGGCAATTCGGATGGTGAGGCAATTGTAATTGCGGCGCATTCCATCAAGGGCGCGGCTGCGAACGCGGCTGGCACGAGCTTAGCGAATCTCGCTGCGCAACTGGAAAGCTTGGGAAGAGCCGGCGACATTGCCTCTGCTGCCGAGGTTCTGCCCGGCCTGCACGCCGAGTTTCAAGCATTGAAGCCGGCCATTGACCGCTTTTGCCAGGCGGCGTCGGTGCCGTCACCTCAGTCTGAAACAACGCGTTAAGGTGGCCAGCTAAGGCCGGGAGGTGGGAGTGTCCAAGCACACCATCTACGCGTGCAAGCAAAAATACGGTGGGCTGGAAGTGGCCGAAGCTCAGGAGTGGAAACACTTGCGCGAGGAAAATTCCAAACTGAAGAAGCTGGTGGCCGACTACGCTTTGGACAAGGAAGCGATCAAATCGGTGAATCGCAAAAAACGGGTACAGCTCGTAGGCGCGATGGCGCAGCTCACGGTGGCGCGGGCCGATGTAGAACAGATCCGCGGCACACTTCCAGAGATGAGCGAGCGCCACGCCTGCGGGCTGGCACTGATTGCGGTGTCGAGCTATCGATATCCAAGGCGAAAGGTAGCCAAGGATGCCGGACTGCGGGAGCAGTTGACCCTACTAGCTAGTGCGCTACCTCGACGGTCACACGATCTACGTGGGGCTTTTCTCGAAATTCTACGACCTCCTCGTCACGCCCGGTGTGAGGACTGAGTTCAACACCAAGCCGTGACCGGCGCTTTCGTTCCCATGCTTAAGGCACTCGACCGTATTCCAAAAAGCAACTCGCGGCTCCATTAAGAGTACTGTTGATCAAGAGATGCACTACAGCAACACTTTCCGTTCCCTCTGGGGCCGAAACGGTCACCGAAAACGTTTACGACTCGCCGTTCCCTACGGAGGGTTGACGGACAAAACGCTCGGCGGCTCCTGAGGTTTGGCGCCCGGAAGCGCTCGGCTGGAAATTGGATTGAGACCGACCTTAGCCACTCTGACCCTCGCCGCGAAATACAATGATCCGTCATGTGACAAATGATCTCTGTTTCGGTAAAGCAACAGGTCGCCTTTCTTAGCCCAACAGTTCGTCCCGTCACAAAAAACCGGTGTAACGTCGATGTAGAAGAGACCTGGGAGACTTCCGAGGAGATTGTACATCAACCTTCTATAGGGCCCCATCCTTGCGTCGACCTCCGATTGATCGGCTGCGCACACCTTTCGAACCGGTGCTACTGTGGAAGGTCGCGCAAGGCAGGAATGAGGGTCGAAAGCCACATCGGGGTAATCGAGGACGAGGATCACTTTTTTTTTCGCCGCGCGAAACCGGGCGATCGTGCTCCTCAGTTCGCGCTCATACACTTGAGAAGCAGCTTTGTTCGCCGGATCGGCACTGCTGATAACAGGGCGGTCACCGCCATCTATGTACAGTGTTCCGAAGTCCGCAAGCAGAACCGTATGAATTGCCGGAGACATCAGGGAGTAATCGAGGAGTCCATCCATGAACTTTTCGCAATCCGTCCCCACGCCATTGGGCCTGATCTCAGTATTCACCCCCCAAAACGGTAAGCACCCGCCTCTCCCGAGGTTGACCAGATTATCGCCTCTTGCGGAATAATACTTTGCCAAGCCCAAGTACATTGCATTGGCATGGCTGTCCCCGAGTAGAACAACAGTCGGCTCACGTCGGATGTCGAAGATCTCGCATTTGTCGTCGTGACCGCTGTTGGCAATAGAAAACCTGGCTAAGCACGCCGGAGTGGCGTTGTCACCATTCTCAATCCACAAGAACTGCTGTTCTTGATGGGCAAGAATTTGTTCGGCGGTCTGCGTGGGCGCCTTCGCTATGGGTGCTTTTGGAATAGTCTTTGCCAGATCATTCCCTGTCTCAGGGGACGTGATCGTGGCGACATTGGCGTGCTCCGTCGGATTCTTGGTCTCTTCGGACGGGGCAAACGTTCGGAAACGCCAGCCCATTCCGTTGGTTTGGTCTATGTAGGCTCCGGTGCATCCCACTACTACAGCTGTTCCGGCTAACAATAGCGGAACTCGAAAGGTTTGTCCCGAGCGAATGGGCTTTTCGACGATTACATATGTCAGCCAGGCGAGCAGGACGCTTATAGCGACGATAAGTGTGACGATCGGGAGACTTGGCCGGTCCGAAAGGACGATTCTTGCGAAAGAAAGAAGCGGCCAATGCCAAAGGTACAATGGGTAGCTGATTAAACCCACAAAGACGGCCGCTCGATTCGAGAATATGTGTCGGTTGAGCCAGGCCTCCTGACCGGCGGAAATAAGGAGAACTGCACCGGCGGTGGGAAGCAATGCCGCCCACCCAGGGAAATCCGTGTCTTTACTTAGCCCCACAAGCGCTGCGAGGATGAAAAGGAATCCTGTTGCGGAAGTTAGATTCCCCTCCAGTTTCCTAACAAGAGCTGAGCCGCCGGTTGCGCCTTTGCTGGTCAGTGAAATATAGGAAAGGCCACAACCAACGAGCAGCTCCCACATGCGACTAAATGGGAGATAGAACGTAGCCACTGGGTGGTGGCTTATTTCAGCAATATTGATTGCAAAAGACACCACTAGCGTTACCAAAAGTAGTGTCCCTACCGAAGGTCTGCGTCTGTAGAATAACAACACGAGAGGCGGCCAAAACAGGTAAAACTGCTCCTCAATCCCGAGCGACCATAAGTGCAGCAAGGGTTTAAGCTCCGCAGACTTGTCAAAATATCCGGCTTCTTTCCATAGGACAACATTTGCGACGAACCCGATGCCGGCGGCCACATGTTTGCCGAGTTGTTTGTATTCGTCGGCAAGCAGAACGACATGACCAACGGCCAAGCAGAACAAGAGAACAATTATCAATGCGGGGAAAATGCGCTTGATCCGCCTTGCATAGAACTTTCGAAATGTAAAGCTGCCGGCTTCGAGGTTGGCGAATATAATATTGGAAATTAGGAAACCAGAGATGACAAAAAAAATATCGACGCCGATGAAACCACCCCGCACCCAACCGGGAAAAGCGTGAAATCCCACGACGGCCAAAACAGCGAGCGCGCGCAGTCCATCGATGTCCGGACGATAGCCCGGATTCGCTCGATGGGTCGTTTCGGACGCTGATATTACCGTTGACATCTATTTGCGAATACGATTTTACCGCTGCTCCGAACCTGTATGAAAGACGTCGATGCCTGGTTTTACAAGGCCCCCCCGGCGCCCTTCGGTCGTCAGTTATTCAGACGGTTCGTGTGGACTCTGTTTCCCAGACTCATCTTCTCAGAATCACAAGTATCCCATGCAGTGGCCCACCAAGGGCGAATCCACGCTGATCATGAGGCCAAGTGCAAGGTATATAACACTTATGACAGAGTCGGCGTCGACCTGCAGTCCCCGAGCAATAGCAGCTGTTAACGTAACGTTCGACAGCAGAGGTTAAGTCTCAGCAAATATACATGTGCATATCCAAGCCCCGACGCATCGCAAGCTCCGGGAGGAGCGCCGCGAGGTCGCTTTAAGGGACTTCCCAGAAACCCACGGGCTGCCAGCCGGTGGTCTGATTGGACTGATCGGCGACAGTTGTTTCAACGATCTTATGGCCAGAAGACTTGAGTCTTATCGCGAGATGGATCGTGAATTCGTTCCCTGATCCATGCGCCACAGAACTGATCGACTCGATCGCGCATTCGCTATTTTCCAATTTCTTGCTGGAACCCAAAGTTGCCGTGTCCCACGCCTTGCCCCCGTCAAGAACGAGGCCCAATTGATTCCCAGAACTCGTGTATGAAGCATAGCATCCGGAAGCCATAGTCTGCTTTTCCGAGTGAATGAAAAAAAGAGCATTCCTCACGTCGGAATAGCCGTTCGGGTCGGTAAACGTGAAGTCGATCGGTGCATCTGATCCTCTTCCCCACCTTGGCATGGCGCCAACAATCGCCGGCGGCTGGTTCTTCTTCCCGTCCGATCCAGCACCGGGGTCGTCGGTTTGGATGAACGTAGCATCAATTAGACGAAATGCACTGGTTTCCAGCAGTACCTTGTCCTCACGAACACGTAAGCCCGGCGAAATACCTTCCAGGATTGCCCGTACATTTACCGGTTGCGGAGCGGGCGAGTATGCCGAAATCCGGGGAATAATCGTTCTCCTAGTGAAGATAGTCTGAGTGGGGCGCGCCACTCCGTCTGGTATCTTGGGATTAACCGGAAACGCAGCGGGTTCAATGAGGACTACCGAAGCACTGTGGAACACGATTGCGCCTTGATCGCGGTCCAATAACTGGCGTGGCACGCCCACGTAATTGGCCATAAGATTCCAAAAGGCCGCGGAGTTATCGTTCGCCAGGATCAGAAGCGGTCCCGAAGCCGGTTCCACCCGCGCAAGCGCGCGTTGTATATCGCCTTCGCGGTACACGCTGGGTACGCCTTTGATAGCGGCGGCCGCCCGCGAGCTGACGAAGACGTTGCCGCCTAGCAGAGCGCAAACGCCCGCCAGCAGCACAACTCGATACATAACGCCAAGCCAGCCCCACGGACGGTCCCGCAGCAGGTCGTCTACGAAAAAGGCCAACGCAAAGAAGATAAGAAAATAGAATGCCGCGATGATTTTGTAACTTTTGTAATAAGAGCTGCCGTAGGGCTGGCTGTCGGGGATGATGTGAAGGACCGTCAGAACCACAATAGTG
>PKZC01000359.1 GCA_003132905.1 Bryobacterales bacterium | reverse complement strand
TTGGCACTCGTAATTGCTGATTCGGTACCGGCCAGTGTTTCAGAATCTCGAGGTATCGCTCACGAACCGCGCGCTCCCCCTCGGCGGATTTGTATACGCTTTTCATAATTCGCGCTCCAACAGGGCCCCGATCATCTTTAGGTACGAAGTATTCATCTCCATGCTTCCCACCAGAATGATTTTCATCCGGCCGCGCGGCGCGTCGTAAATGCTCTCCACCCGAATGCCGCTCGCAACGCTGATGAGGACGTTCGTTAGCCGGTTCGCCGCTTCCGGACTGATCGCGTCGATCTCCACGATGCTCGAAACCTCGACATGCCGCTCCCGCCGCACCGGCTCGGGTCTAAATGACGCCACCGGCCGACCCGTCATCGCGGCGAGATCGTCGCCCGAGATGCGATATTGTTTGCCAATGCGTACCGCTTTGAGCCGGCCTTCGCGGACGTAGTTGCGCACGGTTTTGACGTGCAGTCCTAGCTTTTCAGCGACCTGTTCGACTGAGTAGAGATCTTGATTCATATCCTAAAAGGACTATAGCATACGTCCTGATAGGGAGTAATAGGGAAGAATAGGGAATGTTTAGGCGCGCTAGGGAGTGGTGGTCGCCTGCTCGTCCAACTCATTGGCACGTCGGAACGCTCCGCTAGTTTTCGGCCGGCGTGCCTGTCCGGAATTCTTGTTCACCATGAGCGGCGAAACGTCCACGGCCTCGAAATCCGCGCCCGTGAGTTGTCCCAGATTGTGCAGATCATCGTCGTTCCAGCGCGAATCCGGCGCGCCCGAAATGTACCAGGCGCTGCCATTATCCGCCACCATCATTCCGTACTTCTTTAGAGCCTTCAAGATAATCTGATTAGTCGCCGAAAAGCTGGAAATATCGAAATTGGCGCGCAGGCGAAAGCGCGTTCCCATGGGCGGATACTTCGGATCGGTCAGGTTCGAAGCGTAGTGCCGCGCCGGCCATACGTAATCTTGCTGCGTCTGCGGTATTGTGAGCCGGATCGCATGGTGAATAGCGCCCGTCAACACCTCGTCGTACCTCACTAATCCCGGAAAGATCGGCAAACCCGCGGCATCGGCCGAAGTCCATCCCGCCGGACGCAGCTTGTTCGATTTCAGATTGAAAATCGCGCCCGAGCCGGCCTCCCAACTGGCCGACTGCGGATACGCCGCATACAATTCATAAAGGATGCAATTGGTGGTGTCGATCGCGATGACGTGCCGGTCGCCTGTGCTGGAACTGCCGCCCTCGATCGGCGCATTCAACGGAACCGCGTAGGGCCCGGGATCGCTCTCGTCGGCATAAGCGAACGTGGCGGGGGATTTCGTCTGGGTCCCCGGCACCGCAATATATGGGATTCCGTTGGGCGCGCCGTCATAAACCGTTCCGAAATCCGGATGAAGTGTTTTTCCCGTGCCAATGGTGCTCACGTAAGTGGCCGAGTTGCTCGACACCGGCAACTGATCCACCGCCGTGTTCCAGATGTTGTCGGCCGGAAACACCGCGCACGAGCCGATCATGGGCGTTTGGGCCCACGCCACGCCGCCCAACAGAAACAACAGCAATGTTTTACCCATCTAGAGTTTCTCCCGTAGCACTCGAACCAGCTTAGTCCGGGACACAGGGCGAAACACCTGAGGAAATAGCTGACGCGCCACCGTTTTTTCGCCTTAAGACCTTCTGCTTATAACGTCGTTACCGCCGCTATTGTTCGATAATAGGTAGCACTCGCCCCACAGATCCGCTGGGCGTATTCACTCCCAGCAGCGCGGCCAGCGTCGGCGCGATATCGGCCGTGCGGACGTTTTCGTCATAACGTCCCGGTCGAATGCCGTGCCCAAAGAAAATCACCGGCACATGCGTATCGTAGCTGAACGGTGTTCCATGCGAAGTGCCGCTTTGCGACGCAAGCCAATACGGCTTCTGAACGATGAACAGGTCCGCCGCCCGACCCCGGTAGTAGCCGCGTTGCATAAGCGTCCCGATGGGATCGCCCGCCAGGTTTTCACGCTCCAGTTGCGCGCCAGTGTACACGCGAAAAATGTACGGCAGTTTTCTCACCGCCTCCGCTGCAATCTCTTGCGCCTCCGCGAGTGCCGCATGTTTTTCCCGTAGCAGATCGTGATCCAGGTAGGGCGCAAGTTCGGCTCTGCCCACGATCCATTTTCCCGGTCCGTACTTCTCCGTGAGCGCACTCTCGATAGCTTGAGAAACTTCGGCACCCGAGAATCGCCCCGCCGGAATCCCGCGTTTCGTCAATTCCTCGGGCTTCGGCGCAACGCCATGATCGGAAGTGAACACAACCACGTAATTTCCTGCGCCTGCCGCTCCGTCTACCGCGCGCAACAATCGTCCGAGCACCCGATCGGTCTGGATGCACATGTCTCGCACCTCGGGCGCATCCGGCCCCGTTTGATGCCCCAGCAAATCATTGCTTGAAAAGCTTACCGTCAGCACATCGATTCCCGAATGCTTCCCCAGGTGCTCTTCTCGGAGCGCATCTTCGGCGAACGCCTCCAGAAGGTCGTTCCCGTAGGGCGTCGCGATCATCGCCTCGTAATAAGGCTTTCCCAAAACTGCGGGAAGAGTCCGAAAAGACGCCCACTTCGCCGACGCATACTTGCCCGCCGCATCGCTCTTGTTGAACGCCTGCACCCACGCCGGCAGCTCTTTCATGTAATAAGTGCTGGTGACGAATTGCCCCGACTCGTGCTCGAACCAGTACGCCGCATTGGCTGCATGTCCAGCCGGCAAAATGGCCGCGCGATCTTTAAGCGAAATCCCGATCACTTCCGTGTCGGCCGGACCCGTGGCTTTGATTTCGTCGCCCAGCGTGGTCACAACCAGACGCTTTGGTGACGACCCTGCGCCTCCATTTCCGCCAACCAGTTTTGTCGCGTCATCGGAAACGCTGGTCACTGTCTTGCCCGTCTCGCGATCGAACCACTCGTTGCCGATAATGCCGTCAATCGCGGGTATCGACCCGGTCAGGAATGCCGCGTGCCCCACCGCAGTCACCGTCGGAAAATGCGCCTCGTGACCGTCCGTGAAAAACGCGCCCGAAGACTGCAATGTCCGCAGACCTTCGCGATACTCGCCATCGAACCGCGTCAAATAGTCGTAGCGGAACTGATCGACGATAATTGCGACCACCAGCTTGGGTTTTGAAGCCCCCGGAAGCGAAACGGCTAACAGGAGCGCGATTAAACAGCGCCGTACGAAGTTCACTTGGGTTTGCACTCCGCGCAGGAACAGATCTTGCGCAGATGATCGAACGAGTAAATCCCCGTGTTGTGCCCGTCGCTCCAGTCGATCTTAATGGCGTAGTGCCCCACGGCTTCGGCGTTCAGCATCTTAAGCGTCGGCTTAAACATTTGAAAAGGAGTCGCTGGCGGCGCTGAATAATCGGTCTTCTGCGGCTCGGTGCCATGCGCGCCGGTGCAACTTGCGCAGGGACACTCATCGCGCAGATATTCGAGCGAATACTTGCTGCGATGCCCGTCTTTCCAATCGATCTGAATGCCTTTCGACTTAGAAATAGCGATGTGTTCGGGTTCAGCTTGAATGTCAATCATCCTGGGTTAACTCTCCGGTCATTGCGTTCCGTCATTATTGGGTACGTTCCACGTCGCGGACGCCGGAGATGCGGCGTATGGCGGCCGACACGCGCTCCAGTTGCTTCTTATCGCGAACCTCCACCGTCATGTCGATGATGGCTCCGTCGCCGCGCTTGTCATCCGAGCTTGCTTCCAGGCTGCGAATATTGCTCTGCTCGGCAACAAGCACAGAGGTGAGCTGATTCAGCATTCCCGGCCGGTCGTCGGTATGAACGACAACGCGGACCGGAAATGTTTCGGTTACCGCCCGCGCCCATTCCACGTCGATCTTGCGCTCCACTTCATACATCAGGTTCTGCACGTTAGTGCAATTCCTGGAATGCACCGCGATTCCCTTGCCACGCGTTACGTATCCCACGATGGCTTCGCCGCGAATCGGATTGCAGCACTTGGCGCGATACACCAGCAGATCGTCGACGCCTTTTACTTTGATGACCAGGTCGCCCGTATCGTCCGGCTTACCCGGCGTTCCATGGCCCGCCGGCGTGGGTGCTGGCTTGGGCGCGTCCGCCACCTGTTCTTGCACTATATCGGGCGCCAGCTTATGCAGCGCCTGACGCGGCGAAAATTTTCCGTAGCCAAGGGCCGCGTGCAAATCTTCCACCTTGGCACAACCGTACTCGCTGGCCACGCGCTCTAAATCCGCCTTCGTGATCCGCGAGATCTGCACGCCCAGCCGGCGCGCTTCACGCTCCAAGTATTTCTGCCCGATCTCGATTGCCTTAGCGTGTTCGGTGGCATTAATGACGTGCTTGATCTTGTTGCGCGCCCGCGGCGTCTTCACCATCCCGAGCCAGTCTTTGCTCGGCATGTGCCCGGTCTGCGTCAGAATCTCAACCACGTCGCCGTTCTTCAGGTTGTACTTCAACTGCACGATGCGGCCGTTCACCTTGGCGCCCACGCAAGTATTGCCCACGTCGCTATGGATGGCGTACGCGAAATCGATGGGCGTGGCCTCGCGCGGCAGCGCAATCACCTTACCCATGGGCGTGAAAGTGTAAACTTCTTCGGGATACAGATCCACCTTGAGCGTCGAAATAAACTCGCCCGGATCGCGCATCTCCTGCTGCCATTCCACCAACTGTCGCAGCCAATTGATGCGCTGATCGTCCGCGCCGGGGCCTTTGCGCCCCTCTTTGTATTTCCAATGCGCCGCGATTCCTTCTTCGGCCAGCCGATGCATCTCCTCGGTTCGGATCTGCACTTCAAACGACCGGCCACCCTCCCCGATCACGGACGTGTGCAGCGATTGATACAGATTGGGGCGGGGAATCGCGATGAAGTCCTTGATGCGTCCTGGGATAGGATGCCACTCGTTGTGGATCACGCCGAGCGCGGCGTAGCAATTCTTCACCGAGTCAGTAATGATACGCAGCGCGAGCAAATCGTATACCTGATCCAGCGCGATCTTCTGCCGCTTCATTTTCTGGAACACCGAGTACGGCCGCTTGATCCGCGCTTCCACGCGCGCCGGAATATTCTCGCGCCGTAGATTCACCTCCACGTCGTGCCGCATCTTGATGAGGTACTCTTCGTTCTGCAGCCGTTGCGATTCGATCTCGCGCATCAGCTCGCCCCACGCGTCAGGCTCGAGGTAACGGAACGATAGATCTTCCAGCTCGCCGCGCACTTTGCCCATTCCCAGGCGATGCGCGATGGGCGCGTAAATTTCGGCGGTCTCCTGGGCGATACGCAGCTGGCGCTCGCGAGGCAGCACTTCCAGCGTGCGCATGTTGTGCAGCCGGTCGGCCAACTTCACGATGATGACCCGAATATCGTTCACCATCGCGAGCAGCANNTTGCGGACGCTCTCGGCCTGCCGCTCCTCGCGCGAATACAGCTTCAGCTTACTCAGTTTGGTGACGCCATCCACGCACGCCGCCACTTCCGGGCCAAATTCCTTCTTGATTTGTTCCAGGCTGAGGCTAGTGTCTTCGATGGTATCGTGCAGCAAGCCGGTCATCAGGCAGACCATGTCCATCTGCATGTCCGCCAGGATCATGGTGACGTGCAGGGGATGGATCATGTAGGGCTCGCCCGACACGCGCAGTTGATCTTTGTGCGCGTCGGCGGCCCGCCGGAAGGCCTTTTCTAGTAGGGTGAGATCCTCTTTCGGCCGCAGCGCATGGATCTTCTGTTCCAGCTCTGCATACAGCTGATCAACTAAACCTGGGGCCGGGACAACGTCTGTGGACACTCTATTTCTAGGTTACTTGGTTTGGGTGGTCGGACGCATTCTACGTTCATGGAGGAGGGGATCCGCGTAAAGACGGATGTCCGTCCTCCATTTGTCCATTGTGGGAACAGACAGTTATAGTTGTCACCGCGTCCATCTCAGCGGCACATCCACAACTGTATAGCTTCCCGGCGAGGAATCATTTACAGCTGCGTGAATTCGCCCGAGTACGCCTTGAACCAGACTCCATCTATTTCGAGTTAGCACTACGATTGCGATCTTCCGGCCGATTAGATTTTGCTGATAGGCGATGCTATTGTCAGTGGTGAGCAGCACATCGAAAGCCTGCTCCTCGGCCATACGAAGTAGTTCGCCGTTAGTCAGCCTTTCCCACCCCATCTGCCTCGCTGTTCGGATCGAGTGTTCACTGAGGGACTTCGCGATGGCAACTGGTGTGCCTTGGTCAAAGAGGACTAGCATTAACCAGCGAGGGGGCGAACCTCCAAACTCCGCGCTGCAAAATCCAAAACGGACTGCACCTGTTCGCGAGTCAATCCGTCGTAAAGTTCCAGCATCTCGTCAATCGTCATGCCGTCTTCCAGATTCTCGAAAACGGCCGCTACTGGCATGCGAGTTCCGCGGAACACCCATGAGCCGCTCACTTTGCCCGGAACGCTTTCTACTTCAGGACACTGCGACCAATCGAGCACGGCCATGACGAACCTCCACTTTCGAGTCTAGCCGCTTTTCAGCTCCTTGCTCCAGCAACGATCCTCCGCACATCCTTCAGCAAAATAAACAAATGCATCGGATCGCTAGGCGACGGCACGAAGTCAAAATGCTCATAAAACTGCCTGGCCGCGTCATCCTTCGCATGAACCGCCAACGCACGAACGCCCGCGATGTCGGCGGCTTGCAAAGTGCGCAACATCGCATCTTGCAAGAGTGCCTTGCCGACACCCTGCTTATGCCAGCGGCGATCCACCGCCAGCCGCGCGAGCAAAACGATCGGCACTGGGTGCCTGGCTAGTCCCTTTGTCAATCGTTGCTGAGCGTCATCATAAATCACTTGTCCCACCGCCAGCGTGTGATAGCCGACTACGGCATTACCAACCAGGCCGACGTAAGTCTGGGAAGAGCCGGCTTGCTGATTCTGCCAGGCAAATCGGATCAGGTATTTGTTCAGTTCCTCGCGGCCACAGTCGAAGTCTTCCACAGCGTGATCGCGGCGCAACTTTTCGACGCGTCGAGGTTCACTTCCGATCGGTGCCGGCATCAAAGAATCCGGGTTCCTTGAGAAGACGCTTCATACGAGGCAGTGAGCGCGGAGGAGAATCCAGCGCCGCAAGAAATGCTTTCCATTGATCCGCGTCGAGCGCAAACGTTCGTCGATCCGCCAGGGCCTCATCGGCGCGTGCCAGTGCGCTTTCCAAAACAAAATCACTTACCGAACGATTGGAGGCGGAAGCAGCCGCCTGGAGGGCCATCTTGGCCTTGCGCGTCAGCCGCAAGTCCAGCTTTTCGCTTCGCGTAGGACGTGGAGACATGGGTCTTGCTCTTGACTTAACACTACAAGGCTCGCCCGACAATGTCAAGACAGTGACCGGAACCGTATGAATCGAGGCGATCGCGGTGACCATTGGAGTTGCGGCATCGCAAGAGAACCACGGACAGACCTATCCAGGCGTCTTCTTGGATCGTGGGAGAGTTGCCTTCTCCTCGTTCAGCGCCCGTCCAAGAAGTGTTTTGATGACCGCTTGCCGGCTGATATTAAGTCTGGCGGCGCGTGCGTCCAGTTCGCGCAACATGCCCAGCGTCAGATCGACGTTGACGCGCTTGACCGGCTTGACAACAGTAAATTTGTTGGTGAAGTAGGAGGATATATCTTCGCCCCGCGTAGCCATCTCCGCGATTTCCTCCGCGGTCGGCTTCGTCGATTTTGCTTTAGATGTTTTCGGCATAGATTTGCTCTTCCTGCTGGGTCGCCTTCCAGGCCGTGATCAGATGGTAATACTCGCCCTCGGAATCATGCCGGATTTCGAATATTACAGAACACAGCAGACCGCTGCACCAACCGATTGCACGACTTTGTTCCGGATCATCGTTCTTTTGGTCAACTTATACCATGCTGACGCTCCGCGCCGGGCCAGCAATGTCCTCGTCTTCAATTCGCCAACAGATGGCATCCGTGGACATTACCTTTGTAGACCGTTCACAACATCCGTCCGGCTCATTCTCCCCATCTCTCAATCTATTGCGACCTCCCGACCCTTGGATACACCAAATCCCATGTCATTCTCAAACCGAATGCCCTTCGGCCGCCCAACCATTCGTCTTGGCTTCGTTTCGCCAAATTTGAAGAAATTGCGTCGCCGCGCACACAAAAATACCCCTGATGCGTCCACGACTGCGCCGGCCCAGCGGCACATGAAACCACCCGGCCTCACCTGTCACAATAGAAGTACATGACAGGGAATGAGATCCGCGAGACGTTCCTCAACTTCTTCGCGGCCGACAGCCATCGCATCGTTCGCAGCTCGTCGCTGGTTCCGGCCAACGACCCGACGTTGCTTTTCACCAATGCCGGCATGAACCAGTTCAAAGAGGTTTTCACCGGCCAGGAAAAGCGCGATTACTCGCGCGCCACATCCTCGCAGAAGTGCGTTCGCGCGGGCGGCAAGCACAACGANNGGCAATTTTTCCTTCGGCGATTACTTCAAGAAGGACGCCATTGCACTCGCCTGGCAATTGCTCACGCGCGATTTCTCGATTCCGAAAGACAAGCTGTACATCAGCGTCTTCCGCGAAGACGACGATGCCGAGCGCCTCTGGCAGGAAATCGCGGGCGTGCCGAAGTCGCGTATTTTTCGCCTGGATGAAGCCGACAACTTCTGGCAAATGGGCGAAACGGGCCCGTGCGGTCCGTGTTCTGAAATCTATTACGACTTTGGACCCGAAGCCGGCCCCGGTGAGTTTCCGCACAATCCAGGCGAGCGTTTCGTAGAGATTTGGAATCTCGTCTTCATGCAGTTCGATCGCTCGGCCGACGGCGTACTGACGCCCTTGCCGCGTCCCTCCATCGATACCGGCATGGGTCTCGAGCGTGTCTCCTGCGTCTTGCAGGGCAAGATGTCGAATTACGAAACGGATCTTCTGCGCCCCATCATTCTTCGCGCCGCGGAAATGTTCGGAGTCGCATATGGCGACGATGCGAAAACCGATGTCGCTCTGCGCATCAATGCCGATCATGTCCGCGCCGCTGCATTTCTGGTTCACGACGGCGTAACGCCATCCAATGAAGGCCGCGGCTACGTGCTGCGCAAAATCATGCGCCGGGCTATTCGAAATGCGCGCATGATCGGCCGCGAGGATCCTTATTTATACGAGCTCACCGGTTTCGTAGCCGACCTGATGAAGCCCGGGTATCCCGAGATGCTCGAGAGCATCCAGCGCGTGGCGCGCGTTGTCAAAGAGGAAGAGCATCGCTACGCGACCACATTCCAGGTAGCCGAAAAAGTCTTCCTCGATGAAGCCAAATCCGCCGCCGGTGGCGTGTTGCCCGGCACAGCTTCGTTCAAGCTATACGATACGTTCGGACTGGCGCTGGATGAACAGGAAGAAATGGCGCGGGAGCGTGGTCTCACCATCGATCGGCAAGGCTTCCATGCCGAGATGGAGAAACAGCGGACGCGTGCCCGCGCCAGTTGGAAGGGCGCTGATAAGACTCAAATCGCGCCGGTTTATAAGGATCTTCCACCCACCGAATTCATCGGCCGCGAAACGCTGGAATCGCCGGTCAAAGTACTGCGCGTGATCGAACATGACGGCAATACGGAGCTGGTCTTAAACCGTACGCCGTTTTATGCCGAAGCGGGCGGCCAGGTGGGCGATACAGGAGTTTTGGTTTCACCCGCCACCGGCGACACCGTTGCCTACGTGCGCAATACCTACAAGCCAGCGCCCGGCGCGACGGTTCATCGTGTCGAAATTGTATCGCCGGTTCGCGAGGGTGAAGAGCTGATCGGAAAAGTGGATGGCCACTTGCGTCACTCTACTATGCGTAATCACACCGCTACGCATTTGCTCCATGCCGCGCTGCGCAAGGTGCTTGGACCGCACGTCAAGCAGGCGGGCAGCATCGTGGATCCCAATCGCTTGCGGTTCGATTTCACCCATTACGCGCATACCGATTCTGAGGAGCTGGCCGAAATTCAAAAACTGGTGAACGAAGAGATTCTAAAAAACATCGAAGTCCACACCGACCTGATGGATCTTGATCAAGCCCTCAACACCGGCGCCATGGCGCTGTTCGGCGAAAAATATGGCGACCGCGTTCGCGTCGTCAATATCCCCGGGTTCAGCAAGGAGCTGTGCGGCGGCACGCACGTCCATCGCACCGGCGATATCGGGCTGTGCGTCGTCACCTACGAAGCCAGCATTTCGGCCGGCGTCCGGCGCATCGAAGCCATCACCGGCGACGCGATCCTAGAGAAATTCCAGCAGGAAGCGACTGCATCGAAGCAAGCGCAGGAAAAGTTGGCCGACGAGAAGCGCGTGCTGGAGCGTCAGATCGAACAAATGAAAGAGAAGCTGGCGCGCTCGGAAGTCGCGGGCATCGAAAGCGGCGTGCGCGAGATCAAAGGCGCGAAAGTATTGGCGGCGCAAGTGGCCGGCATGGATCGCGAGCAGTTGCGAACCATGGTCGATTCACTGCGGGTGAAATGGAAGTCGGCCGTCGTCATCTTAGGATCTTCTCAGGATTCTAACGTCGCCATTGTCGTCGGCGTCACTAAGGATCTCACTTCGAAAGTTCACGCGGGCAAGCTCGCCGGATCGGTGGCGCAAGCGGTTGGCGGAAAAGGCGGCGGCCGTCCGGACATGGCCGAAGCGGGCGGCAAAGACCCTTCGGCGCTCGCCGGCGCGCTTGATTCCGCCTATAAGACTGTCGAGGGGATGCTCTAACTGTGGAGCAATTCGACGTCGTCGTCGTTGGTGCCGGTCCCACTGGCCTCGCGTGTGGCATTGAACTGAAGCTACGCGGCCTCAACACCGTTCTAATCGAAAAGGGCTGTGTGGTTAATTCGCTCTACAATTATCCGACCCACATGGTGTTTTTCACCACGCCGGAGCTGCTCGAGATCGGCGGCTTGCCGATGACATCGCTCAACGAAAAGCCGGGCCGCACCGAAGCGCTGAAGTATTATCGCCGCGTCGCCGAATATTACGGGCTCAACATTCATCAGTACGAACGTGTGCTTTCGATCGATGGCGGCGATGGCGAGTTTCACATTAAAACGAGCAAAACTGAATATCGCGCGCGCAAAATCGTCCTCGCCACCGGCTATTACGACGTGCCGAACATGCTGAATGTCCCGGGCGAAGAGCTGGACAAGGTGATCCACTACTATAAGGAGCCGCATCCTTATTACAATCACGACGTGCTGGTGGTGGGCGCAAAAAACTCGGCCGCCATAGCTGCGCTGGAACTGTTTTGGACGGGCGCGCGTGTCACGCTGATTCATCGCGGCGCGGGCATTTCCGACCGCGTGAAGTATTGGATCAAACCCAATATCGAAAACCGCATCAAGAGCGGCGAAGTGACGGGCTACTTTCACTCGCAGCTGATCGCGATCCATCCGAAGTCGGTTGAGATCGAAACCCCGGAAGGTCCCAAAACACTCAAGAACGATTTTGTTTTTGCGATGACCGGCTACCGGCCCGATCTGGAGTTCTTGGCGTCGTTGGGAATTCGCCTCGATCCCAAATTGCAGAAGCCGCGCATCAATTCGGAAACGTTCGAAAGCGATCGTCCGGGCGTTTTTCTGGCGGGCGTGATTGTAGCCGGGATGCACACCAACGAAATCTTTATTGAAAACGGCCGTTTTCACGGTAAACAGATCGCCGACGCCATTGCCGATTCCCTTGCGCCTTCGTCGTTGATATCATCGGCCTCATGATTACGCGTCGAGATTTTACCAAGCTCGCGGTCGCCTCCATTGCACTTCCGGCCTGGGCCATCATTGACTCGAAAGTAAGCGGAGTGATGATCGGCGCTCAAACCTACAGCTTCCGCACCCTTCCTTCGCTCGACGATTGCATCGCGGCGATGAAACAGATCGGGCTCGGTTACGCGGAATTGTGGGACAACCAGATTCTGCCCAAGGACCGTTCGCAGGTGACGGCCTGGCGCTCGAATCCGCCTATGGACGAAATCCGCGGCATCCGAAGGAAGTTCGACGACGCGGGCATCGATCTGTACGCCTTCAATTACAGTTTTCGCGACGAATTTACCGACGAGCAGATTGAAAAAGGCTTTGTGATGGCCAAGGCCATGGGCGTTACTCGCATCACTGCATCTTCGAACGTGGACATTTCGCCGCGCGTGGACAAGTACGCCGAACAGTACAAGATTTACGTCGGCTATCACAATCACGACAGTATGAAGCCCAATGAGTTCTCCACGCCGGACGATTGGAAACAGGCGCTGGCGGGGCGTTCCAAATACACCGGCATCAATCTCGATATCGGGCACTTCACAGCCGCGGGCTTCGATCCGGTGAGCTTCCTCGAAGAGCATCACGCGAAAATCCTGACGCTGCACATCAAGGACCGCAAGAAGGATCACGGCCCGAACATGCCGTTGGGAGAAGGCGACACCAATATCAAAGGCGTGCTGGAAGTTCTGAAGACGAAAAAGTATCCCATCCCGGCGATGATCGAATATGAGTACGGCAAGCCTGGGATGGACGCGGTCGCGGAAGTTAAAAAGTGCTTCGACTACTGCAAATCCGCCCTGGCGTAGCGTAGAGTCCATCTGAAAGCGCCGCTCGGTCGGTGTAGACGAGACATGCTCGCTCATGCGAAACGCGCAGCGGGTCACCGGTCCGCGGGCGATGGTGTGGGAAGAGCAAAAGTGATGCAGCTAATTTTGACTAACGCAGCCGGAAATTCACCTCTATCACGACCTTTGTGGCAATTGGGCCGCCGTGACTTGTTCCACATCGAGTCCCATGCCGAGCCCGCGGATGACTGTGATATCCGTCGGAACGCCGGCCACATCCACGAGTGCCGAGACCACAACATCGCCCTGGAGTTTCGCACCAAGCCTCACTCCTGGCGCAGCGCCTCCATGGGATCGATGCTCGTGGCGCGGTGTGCCGGCAACCAGAGCGCCGCCCCGGAAACGCACGCCAGCAGCAGCGGAACGATCACAAAAGTAACCGGGTCCGTAGGTGCTACGCCGAACAGAAGATTCGCGATGAAGCGAGTAAGCACGAAGGCTCCAGCCAAACCCAGCGCGACTCCCGTGGCGGTCGTCAGCGCGCCCTCCCGCAGGATTTGAGCGAAGATCCGTGCAGGCGATGCGCCGAGCGCTGCCCGCAGGCCAATTTCTCGCGTGCGTAGCGAGACCAGGAAGCTGGTTACGCCGTAGAGTCCGATGGCCGCAAGCAAAAGAGCCATCGCGGCGAAGGAGCTGAGCAAAACCATCTGAAAACGTCGCTCGGTGAGTGTGGACGAGACGTAATCGCTCAAGCGCTGTACAGCGTACACGGCGCGATTCGGGTCCATCGCATGGATGCGCTGGCGCACGGCCTCGGAAACGCGCAGCGGGTCACCGTTCGTTTTCACTAGGAAGTCCGGTCCCGGATTATAGGGCATTCCACACCAATACACAGTCGGACCGGGATCGTGCGCGAATCCGTGTTTGCGAATGTCCCCGGTGACGCCCACGATTTGGAGCGGGGCCGGATAGCTCACTTCGCTCACGTAATGCCCGATGGGGTTTTCGCCGGGAAAATAGCGGTCGGCGAACGAACGGTCCACCAGGGTCGTAAGCTGCGCTTTCGGATCGAAATTGATGCGGCAGGTACTTCCCGAAAGGATCGGAATCCTGAGCAGTCGAAAGTAATCGGGTGTCACCAGCTCTTCATCGGCGAAGACCTTCTTGCTCTCCGTCTCTGTGTCCTGGCCCGCGATGTGGAATTGCGAAATATACGCCTGCCCGCCTCCCGGTAGGCCACCGCTCGAGAGGGCAGCCGAAGTGACGCCGGGAATAGTTTGCAGAGTTTCCAGCGTCCGATTGAGGCGCTGCGCCAGTTGCGGCCGGTTGTTGGTTTCGCCATAGCTCGCGCTGATGCGAAACGCCAGCACATTTTCCGGATCGAAGCCCAGTGAAACCTGACCTAGCCGCGCCAGGCTGCGAATGAGCAGTCCCGATCCCACCAGAAGTACAATCGCAAGCGCGACCTGTGCGCTGACTAGCATCCTCTGGATTCGGTGACGCCCGCCGACTTGCGTTCTGGCCGCCTGGGCCCACCGGCCAGCCACTTCACCACGCGTCGATCGCAGGGCTGGAATCAGGCCAAACAGCACGGCCGTCACCAGGCTGAGCGAAAGCGTGAAGGCCACGATCCTCCAATCCAGATGGATTTCATCGGCACGCGGCAAAAATACTGCGGCGCGACGGAAGATGCTGGTAACGCCAAACGAGACGGCCAAGGCGAGTAGGCAGCCGGGAATCGCCAGGCAAAAGGCCTCGATCAACAATTGGCGAATCACTTGCCCTCGGCGTGCGCCTAACGAAAATCGCAGGGCGATTTCGCGCTCGCGGCGGTGAGCCTGCGCCAGCAGCAGACACGCCACGTTCGCGCACGTAATCAGGAGAACGAAGCAGACCGCGCCAAACAAAATCCACAAGGAACGGCGCATGCCACCTACGGTCTCTTCCTTCAGCGGTTCCACCACGGGGGACCAGTTGGCGTCCGTCAGCGGAAAATCGGATGCAAGCCGCGCTTGTATTGCGGACAGATCGGCCTGCGCGGATTGCATCGTGACGCCCTCTTTCAATCGCGCGATGACGCTCTCCCAGCGCGACGCCCGCGCGCGCATCACACCTGGAGGCAGCTTAGCCGGAACCCACACGTCGACGTTTGACGCGGGAAATCGCGCCGAATCCGGCATCACTCCAATAAGGGGAAAGCTGGAATTTCCAATGCGAAGTATCCTCCCGATCGCGGCCGGGTCCGCCCCAAAGCGCCGCTGCCAGAATCTTTCGCTGATCACCGCTGCGTTGGGTCCATTGAACAGGTCTTCTTCTGGACTGAATGTGCGGCCTATCACCGGCGACGTGACGAGTACCGAAAAGAACCGGGGCGATACTCTCGCTGTCACCAACATCTCGGGCAGTTCACCCGAAGTTTCCGCATCGTTTTCCATGTAGGCGCCTGAAATCGCGGTGAACGATTGATTCATGCGATTCCATTCTTCGATACGCACGGGCGCCAAAGTTTCATGGGGCAGTCTCTTGCGCAAATTGGATTCAAACAGCGCCATCAGGCGGTCGCCGTTGGGATAGGGCAGGGGTTTGAGCAGAACCGCGTCCACTACCGAGAAAATGGCACTGTTCGCGCCAATTCCGAGCGTAAGGGTGAATACGACGGCGCAGAAAAACGCGGGCCGCCGGAACAGGCTGCGATAGGTGGTGAGTAGAGCGCGCATTTGGCCGTTAGACGCAAGCGAAGCGCGGCGGATAGGAAAATACTTCTGAATTCTGACTTCTGAATTCTGCTTAGTGCTTTGTAGCAAGCGCTTCCGAAATGGCCGCGACCGCGGTGGCGCACTGCTGCCGGGAGACATCGAAATGCGTGACGGCGCGCATTTGGCGCGGATTGATTCCGTTCATGAGCACGCCTCGGGTTTTGAGCGCGCCCGTCAATGCGGTGGTGGCGATCCCAGTGCCCGTGATGTCGAAGATGACAATATTGGTATGAACGCGCGCCGGATCGATCTGGATTCCGGGGAGTTTCGCCAGTTCCGTAGCCAGAAAACGTGCGTTGGCGTGGTCTTCGCCCAGCCGGTGCGGCATCTCTTCCAGCGCGATCAATCCCGCAGCGGCCAGTACACCGGCCTGCCGCATGGCGCCGCCCAAGCGCTTGCGATAACCACGCGCGCGGTCGATGGCTTCGGCCGTTCCCACCAGCATGGACCCGACCGGCGCGCCCAGCCCTTTGGATAGACAGAACATCACCGAATCGGCGGGACCCGCGAGATCGCGAACGGGCCGGTTCAGATGGCAAGCTGCATTGAAGATGCGAGCGCCGTCCAGATGCACTTTGAGGCCGCGGTCGTGCGCGTTCGCGCAAATGTCCTCGAAAACATCCATGGGATAAACCGCGCCGCCCGCCATGTTGTGCGTGTTCTCAATTTCGATGAGCGTCGTTGGAGCGCAATGTGCGCTGGTGGGGCGGATGGCAGCTTCAATGTCCTTCCAGTGCAGGATGCCGTCATTCGAGGCGACCGGCCGCACCAGGCAACCCGAAAACCACGCCAGCATCGAGAGCTCCCAATCGAGCAAATGGGCGCGCGATTCGCAGATCACCTCTTGGCCGTGATCGGTGTGCATCTTCACCGCGATGGTGTTGCCCATGGTGCCGCTAGGTACAAAGAGGCCAGCCTCCTTGCCCATGATTTCGGCGGCCCGTTGCTCCAGGCGGTTCACGGTGGGGTCTTCGCGATAAACGTCGTCGCCCACTTCGGCTTCGGCCATGGCGCGGCGCATTTGAGGCGTGGGGCGCGTAACAGTGTCGCTTCTTAAATCGATCATGCGGATTGGACCTAGGTAATGAATTCGGCGAAAACTTCGTTGGAAAAAAGCACACCGCGATCGGTGAGCCGCAATCGCGCACCGTCGCGAGCCAGCAGACCGTCGGCCAGGAAGCGCCGGATGGGCTGTTCAAACTTGAGCCATTCTTCAGCCAGAGGCTGTATGCCTTGCGTCAAGCGCAGTCCCACGAAGAAGCGTTCTTCCGCGGCGTTGGCGACAGTGGAGTCGATGCGGACAGATCGGCCGCCTTCGATTCGTCCTACATAATCGCTGGGCGATTCGATGTTTTGGCCGCGCATCGCGCCATCGAACGAGTGTGCGTCGGCGCCGAATCCGGCGTACGGTTCCAATTGCCAGTACTTCAGATTGTGCAGCGATTCGAAGCCAGGACGCGCGAAATTCGAGATTTCGTAGCGATGAATTCCGATGTGCTCAAGCCGTTCCACGGCGGTCTCATACAGCGCGGCGGTGAGCTCATCGCTTGGAACATCGGGCGCGCCATAGCGTTTTCCATTCAGCAACACCTCGCTGCCCAGCCGGCTGTCGTCGTCGATTTCCAGCATGTACACCGACACGTGCGGCGGCTGCAGCCGTTCGATCCAAGATAGCGATTCGAACCATGAAGCGCGCGTTTGTCCCGGAAGGCCGGCGATCAAATCGATATTGATGTTCGTGAGGCCCGCTGCACGCAGGATGTCGATCTCGCGCTCGACAATTTCGGCCGTGTGCTTGCGTCCCGTGCGTGCCAATTCGCGCTGCACGAAAGATTGCACGCCCAAGCTGACTCGATTGATTCCGGCGTCGGCCCAGGCCTTCGCGCGTTCCGGGGTGATGACGCCCGGCGCCACCTCAAGGGTGACTTCCTTCCATCGCTCGCGCCCAGGAATCGCGGCTAGTATTCGATCCAAATCGCCCGTAGCCATGCCGCTCGGCGTCCCGCCGCCGAGATAAACCGTTTCAGGCGTCCAATGCCACTGGTGCTCCATCATCTCTGAAACAAGCGCGCCGATATATCGCGGCTCTAGCTCGCGCGGAAAAACTCCCGACGCAAAGTTGCAGTAGGTACACTNNAGATGTAAACGCCGGGCATCTAGAGCGAAACTTCTTCGCCCAATTGTTTGGCGATGGCATCCTGGATAAGTTCGGTGAGCGTCTGGCGGCTCGGCGGCAGTACGAAATCGTTGGCCGCGCTGTCCCAATCCAGCTTGTAGCTCTTGGAATGCGCCGAAACCCAGATCTGGTGGACCGGCGAGTTGGGGCTGATGACAAACTTCGCCGGCGGTTCTTCGAATTCGATAGCGAGCGCGCCGCCGTTAAAGTCGACTTCGAAGTCGGCGTCGTCGGTTGCCGCAGCCAGCCGGCGGTACAACGCTTCCAGCGACTGATCGGCCCGGTTCTTAAATTCCTGATCGTCCATGACTTGCCCTAACTTTGATTTGCCCGAACTTTGATTTTAGCTGAAACCGCCGCGGCGCCCGCGAAAATGCGCGACTTTGGGGCAGGTTGCCGCATCTGCTACGCTTGGAAAGTTGCTCATGATGGAGTCGGCCTGTCTTCGACACACCCAGATCCCGCACACGTCGGCGCTGTTCACCGATTTTCAGTATCACTTCGATAAGGTTGCGCGGTTCTATTCCCACAATCCCCACGATTCTGGCAGCTATGCGGCCGCGGCGCGCGAGATCGCTTATCCGGATGACCGGCGGGCGGCGCTGGTAGCTGCGCTACGCACGAATAACCGTGAAACAGCAGCGCTCGATATGCTGGCGCGTCCCGGAACCGTCGCGGTGGTCACCGGACAGCAGGTTGGGCTCTTTTCGGGCCCGGCCTACACGATTTACAAGGCGCTAACGGCTGTTCGACTGGCCGCTCAATTGAGCGAGCGGGGCATTCCGGCAGTTCCGATGTTTTGGCTGGCGACGGAAGACCACGACGTAGCGGAAGTGAATCACGCGTTCGTTTTCGGGCCGGATCATCGGCCGATTCAGCTCAGCGTGGCCGCAAATGGCGGATCCGAGCGTCCAGTGGGTGGGATTCCGATCGCCGCTCCGCCGGTGGATGGTCTGCGCGAGGCGCTGGCTGGTTTTCCGCACGGCGAAGAAGTAGCGGAAATGGCTCGAATGGCGTATCCGGCTGGAGTAACTTTCGGAAGGGCTTTTCGTACATTACTGGAGCGATTGCTCGCTGGACGAGGCTTGCTGTTCGTAGATCCGCTGGACGAATCCATACGCCGCTTGGCCGCTCCGCTGCTGCGCGAAACGATCCAGCGAGACGAGGCGCTCCATTCGAAGCTGATCGAGCGTGGCCAGCAGCTGGAATCCGCCGGCTATCACGCGCAGGTACACGTGGAAGCGAAGACATCGCTCGTGTTTCTGTTGGATGGCGAGCGCCGGGCCACGCTGCGGCGGCAAAACGACGAGTACGCGTCCAAGGAACGAAAATATTCAGCCCAGGAACTGACCGATCGAGCGGAACAATTGTCACCGAATGCGTTGTTGCGGCCGGTGGTTCAGGATTACGTACTGCCGACCGTCGCTTACGTCGGCGGCCCGGCGGAATTAGCGTACATGGCGCAATCGCAGGTGCTGTATCGGGAACTGCTCGGCCGGATGCCGGTGATGGTCTCGCGCGGCGGATTTACGCTGCTGGACGCGCGCACCGCGAAATTGATGGACCGTTATGGGCTGACCGTTCCAGCGTTCTTCCACGGCGAGGACGGCGTGCGCGACGCGATTGCAGAGAAACTGGTGCCGCCCGCGTTGACCCAGGAGTTTGGCGAGGTGCGACGCGCCGTCTCAGGTTCGGTGGAACGGTTGCGCGATGATTTGTCGGCATTCGATGCAACGCTGGCAGCGGCCGCCAACAAGAGCCTGTCAAAAATTGCGTACCAGCTTTCTAAGTTGGAGCACAAAACCGCGCGCGAGACCTTAAAACGCAACGAGCGCGCCGTCGCGGACGCGAGCTACATGTCGGGGCTGATTTTTCCCGACAAGCATCTGCAGGAGCGCTATTACTCGATCCTGCCGTTTCTCGCCAGGCACGGTGTAGGCGAACTGATGGACACGCTGTACGAGCATGTGCGGTTGGAGTGTCCGGATCATCAAGTGCTGGTGGTCTGAAGCTTGGAGACCCTTTCTATCCGGATCGACGCCTCAAAACGCTCAAGATCGGTTGTGGCGGCGGAAGCGATCGCGGCGTACGTCGAGTCCGAAGCGTGGCAGTTCGGAGAATCCCAAGCCGGAATCGCAGAACTGAACGCCGGACAGAACATCAGCCACGACAAAGTCTCAAAATGGCTGAATTTCTGGGGCAAGACCGGGTTCTAGCCGAGTGCCTGGAGTTGATCGCTGTTCTTCGCGGGTGCCAGAAATGGCCCGCAAAATTATAAACGGGCCCGCCTGCCGTAGATCATTGCACGCCGCTATTCGACAGCGAGTTTTACAACTTCGACAGCTTGACCCGGAGGAATTCTCGAGTCGAACGTTACCAACGTGAAGTTTGCGGCGTAGCAGCAGGCGCAGAGATACGCATCTGTCCAAAGATTTGGAGAATTGGTCACATTCGGCATGAACATATCCCAGGATTCCTGTAGCTCAGCCGGTTCGCTCAGATAGCCGATTCGCCGGTCCGCTCGTAAAGCGCGATATGCTCGCCACGCGTCGCTTGGGCTGAGAACCTCTCCGCCCATCACATGCCTGTTGGTGAGCAGCCTCAGGAAGCCTAGCTGAGTGATGCGACAAAACAGCACCTGATCCGCTTGAATGTTTGTGAACCAACGTTTCGCGACGTTATGGTGAATGTGTTTATTCGCGGCAAGAGCGATCCAGACGTTTACGTCAGGCAAGTAGATCATCAAAATTAAAGTCTGAGAGGTCGAGCGTTCCTGGGCGCTTGGACGACAAGACGGGCAACTCAACTTCACCAGTTCCAGTAGAACTGGAGTCACAAACGCCGACTTCCTTAGCAATTGCTTGCACGATTAACTGCTCTACGGTTGTCCCTCGAGAGGCCGCGACCGTTGCGCTCCTTTCGAATAGAGTATCGGGGAGGTTCACCGTCGTTCGCATGATTTGATTGTCCCACGTCAGCGAGGCGCCACTACAGTGCCGTACATGCCCGTAGCGTTTGGCACAAGAAGTGGGCGCAAAACGATCGAACAGCGGAGAGAAGCAATCCGGCAAGCCTCCAACGCGGCCAATCACCAAGCTTTATTGGTCCACTGAGAGCCAATCCTTCGAGTGTGTGGAGTTGGCCCGGCGCATTGCGCAGGAAGAGGACCGTGTAGGTCACCAACGAACGGTCCTCGTCGGCGATATGAATATGAATCCATTTGAGCCGGGCCTGGTTTCGAGTGTGGGACTAAACGCTGGGACGTCGCGCCGGATCGCAGAGCGCGTGACCAGAACAGTACAGGGCCGAGCATACCGTTTGTTCTACAATCCTATGTGGGGCCATCTCGGCGATGCAAAGGGTGACACAGCCGGTTCATACTTTCACGACAGCGCCGAGCATTTGAACTATTTCTGGAACGTCTTCGATCAGGTCTTACTCCGGCCCGACCTCGCCAAGCGGTTTGATTCGAATCAACTCGGCATCGTAAAGTCGGTCGGAGAAAGATCACTTGTGCGCGGGGATGCCCGTCCCGATGCTACAGTTCATTCGGATCATCTTCCGATCGTTTTTGAACTTGACTTCTGAGAATTTCGAATGGCTGCACACGCCGATCTTTGGGGAGACATAACGCCGAGTGCAGTACGAACGCCTGCCTCCATCTTGCGGGAACAGGCATCTTTGCTTGGTGCCAAGACGAGGCATACGATCGAGGGACAGGTTGAGACTCAAATATCAGTAGGCACGTTCTATCACTCCTTCAATCTAGTCGTGCCGGCGCTCGAGAATTATTCATACGAACTGTTCAAGATCAGCCATCAGCTCACTCTCTATCCGATATACGTTGGGTACCCAGACCCCAACGCGGAAGATGAGCAGGCGTTCGTGAAATGGCTCGGCCAGAAGCTCTCATCCGCGGAGACGAAGCGCATTATCGGAAACCTACTCGCACAGGCCAATAGCTAAGGGTTTGCTGCTTTTTGGTGGCCGAGGTGGGGGGCATCTGCAGGAGCGCTATTACTCGATCCTGCCATTTCTCGCGCGGCACGGTGTAGGCGAACTGATGGACACGCTGTACGAGCAACGTGCGGTTGGAGTGTCCGGATCATCAAGTGCTGGTGGTCTGAACAGCAAGCAAGGCGAAACTGCCAATTCCAAGTGGCCTTTGTGTCAAGATGTATACAAGCGAGCACAAGCGATGACAGAGACCCTTTCTATCCGGATTGACGCACATACAAAGAAGCGCTTGGACGCGCTATCGAAGCGCTCAAAACGCTCAAAATCCTTCTTGGCGGCCGAAGCGATTGCGGCGTACGTCGAGTCCGAGGAGTGGCAGCTCGGAGAACTACAAACCGGAATCGCAGAACTGGACGCGGGACAGAACATCAGCCACGATAAAGTCTCGAAGTGGCTGAATTCCTGGGGAAAGAGCGGTGAGACGAAGCCACCGAGATGAAGGTCGTCTGGTCCCGTCGGGCGATACGCCATCTGGTCTGCTTGCGGGAGTACATTGAGAAGGATTCCGAACAGAACGCAGCGCTTGTCGCAAAGCGTATCGTCAAAGCCGTGGATCTTCTTCAAGCCCATCCCGAGATCGGCCGCCCTGGAAGGGTCGTCGGAACTCGCGAATTGGTGGTGCCGGAAACCCGGTTCATCATCCCGTACCGGGTGCGGGGCGAGCGCCTGGAATTGATCGCTGTTTTTCGGGGACGTCAGAAATGGCCCGCAAAGTTATAGATCGGCCCTCGCGCTCGATTGACTTCCACCTAGTACATCGTACAGATAG
>PKZC01000360.1:16001-17124 GCA_003132905.1 Bryobacterales bacterium | reverse complement strand
TAACCGGACAGCAGTGACCAGTCCTGTACATTTTCCGTAGTCTCGCTTGAAGACCTGAACGACTCGGCGGATTTGTATATTTTGGATTTTCAGCTCAATGTCTCATTGCCAAAGACCATACGGTGGAGTTATTCGAACCTTGTGGTCCTAGCTCATCGCCGAGAAATGGCAGAAGTCCAGAAGGTCTTCGGCTTTGAACCCCAGATTGTACTGAAACCGATAACTCGGGCTACACTTTCGGCGCTGGTTGGCCTCGCGGTATCGAATAACGTGGCTGGTTCGCTGCGCGACGATAGAGACCACATTTTTCAAGGCCTGATCGAAGCAAACGTAAAGCTACAGGAATACGATCACGAACGTACGAACTTCTTGACTCGTGTTGTGCATGATTTTCGGGCTCCGTTAACAGCGTTGAACGGCTATTGCGGTTTACTCCTCGGTGATCCTCTTGGATCGCTCAATGAGAAACAGCAAGAGGTCATTCGCCGTATGCAATATAGCGTTAGGCGCCTTTCGCGCATGGCTTCGGGAATGCTGCAATTGACTGTAGAACGCGAGATTAAGAAAGGTCCGGAATTACAAAGGGCGGAGATCCAAAGAAGCCTTGAACAAGCTTTGCAGGAGATCGGATATCTCGCTAAAGATAAAAACATCACTGTCAGATGCCTTGTGGATGCTTGCAATGAAGACCTCTACTTCGACCCTGCGCAACTGGATCAGGTGTTCGTGAATATATTAGACAATGCGTGCAAGTTTACACCTAGAAACGGCTCGATCGAGATTCGGGGCTACCCTTTTTTCTGGGAACGCCGAGGCAGGCTGACTTCGGCCAGCTTGCTTCCAAAGGAGCGGCGCGTCCGCGATGGAGCCGAGCCGAACAGCTATCGCGTCGATATACGTGACTCTGGAACGGCTATAGCGGCTGAGCATTTAGAAAGTATCTTCGAAGAATATACTTCTTACTCGGCAGGCGGGGATCGTTCTGGAGGCGGACTAGGTTTGGCGATTTGCCGGATGATTGTCGACCAGCATCGCGGCCGCGTCTGGGCCGAGAACACGGATAAAGGTCCGATGTTCTCTATGGTTCTTCCGCTTCGAAGAGTCGGCTCAGCCCAAAGTGTTC
>PKZC01000360.1:0-15991 GCA_003132905.1 Bryobacterales bacterium | reverse complement strand
TGAAATCGCTGCTGTTCTGCTGGACATCGTGATGCCGAACCGTGACGGTCTTGATACTCTGCGCGAAATCCGACGATTCGATCCTACGATGCCTGTGATCATCGTTTCCGGGCTGGCCTCGCCTCAGAACATCGTGTCTGCGATGAGGAATGGCGCGACCGACTTCCTTTGCAAACCTGTGCCACACGAAGCCCTAGAGCAAGCTCTCAGTGCGGCGCTGGAAGCCCGAAGAGTATCAAATGCTCCCTTGCCGCGGATACAGAGCGGCGCGGGCAATGTATTTATTGGAGCATCTCCGAGGATGAAGGAGATGCAAGGTGTCATCGGGCAAATTGGGTGGTCCGAAGTGCCTGTTCTGATTCAGGGAGAAACGGGAACTGGCAAAGAAGTTGTCGCTCGGGAGTTGCATGCGCGCTCACCACGTACTGATAAATTGTTCCTGAAGCTGAATTGCGCCGCCTTGCCTTCGGAGTTAGTCGAGAGCGAATTGTTCGGATATGAGCGCGGCGCTTTCACCGGNNGCTGGACGAAATCGGCGACATGGATCTTCATCTCCAAGCCAAGCTTCTTCAGGTCCTTCAGGACCATGAGTTCCGTAGAATTGGCGGGAAGGAAATTGTCAAAGTGGACGTCCGGGTCATAGCCGCAACCCACAAGGACCTGGAAAAGGCCATCGCCGAGGATGCATTCCGGGAAGATCTTTACTATCGCCTGAGCGTAGTCAACTTGCACGTCCCACCGCTGCGCGATCGCCCGGAGGATATCATACCGTTGGCCGAATTTCTTCTCAAAAGATACGCCGTCGGAGGCGTACCGAAGCTCACCTTGAGCGAAGGACTAAGACGCGCGTTGTTGGATTATCAGTGGCCAGGCAACGTACGCGAACTTGAGAACTGGGTTCGCAAGTTCACCATTATGCGGGACGGGGATGCGATTGCCCGCGAGTTACAAGCTAAATCAAGACTCAGACAACTTATACCTAAACCACTCGTAAAAACTCCGGTTGCCGAGGAATCCGAGGTTGCGGTATTGCCGAGCGAAGATGCCCCTGTTTTGGAGCAGGTGAGCAAAGCCAAGCAGCAGGCTGAAACAACCGCGATCCTGTCGGCCTTGGATTCCACGCGTTGGAATCGAAAACAGGCCGCAGTATCGCTAAAGATCGATTATAAGGCGCTCTTGTACAAAATGAAAAAACTTGGTATCGATGACCAGCCTTTGGCTCCGTCAACGCGGCCTGAATCTTTCGTGGCGCCGATGACGAAGGCTGCTAAAGCTAACGGCGACTGAATTGCTGCGTCTCTGTCATGCCCCAGACTGTTGCGGTCCAAACTGCTTCCCATCTCGACATTCTCGCCGAAAAGATTGCGAACCGGACTGCTCGGGTGGGCATCGTTGGACTAGGGTATGTTGGATTGCCGTTGGCGGTCGAGTTTGCAAAAGCCGGCTTTTCAGTGACTGGAATCGATGCCGTGGAATCGAAAGTGGAGAGAATCAATGCCGGCGATTCCTATATCCAAGATGTAAACGGTGAAGATGTCTTAAGCTTGGTTGAAGCGGGAAAACTCCGCGCTACATCAGATTTTTCCCTCGTTGCAGAACTCGACACGCTTAATATCTGCGTTCCAACTCCATTGCGCAAGACTAAAGATCCGGATATGAGTTACATCGTTGCAGCTTGCCAGGAGGTTGCGAAGTACTTTCATCCGGGCTCGCTTGTCATTTTGGAGTCAACTACATACCCGGGAACAACCGCAGAGTTAGTGCTCCCAATTCTGTCTGCTTCGGGCTCTGAGGTGGGGCGGGACTTCTTCCTTTGTTTCTCTCCGGAGCGTGTTGATCCTGGAAATCCCAATTACCAAACTCGCAACATACCGAAAGTAGTCGGTGGCGTGACACCGACTTGCACGCGAATGGGCACGCTATTCTATTCGCAAGCTCTCCAAACCGTTATTCCCGTGAGTTCTACCCAGGTCGCGGAAATGGTAAAGCTGCTCGAGAACACTTTCCGGATGATCAATATTGGCCTCGTGAACGAGATGGCAATGATGTGCGACCGGATGGGGATTGACATTTGGGAGGTCATTGATGCTGCCGCCACGAAGCCATTCGGTTTCATGCCCTTTTATCCTGGGCCAGGGCTTGGCGGACACTGCATCCCAATCGACCCATTTTATCTTTCCTGGAAGAGCCGCCAGGACGGAATGGAGGCGCGCTTTATCGAGTTGGCTGGTTTTATCAATGGGCAAATGCCGCACTTCGTGGTAAGCAAAGTCCAGAATGCACTGAATGATCAAGGCAAGGCAGTGAAGGGCTCTCAGATTCACATTCTAGGAGTGGCGTACAAGAGAGACATTGAAGACGTTCGAGAGTCGCCTGCCTTGGACATCATGCATCTCCTGAAACGCCGCGGAGCCGATGTTAGTTTTAGTGATCCCTATGTACCCTCGGTCCGGATCGATGGTGACCTGTGTTTCTCGGCGGACTTGAGTAGTTCGCTCCATCGCGCTGATTGCGTGATCATCATCACGGACCACAGCAGCGTCGATTATGCAGCCGTCGTAAACGACGCTAGCCTGATCGTGGACACCCGCAACGCGCTGCGGGGCATCGTATCGCAGAAGATCGTCCGGCTTTGAAATCCCAGCCAAGCGCCAAACGGATTGACATGACGGGATTTGCGAACTGATATCTTCGCTGCTCACTTCCTATGAGGGAGCTTCCGATGCACTTGGATGGGAAGTAACGTAACAACGGCCGTCGCCGATTTGGTGCCGTCGGCGACGCTCGTCGCGGTAATCGTCACTGATTGGGTCTCCGATATTCGTTGGGGGGCCGTGTATTTTCCGCCTAGTATGCTCCCCACTTGAGGGCTGATGCTCCAGACGACTTCGCTATTCTCGGCGTTAATTACGCTAGCGGTGAATTGCTCGACTTGCCCATTCTCCAAGGAGATCGTTAATGGGTTCAGTGTTACAACGACTGGAGGAAGCAGGTAAACCTGAGCGCTGCCGGACTTGCCCGGGTCCGCGACGCTGGTTGCGGTAACTGTCACGGTCTGGGCGGTCGTAATAGCTGCCGGCGCGGTGTACAAGCCATTCGAAATTGTTCCGACGGCGGGCGTCAGACTCCAAGTGATCCCGGTGTTCGTCGTACCACCTACCGTCGCTGTAAAGCGAGCGGTCTGTGATGCGGCGAGGGAAACGGATGCTGGGCTGAGTGAAACGGAGCCCGGCTCAATCAACGTGATGGTTGCCGTGGACGACTTAGTTGAGTCTACGACGCTGGTAGCGATTACGCTGACGGTCTGGCTGGTTGTGATGTTCGGTGGCGCTGCGTATAGGCCGTTCGAAATTGTGCCAACCGACGGAACCAGGCTCCAGGTTACGCCCGTGTTGGCTGTGTTGCTTACTGTTGCAGTGAATTGTTGAGTTTGGGATGGATTGAGGGAGACCAATGGTGGCGTCAACGTGACGATTACGGGCGGTAACAGCGCGACTGTCGCGCTGGACGACTTGGTCGGATCTGCGACGCTCGCGGCGGTAATGGTCACGGATTCGGCTGTGGGAATGTTCGCTGGAGCGGTGTACAGGCCGCTTGAGAGGGTCCCAATGGCCGGAAGCAGGCTCCAAATGACCGCCGTATTGGCCGTATTGTTTACCGACGCCGTGAATTGTTGAGTCTGGGATGCTCTGAGAGAGGCCGCAGCAGGCGTCACTGAAACCACTACGGCCGGCACCAGCGTGATCGTCACACTCGCCGACTTGGTAGGGTCGCCAACGCTCGTAGCCGTCACTACTACAGTCTGGCTCCCTAAAATGTTTTGCGGCGCAGTGTACAGGCCGCTACTCGATAAGGTGCCTGTCATCGGAGTCAGCGTCCAAGTTACGTTGGGGTTTGTGCTACCGGCAACCGTGGCAGAAAGCTGCAGACTTTGAGCGCCATGCAAGCTAGCGCCAGTCGGCGTGACGGTCACCGAAATCGCCTCCACGCTTACCACTCCGTTCGCTGAGGTGATGGATCCGCCTGTACCATCCAACAATGCCTCCACGGGGTTCGACACTTGGACGGCGAGATTGCCTGTGGCCGCTGCGGAGAGCGTTAACGTAACCGTGGCTATCACGCCGTCGCTGAGCGGACTGGAGTTAAGCCCGGCCAATAAGCAAGTTTGGTTAGCACAATATAGCGATTTCTGCGCCGCGACTGCGGCCGGACCAGCGGTCGTAGTGACCGACGCTACCTCCGGACTCGGCGAGTTCAGCGTCCATTCAAGTCCTTCTGAGCTCCCTGGATAGGCCGTGTTCAGGGTAAGGTTCAACGTAACCTGGCCGCCTGGTGCGCCCGACGCCGACGACACACTGAGGACGCTCTGTCCGAAACAACAACTCCAGCAGAACCACCCAAGAACACAAATGGATCGAGTACAGGCCTGCATTGCTCTACAGTACAGATCGACCTTTCTAGTAAAAGGATCAGGAGACCTTTAGTAGCCAATAGAAGGAAAACTTCTTAGCTTAATGGCTTCTTTTGCTTAGATTCGCTTCGGCTTCTTAGCATAAAGGAGACTTTTCGGGATTCCACGCTTTCGGATGCCTTCGCAAAACGGAGGTGCTCATAGGTTCCGTGGCCTGTGAATTGCACCTTCTGACGACCGTAGCCTTGAATTCTAGACGTTCACTATGATTCGTGTCTTCAGCCAGTACGTCTCCGTCAAGAGCTTCTTGCTCATTGTGATCGAGAGCTTTGTAATCGTAATGTCGCTGGTCTTAGGAGCCAGGCTACGTTTTTGGAATGACTCGGCCGAATTCCTAGTTTACGCCGGCTCGGGAAGCTTCCTGATACAGGTCGCCACGGTCCTGATTGTGCTCGAGACTTGTTGTTATTACAACAATCTCTATGATCTAAGCGTTGTTCGTCCGCGAGGCGAGCAGTTTCTCTGCTTGGCACAGGCGCTCGGCGCCGGCTGTCTTCTGTTGGGCCTTCTCTACTACGTGGTTCCAGGGCTTCTTGTTGGGCGTGGCGTGCTTATCATTGCGCTCATACTGACAACGGCGATCATAAGCGCGATGCGGATCGGCTTGGACTGGGTGTGGCAGTTAACGACACGTGAAAAGGTCGTCCTGATACTGGGCGATGGAGAAATAGCGGTGACCGCCGCGCGCGAACTAGAGCGGCGGGTGGATCTTAACTTTCGAATCGCAGGATTTGTAGCAACCGAGCGTACTCAGCGCAGCGAACTCCTCCAACACCCCATTCTAGGGTACAAGACCGAACTTCGTGAGATAACGCGCGATCAGCGCATTTCGAAAATCATTGTCGCTCTGGACGACCTAAGAGGCGCACTGCCAACTCGCGATCTGGTAAGGCTGCGCGTTCAAGGTATCGAGATTGAAGATGTTCATTCCGCGCTGGCAGCCCTCACCGGCCGAGTTTGGCTTCGGACGGTCCGCCCTAGCTGGTTTGTGTTCTCTTCAGGGTTTCACCGGTCAAAAACGACCTTGCTGCTTAAAAGGATCATCGACTTGGCATTTGGCCTTCTAGGCACTGTTTTGTTTTCGCCAATAATAGCCTTGACCGCGATCGCTGTTCGGCTGGAGTCAAAGGGCCCGGTCCTTTACCGTCAAAGCCGCGTTGGTATCACGGGCAAAGTATTCAATCTCGTCAAGTTCCGCTCGATGCAGCTCAACGCGGAACGCGACAAAGGGGCCCAGTGGGCCCAGGAAGAGGACCCTCGGATCACGCGCGTAGGAAGGTTCATTCGACGGTACCGGCTCGACGAACTTCCCCAGTTTTTTAACGTGATTCGGGGAGAAATGAGTTTTGTAGGGCCTCGGCCCGAGCGACCTTGTTTTGTTGAGGAGTTGCGAGAGCAAATTCCGTACTATGACGAACGCCATTCAGTGCGCCCTGGAATCACGGGCTGGGCCCAGGTGGAGTACGGATACGGGGCAAGTGCCGAAGACGCCTTCCGAAAGCTCGAATATGATCTCTTCTACTTGAAGCACCTGTCCATCCTCTTTGACATTGCAATCGTCTTTCGCACGGTTCGAGTGGTGCTGTTTGGGTTTGGACGGTGAATGCGACGGTGCCTAGATTTAGGATTAAATCCTAAGGAACGGCCTCACTTTCTCCCACAGTGGCCCTAAAGACAGTCAGAGGCGGTTTGGCCCGCGCTGTGCAACAAGATGTTGCTCGAGTTCATTCGGAATTGTACATGAGTTCCACAAAGCCGCAGGTCTCAAAACCCGAATTCTCACCGCTGTCCCTAGTCCGGATCGTCTGGAAACACCGTTGGATGGTACTGGTAGTAGCAATCATAGGTTCAGCGATATCCTTCGGTGTCGTTCATGAACTTCCTCCGGTCTATCGCTCAGAAGCACTTATCCTGGTCGATTCGCAGAAAATCCCGGAGCGATATGTATCCTCCACTGTCAACACGGAGGTGCAGGACCGGCTAGCCAGTATCAGTCAAGAGATTCTAAGTACGACTCGTCTGCAAAAGGTCATCGACGACTTCGGTCTGTACCGCGATGAGCGAAAGAGACTGGTGCAAGAGGAAATTGTCGAACTGATGCGAAAGGACATCAGCATCAAACTCGAAAAGGGCTGGGCGCGAGATCGTCCTGGCGCCTTCCGGGTCAGTTACCAAGGGAAGAATCCAACATTAGTCACCGAGGTCGCGGGCCAGTTGGCAAATCTATTCATTGAAGAGAATCTGCGGACGCGTGAACGCCAGGCGGAAGGGACTGCCGATTTTATCAACAGCCAACTGAATGAAGCCAAGAAGTCTTTGGATGTACTGGAAGAAAAGGTGAGCAGGTACAAGCTGGCTCATAATGGCGACTTACCCGAGCAACAGAACGCGCTCAGCGCAACACTCGCGCGTCTCCAGCTAGAGCTGCAGGGCAATCAGGATGCGATCAACCGCGCTCAACAGAACAAGATCATGCTGCAAGGCACGGTGGACATGGCGGAAGCTGCCGCAGGCGCTTTGCCACACAGGGAAGCTTCCTCGCTTCAATCGAAGGGGGACTCCAATAACAATGGATCGCTTGAGAGGGATTCCGCATATCTTCAATCTCAATACGAAGCGCTGAGCAGACGCTATCAGCCAGGCTATCCCAAGATGATCGCTTTGCGGCATGACATCGAGAGACAGAAGACGACTGAGGACGCCGAGCATGCCCGAGTCGAAAACCTAAAGACACAGATCGCACTAGCGGATCGCGAGATCAAACAACGCAGCACCGAGCGTGAAGGAATCCTGAAGGCCATTACGCAGTATCAAGGCAGAGTCGAACAACTTCCAGTACGCGAACAGGAAATGGCGGAGCTGACCCGCGATTACGAAATCTCCAAAACCAACTACAAATCATTACTGGACAAGAAGATTGCTGCAAGTATGGCAACGGACATGGAGAGGAGGCAGGAGGGGGAACGTTTCACGATGTTGGATCCACCGATGGTGCCCGAGAAGCCCGTGAGCCCGAAGCGACCCCTGCTGATAGGCCTTGGTTGTGTTCTAAGTCTTGGATTGGCTCTCGCCTTTCCGATTGCGGAAGAAACGAAAAGGAACGCGATTTTAGGCGAGTGGGAGCTCCCTGAGGGGTTGAACGTCCTGGGGAGGGTTCCCTTTATTGAGCACGATTCCCAAAGCCCCGCTGAAACGGGAGGTGAGCAGAAACGCCAAAGATGGAAATGGGCGTTGGTCTCCTCGCTTGTCCTTTCGATCCTCGTGACCTGCGCGGCAGGACTCTACCTTTATTGGGGGCGGCGATAGTGTACGAATCTCACTTTGGGCTTCAAAGAAAGCCTTTCGCAATGACGCCCGACCCCAGTTTCCTCTTTCAGACGCCGCGTCATCGAGAGGCCCTCGCGGCGTTACTGTACGGCGTTCTGGAAGAGAAGGGTTTCATCGTGATCACCGGCGATGCCGGCACCGGAAAGACCACGCTGCTCAGTCGCATGTTGCGGAGGATTCCAAGTAACAAAGTTGCTTTCAGTCTGGTGGTGAACCCGATCCTCAGCGCAGACGAGTTCCTTGAGTCAGCCTTAATCGACTTTGGGATCGAGGACATTCCCACAAGCAAAGTGCGCCGGCTCCTCAAGCTCCAGGAATTTCTGATGGCCGCACGCCGCGCCGGGACAATCTGTGTGCTGGTTGTCGACGAAGCACATCAACTGTCCGGCGCAGTATTGGAAGAAATTCGCCTGCTAACAAATTTCGAAAACGCCGATCGCAAGTTGCTGCAAATCATTTTGGCTGGTCAACCAGAGTTGCGCGACATGCTCAATGCGGAGGAGTTGCGGCAGGTCAAGCAACGCATCGCAGTGCGGTGCGAACTTCGGCCCTTATCAGATGCCGAGGTGGTTCAGTACATCTATTTTCGTTGGGCCAGAGCCGGGGCAGATAATGAACCACCTTTTGATGACGGCGCTATTCGAACGATTGCACGCGCATCGAAGGGTCTTCCACGTGTCATCAATGCCCTATGCGATAACGCACTGAGTTTGATTTACGCTACCGGCGAGCCATGCGTCACCACTACGCAAGCCTTGCAGGTTGCTAACGATCTGGATCTGATTGAGCCTGATTCGCGGGCTGCAGTGCTTCAACCTCTAGCGTCGCCAGCGAATGCGCTGCAGGGAAATGAGCGACCACCCCTTGAACCGGCGAATCGCTCCCGGGAGTCTGAGGGGTTCCGAGTCCGGCTTCGCATCCGCAGATAAAGTCATGAGAAAGCCTATTGCGTTCACGCCCTATGCGATCACTGAGACCTGCCGGAAACACTCTTGTGGCTTGGGAGGGCGCGTATGAGCAAAATCTTTGAGGCCTTGCGAAAAACCGAAAGTGAATTGGCGGATGTGGCAAAGGCGGTGCTCTCTGAAGACACCCTTGCAGTAACGGCCGGCGCACTGGGCGGTGCAAGCGCGCATTCGAGCGAGGCAGCCACAGATTCACCGGAAATTCAGCCGGATCATAACCAGAACGTTCGGTCGGTGACAATCAATCTGGAGTCCGGGTCTCCCATCCTGCCGTTCAACGGTAGAGGGGACCGGGCTGCAGAGCAGTATCGGATTATCAGGACGAAGATTAGTCATCATCCCGGGCAACCCAGGATAGTGCTGGTCTCGAGTCCCATGCCGGGCGACGGCAAGACGATCAGCGCAATCAATCTTGCTGCGGCGCTTTCTTTGCAAGAAAATCAACGCGTACTGTTATTGGATTGCGATTTCCGTCGTTCCTCCGCTACGAAACTCCTCGGCTTAGCGGCCGCGCCGGGGTTGGGAGAGGTGCTCCGGGACGAAGCCAATTTGGAAGCAGCTCTAGTACGGATAAATCAGTTTCCTAACTTGTACGTGTTGCCACCCGGTATTACATCCCCGGGCCCCGCTGAACTGTTGGCGTCCGCTCGGTGGCAGTCCTTTATGGACCTTTGCTGTTCCGAATTTCGCTTTGTGGTTATTGACGCTCCACCGATCGGCGCGGTCGCCGAATACGAGTTGCTGCAACGGGCTTGCGATGGAATCGTTCTCGTCGTTAGGCAGGATCATACGAATCGACAACTGTGGCGAAGAGCTCTCGAAACTGTTCCGAAACAAAAGCAACTTGGTGTGATTTTGAACTGCGCCCAGGAATGGTTTCTGTGGAAAACGCATAGTTATTATTACTACTCGGGCAAAGTCCAGTAGGTTTAGATATTTCCTGTTTTCTATGACTTGCGGGATGTTCCTGTGAGTAAAGCAGCGGAGCTACGCCTCAAGTACTTGCACTCTTTACTTTCGACGAACCAGCAGATTCGTTGAATCGCTTGATCGGATTCATTGCTATTACTGCCTATCTCGCAAAAGGAACCTCATGTATTCCAATCTAAAGCTTCAGCTATGGAAAACCGGCGTCCACCAAAATCGTTTGGCCAAGATGCTTCAAATGGACGAGACAATACTGAGCCGGATCGTGAACGGTTACCGCGAGCCGAGTGCTGAGTTGCGCGAGAAAATTGCCGCTTTGCTGCATTGCGATCAGGCGTGGTTATTTGAGGAAGCAGAACCAACTCAACTACCCGGTGCCCTCAACACTCCAAGGACTGTCATCGAATAGGGAGGCATAATGAGCGGCGTCCACAAGTACCTAGCTAATAGCACGGGGCGGCCGCGGGGAGTCGCATGAAACTCGCTTTCTGGATTTCGATGGCGATCGTCTCTTACACGTACCTGATTTACCCGTGTATCATCCTCGTGCTGGCCAGCGTGCACCAGATCGTTCGCGACATCAAGTTCGCGTTTTGCCGTATAGAGCGCCGCAACCGAATTCCGGAGGAACGGCCTTCGGTTTCGCTGATCTTCAGCGCGTTTAATGAGGAAGCGGTCATAGCAGAGAAAATTTCGAATTGCGCCGCGCTGCAGTATCCTGAGGCACAGCTCGAGATACTGGTGGGTTGTGACGGATGTACCGACGGCACGGCCTCTCTAGCGCGCCAATTCAGCCTGCGGAATGCTCGCATTCTTGATTATCCGATGAGGCGCGGCAAACCCATGGTCGTAAACGAACTTGTTAACGAGGCACAGGGAGACATCGTGGTCTTCTCCGATGCCAATTCGATGCTCGCGCCAGATGCTCTCATTCGTCTGGTTCGTCATTTCCAGAACCCGTCCGTGGGATGCGTCTGTGGNNTCTGTGGGGAACTGATGCTCCGGCCGGCAGCCAATGGCTACCGCTCCGAAGGAGTCTATTGGCGCTACGAAGTATTCTTGAAATTCCTCGAGAGCCGTCTCAACATGCTTGTTGGGGCCAATGGCGGTCTCTTTGCCATCCGACGAAGTTTGTTTTCACCCATTCCGGTTCACGGAATCATTGATGACTTCCTGGTGTCAATGGGAGTGCGGCAAAAGGGATATCGCCTGGTGTACGACCCCGAAGCGATCGCTACGGAGCAGGCGGCCATAACCGTGGGTGACGAGTTCCGACGTCGCGTTCGCATCGGCGCCGGCAACTTTCACGCTTTGCGATACACCTGGAAGCTGCTGAGCCCTACGGCTGGGCTGGTCTCTTTGGCTTACTGGTCGCACAAGGTGTTGCGCTGGCTCGTGCCATTAGCGCTTGCGCTGGCCTTGTGCTCTGCGATGACCTTGGCAGGCCAGCGATTTTACGCTTTCGCAACGATCGCCGCAGTGATCGTCTGCGCGATGGCGTTGGTTGGATACTACCTCGAACGCGGCTGTATTCGGACAAGGTTGTTTGGAATTCCGTATTATTTTCTCTCCATGAATCTGGCTTTAGCATTAGGCCTCCTGCGGTGCCTCTCAGGCAAGCAGATGCTTGTCTGGAACCGCACGCCCCGGGAAACTGCTGCGGGAGCAAGCGAATGAGCGGCCGTGGAGAATCGGCATTTGGTCACGCCTGCCGGTATGCCCACTTATGGCTGCCAGGATATGTGCATAGTCGTCTGCTGCGCTCGCACAGCGGCCCCTGTAAGCGAGTCTGGGTCACGTTCGCCGATCATTTTGAGCCGGGTTGGGCTGGCGCCGAAAGAAACTTGGCTCACGCTCGGGTGCAGCGCTGGTTCAATTGCTGGCCGCGGATTGCCGCCGCGCATCGCGACTCGGTCGGCCGCCCGCCCCGATATACGTGCTTCTATGCCGAAGAACAGTATCACCCCGATTTGCTGGATCCGCTCGCCGATATGACGCAAGCCGGAATCGCCGACGTCGAGGTGCACCTGCATCATGACGGCGAAGGTGAGCAGGACTTCGTGGACCGCATCGGCACCTTCATAGATGTCTTATACCAGCGGCACGGCCTGTTGCGGCGTAGTGACGGCCGAATTACCTTTGGTTTCATCCATGGTGATTGGGCGCTGGACAATTCCGGCCCCGATGGCCGCCATTGTGGATTGAACAATGAACTCGTGCTGCTAAAACAATTGGGCTGTTATGCGGACTTTACGTTCCCCGCGGTCCCTCACTGCAGTCAGCCAACTCTGGTTAATACCATCTATTGGGCCACCGACGATCCGCAACGTCCCAAATCCTACAATACCGGCCGCCCGGTCAAGAGAGGCAGCCGGGGTTCGGGGGATTTGCTGATCGTTCCTGGGCCATTAGCGCTCAACTGGCGAGGGGGACGTCGTGTGCCCAGGATTGAAACAGGTGAACTCGCCGCTGGCAATCCGGTGACCGCCCAGCGCGTGCGGTTGTGGTTGCAATCTGCGCCGCAAATTGGCGGCGACGTATTCGTCAAGTTGTTCGCGCACGGTGCCAAGGAAAATAACGCTGAGGCCCTGCTAAGCGCCGATTTGCCGCTGGCCCTCCAAGAATTTGAGCGGGCCGCCAAAGAGAGCAGTATCGAACTCTACTATGTTTCTGCATGGGAGATGCGGAGAGCCATCGAAGCCATTGAGCGCGGCAACGATCCTGTTCAGTCGGTGCTGCAGGATTCCGCCTGCCAGAGTGCTGCCGCGAATAGCCGAAATTGAAATGCCTGTCCTGAAATCCACTCCTGTTGCCGACCAATCCTTTACCCCAGTTCCAGTTACTGGGGGGAACAGCGAGACTATTGCGCGTAACACCCTATGGTACGGATTTGAAATAGCCACTGGCCTGGTTACCGCCTTTATCACGTCAATTGTCATCGCCCGGGCCATGGGCCCACAGAAGCTCGGCTATTTCAATTACATAATGTGGCTGGCTAACATCAGCGCCGCGATCGGCAGCTTCGGGGTACCGGCCACTGCTAGGAAGTACATGGCCGAGTATTTCGGGCGCGGCGAGCCGGGCATCAGCCGGGCCATCTACGCGGCGACTCTTCGGCTCCAGACGGTAACGGCCGGCCTCATCACTGCGGCGGGGTTGGTCCTCGTGTTTAAGTTTTCCGACAGGGCGTACTGGGGCAGCTCCGCCCTGCTGGTGGCGAGCGTGCTGCCCGCTATGTTGACCTGGATTCCCGCGCAGGCGAACATGGCCGCCGAGAATATGAGGGCCAATGTGCCCAGCAGCCTCCTCAGCAGCGTGGTCTATGTTTCCTTTGTTGCATTGAGTCTCACCTTCGGCTGGGGGTTGCCGGGAATCGCTCTCGGCTTTCTACTCAGCCGCAGTTCTGAAGTCATCCTGCGCCTCCTCAGCGTCCGGAAGTGGATGCGAAGCCTACCGCTCGGTTCCTTGCCGACCTCGCTTCGCTCGCGCATGCGGACCTTCTCCGGGCTCAGCACCGTGCTCATGATCCTCCAGGTTGTCGTGTGGGACCGCTCCGACATCGTGCTTCTCAAGATGTTCAGCGGAAGCATCCAGGAAATCACTTTTTACTCCGTGGCCTTCAATCTAACGGAGAAGGTAATGCTGCTGACCTCAACCTTCGGAGCCGCCATCGGCGCCAGTGTAATGGCGCAGTTTGGACGCGACCGCGAGGTCCTCCGCTTGTTGGTGGCGAAGGCTGCGCGCTATATGTTCCTATGCGGTTTGCCCGCACTGCTGGGCTTGGCACTATTAAGTCGCCCGATCATTCAAACCCTCTACGGTCGTCAGTACCTTCCGGTCATTCCGGTTTTGTTCTGGGCGGCTGCACTGGCCATTCCGAAGACCATGCTTTTGCCGGCGCTGCAAATGTTGCAGGCTGCCGAACAGCAGCGCTTCCTGGTGATCTGGGGCTGCTTCTGCGGCGCTGTGAACATCACGATCGATCTGCTGCTCATCCCCAGTCACGGCGCGCTGGGCGCTGCCATCGGCAACGGAGTAGGCCAGGCCCTCGGTGTGATCGGAATGTGGGTGCGTGCGGGGGCGATTTTCCGGCTGGAGCTGCCCTGGCGCGATCTCGGTCGAATCGCCGTCTGCGGATTCGGCATGGCGCTCGTAGTTTTCAGCTCGACCCTGATCTTCAGCGGCTGGCGAGCGCTGGCTGTGGGCGTGCCGGCCGGATGCGTGGCCTTCGCGGTGATGCTGCGGCTGGTCCGACTCCTGACACAAGAGGATCGCAGGCGCATCTTGCGAATGACCGTTCGATCCGCTTATCCGCTGCGAATCTGCATGGAACGAATTGTATGGGCACTGTCTCCAGCCGGCGAACAGACTTAGGACAGCGTTTGTCATGAGTCCCTATAGCAAAGCATTCCGGAGACTGTTAATGCCGCTGCACGGCATGCTCCGGAACCGTCGATACTCGCAGTACCTGGAGCTGCTCGATCGCAGTCAATGGTGGTCGCGAGACGCGTTGCTGGAATTCCAGTGGAAGGAACTTCGGCGGCTCTTGGAGTGTGCTTTTCGGTCGGTGCCCTATTACCAGGAGAAGTACGGGAAAGCCGGCATAACCCCGGCCGACATCCGAACCCCAGAAGATTTCGCCAAACTCCCTGTCTTGACCCGAGCCGAGGTCAACGCGAATCGCGACCGGCTCTGCTCAACGGAATTCCGCGGCAAACTTCTGCCGCATGCCACCGGAGGATCTTCGGGAGAACCTACCCGATTCTTTCGCACGATAGAAAGCTATGACTGGCGGACGGCTGCCAAAGATCGCGTATATTCCTGGTCCGGTTGGAGCCCAGGAGAAAAAGCTACATACCTCTGGGGCGCCCCAGTGGGCAGAGTTCCGAAGGTGCAAGCCGCCAAAACCTGGACCTTCGATCGGTTTCAGCGCCAGTTGGTTATCAATACGTTCTCCCAGACAGAACAACTGTGGGAAGATGTGCACCGTCAGATTACGCTCTTCCGGCCGAAGCTCGTTGTCGGCTACGTCTCCAGCCTGGCCGAGTTTTCCGCTTTCCTGACGCGGCGTGGACTCCGAATCCCGCCCATTGAAGCCGTAATTGCGGCTGCTGAGCCCCTCGATGCCCCTACACGGGAGCGGATCAGCGAAGCCCTCCGAGCTCCAATGTTCAATACTTACGGTTGTCGCGAATTCATGTCGCTGGCCGGGGAATGCGAAGCTCACGATGGCCTGCACGTGAACGCCGAGAACGTTCTCATCGAAACCGCATCGCCGCCAGCAGCCGGCCCATCGGAAGTTCTGGTGACGGACCTGCATAATTACGGGATGCCGTTCATCCGGTACGCCGTCGGGGATCTCGCGGTTTTGGATGACTCTCCGTGCAGTTGCGGCCGCGGCCTCCCGAAGATTCAGCGCATTGAAGGCCGAGTACTCGACGCACTCCGAACAGTGGATGGGCGAACGATTCCCGGTGAGTTCTTTCCCCACATCTTGAAAGACATCCCCGAAATCGCGCAGTACCGCGTCGAGCAGCTTGCGCTCGACCACATCGTTATATTGGCAGTGCTCCAGTCGACCCTTTCGGATCGGAGCCAGAGCTTGCTGAGGCGGGAGATGGCGAGGGTATTTGCCGAAGACACGCACTGGGAAGTACGGCCGGTGGTGGAGATTCCCCGGCTGGCCTCAGGCAAGCGGCGGGTCACAGTGGGTCTTTCTTGAAGCTGAAACAGCGCACAAGCGGCGAAGCCCTCGGAGGCATTCAAAGAAATAGAGACTGTCTTCCTGCGATGTCGGTAGGAACGTGCCGGAGGTGAGATCTAATGCATAAAATGCGGACTTGGGCAGCCGAATTGACAACAGACACGGTTCGATTGTCCCAAAGACTTCTGTCTAAGTTTCGCACCGGTCACACGCTCTATGTCGATTACGTCAAGAACACTTTCCGCCCTAATTCAAGTTGGCTCGATGCCGGAGGGGGAGCAGCTATATTCCACGATTTGTACGACGGCGAGCGGGAGTTGGTAGCAAAGTCTCAGATAGTTGTGAGCGTCGATTCTGAGTGTCCTCTCTTCGGCGGCACGTTAGCGTTTCCGATCGAGTTTGCTCAGATCTGGCGTCTCTTCCTCTAAAATCCAATTCGTTCGATGTTGTCACTTGCGGGATGGTGGCGGAGCACTTGATTCGCCCCGACCGTACCTTTCGTGAACTCGCGAGGGTGCTAGACCGCAACGGCCGACTTATTGTCCACACTGTCAATCTTTGGGGCTACCCAACTCTCTTAGCAGACCGTGTCTAAAA
>PKZC01000142.1 GCA_003132905.1 Bryobacterales bacterium | reverse complement strand
GACGCACGACTGGAATCCCGACTCGGTAAAGGAAGTTGCCTTGGGGCAAATCGCCGACGGCGCCACAGGCAATGCGCCGTTCGGCTGCAATGAGGGATGAGAGATCCGCCCGACATGCCAAAGCTGGACGAATACGTGGCCACCCTTATCATGAATCGCCCTGGTCACCGGTTGCCACGCCTCGATCTGGGCAGCGCTGTAGATTCCCGGCGTATACGCATACCCCCTGCCCTGCGGCGAGATGTTGGTACCTTCAGCGATAATCAGCCCGGCGGTGGCGCGCTGTGCATAATATTCCGCCATTAAAGGCGTCGCGGTGCCCGCCGCCGTGGCGCGACTTCGAGTCAAAGGCGCCATGACAATACGATTGGCGAGAAGACATTCGCCCACTTGCACAGGATCAAACAAATCCGTGTGAGCCGGCTCTGCAATCGCTTCGTAAGCGGTGGGCATAGGACCTTCCATGAATTGATCAGAGTCCCAGACTACTCACCCGAGCGGCGTACTTCGATCCGCGAATGTACGTATATCAGTTTCACCGAATCGTCCCCTCTTAGGACTAAGAGGTCCCAATGGTGCTTTACCATTGCGTATGCAGACGAGTGACCGGGCGGGATTTACTGAAGAAAGACAGACCGCAAAGGCATGAACCCTCGGAGTTCCCTCGCGGTAGTCATTTTTCCCATACACGTAGGCGACCTCGTATTTAGGCTGGGACTTAGACCGCGGGTTCATGCGGATGCCGATCAGTTTCTGCCCCATCCTGATGCATAGGCTGCCTGGCCCTATGGGGCTCATGCAGACCATCGAGGGTTGGTTTTTACGCCGTCATTGGATCTAAGCGGGAGCGAGGACTGCCGCAGCGGACGCAGTTGCGCTTCGCGGCAGTTTTGCGATCGCCTGACTGACGCGTTCGGGGGTCATGGGGAGCCTTAGCAGGCGGGCGCCTGTTGCGTCAAATAACGCGTTCGCGATCGCGGCGCCGGTAGTTGTGATCGGCGGTTCGCCGCCGCCCTGCGGGGGCAATTCGTCATTACTGACGAGTATTGTTTCGATGAGGGGAACCCAGGAAAACCGCGGGATTTCGTAGGTGCCGAAGTTCCGGTCAAGGATGTTTCCGCCGACGAAGCGGAGTTCCTCGGCCAATGTATACCCAAGGCCCATTGTGATGCCACCCTCCATCTGCATTCTTGCGCCTTCCGGATTCACGACGATTCCCATGTCCTGCGCACACACCACCCGGATCACCTGGATTCGCTTCGTTGCAGAGTCGACCTTGATCTGGGCTATCGTCGCGACGTAGGTGCCGGCATCGATGGTGCATGCCAGCCCGACACCCTTTCCGCTCGGCGCGGCGGCAGCCTGCCAGCCAAACGCATTGGCTGCCGCTTGCAGCACCCTGCGCATTCTGGGATCAGTCAGGTTGCGCAGCCGGAACGCGAGCGGGTCCACGCCAGCCGCAGCAGCCATCGTGTCAATTTGTGACTCGATAGCGAAAGTATTCATGTTTGCGCCGGGCCCTCTCCACGGCCCAACGGCAAAAGGGTGAATATTTGATTTCGGCGCCGCCGTTTCGTAGCCAATGCCTCCGGTTGAGCGAAATCTGGCATTTGGCACGTCATAGCACGCAATTGCACCGCGCTCGCCAGCGCAATAAACCGCATAGTCCCAATGCGATATTCGCCCGCTGGCATCCATACTCGACTCAACCATTACCACGGAGGCCGGATCGAAGGTATCGTAAAAAAACTCTTCCTCGCGGGTCCACGCAACTTGTACGGCAGTTCCAGCGATCTGTGNNCCTCTATGGCCTGCGCGTCAGCACTCTTGCCGCCGAATCCGCCGCCGAGAAAAGGCGTAATCACGCGCACCATCTTCAGATCTACGCCAAGGGCGTTGCCGATTCGAGCACGCGTGGGAAATGGTGTTTGGGTCGATGCCCACACCGTCACTTTTCCGTTCTTGATTTCGGCCAGCGCCGCGTGTGGCTCAAGTGCGGCGTGTGCGACATATCCTTTCTTGTAGGTTGCCGCGAATATCCTCTTGGCTGCCGCCGTCGCTCCCGTCACGTCGCCGTGCTCCGCGAGCGTTTTTGGCGCGGCTGCGTGGGATACCAAGTAATCGTGGATGCCGTCCGGANNAACCCGCCAATCGGCCTTGATACGCGCCAGGGCGTCTTGTGCAGCTTCCGGGTCGGCATGCAATACGGCAATCAAGTCGCCCCGATTTACCAGCGTGATGCCGGGCAAACCTTCCACCGCCGCGGTGTCTAGATGCAGCAAGGTTGCGCCGTGTGCGGGTGGTCGCAGGATCCGCGCGTACAGCATGCTTGGCACCCGCAGGTCGGCCGCATATTTCGCCGCCCCGGTGACTTTCTCAAGCGCATCAAGCCGGGGCGTCGACTGACCCATCGTCTGAAACTGAGAGGCATTATGGAGCACCGCCGTGCCATCCACCGATCGGGCTATTTTCGCACCCTTGGACAGCTGGCCATAGCTCAGCCGGCGGTGCGGTTCAGCGGCGACGTAGACTGTGCCCTCCTTGACTAACAGGTCTTGTACCGGAACGCCGAGTTTCTGCGCGGCCAGACTTATCAACGCGACCCTCGCCTGCGCTGCCGCCTCTCGCAACACCGGACCGAACACGCGCGTGNNGGGCACAGATCGGTGTCGCCCAGGACCATGTCGATTGAGGCAGGTGCAACGCCCAGCTCTTCGGCCACCATCTGCGCCTGCGAAGTCAACACTCCCTGGCCCATTTCAATTTTGCCGGAATAAACTGTGACGCGGCCGGTACTGCCGATCACCAGATAGGCGTTGAAATCTTCCGGGTAGAATCGTTTCNNTGGACCGAAACTGACGAACACAATGATTCCGCCGCCCGCCAATCGGAAAAATAGGCGCCGGCTTATTCCTGCAGAGGCGCTCATGTTGCTTCCGCTGAGCGAACGGAGGCCGATTCTATGGCGGCAATGATCCTCTGATACGCTCCGCAGCGGCAAAGGCTGCCGTTCATGTGGGCAATGATTGCATCACGGGAGGGGCTTGGCGTTTCGCGCAGGAGCGTCGCAGCCGTCAGCAACATGCCTGATGTGCAATAACCACATTGAAACGCACCATGGTCGATGAATGCCTGCTGCAAAGGGTGCAAATTGCCGTCGCGTGCAAGTCCTTCGATCGTGATCACATCCGTTGCTTCGATTGCCTTGAGCGGAGTCAGACAGGAGCGCACGGCCTTTCCGTCAACGATCACGGTGCAGGTACCACAGAATCCCTGACCGCAGCCATACTTGGCGCCGGTGAGTGCAAACTCGGTTCGCAGTACCCATAACAAATGGCGCTCATCATCACCATCAACGGTGACGCTTTTGCCGTTCAATTTAAATCGGATCAGGCGTTTCATGGCCATTCTCCGCTGCTTACGCTCATCTCGGCTTCGGAATTCACTCGTCGACTTGCCAGCTTCCCCGTTAGTAGAGGCCTTCTCCGTAAANNCACTAGGCTCTCCGCCTCCAGCCAGTCATCAAGTTCGTGACCCGGAGCAAAGCCACGGCGCTCGGCGATCTCGTAAGCATTCTCGGCAATACAGGCATGGCGATCCACGGGAGTGTGTGGCGCCATGCATAAGGCCAAAACCTGCGAAAGATCCGTTGGCACTTCTTTGTCATGCCTTACTATCGCCGGCGCGCTTAATACTGCTTCCATAACTGCCCTCCTGTCTTCGAGGTGTTAATAATCTCGCTAATAGCCTGATGCAAAGCCGGACCGATTCATATCCGTGGATTTACGTAATTTACGGGTAATTCGCGGCGCGATATCGAGGTCCCGTTCTACATACGTTATGGAGTGCACCAGGCGAAGGAGACCGTGCTCAGTGTCCGCTTGTAGCGCATCGGTCAGGCGCATTCGTTCCCCAGGCAGTGGAATAAGGCTATGCCGGAGCATCCAGGCTTGCATGGCTAAATTTCCGGATGTGTCGGGACACCCTGAGAAAAACCGTACCTTGGCGGCATCGACAGCGGTGATTTCTCATGTGGGTACGGAGATTAAAGTCTAAAATCGCGCAACACCATGGCAGGCAACGTATGTGCGCTGATCTTGCGAAAATAACTGAAGAATCGGCCGCCGGATTTCTGCGGCAACTGGCATTGGATCTGCGCTGGTCGTGGCACCACGGCGCGGATGAGCTATGGAAGCGACTCGATCCAGAGTTGTGGGAACAAACCGGCAATCCATGGATAGTTCTCAACACCACGTCGCATCTACGATTTGCGCAGGCATTTGCCGACCTGAAATTTCGGGAAAATCTGGAACGACTCGTGCGTGCAACAAAAATTGAGGCCCGGGCACCCGCCTGGTTTCAGCAAGCGCATGCGGATTCGGGACTCGCACAGGTAGCCTACTTCAGCATGGAATTCANNTATTTCAGCATGGAATTCATGCTGAGCGAGGCGCTGCCAATCTATGCCGGTGGCCTGGGAAACGTCGCGGGCGATCAAATCAAGGCAGCGAGTGATCTCGGTGTACCTATCGTAGGTGTCGGGCTGCTATACAGCCAGGGCTACTTCCGACAGATGATCGACCATGATGGCGGGCAGCAGGCGCTCTACCCGTATAACGATCCAGGTCAGCTTCCGGTCACTCCACTGCGCAAGCCCGATGGGGAGCTGCTCAGGCTGGAAATTCGAACACCCGGCTACAGTCTCTGGTTGCGTGGCTGGGAGGTGAAGGTAGGCCGAGGGCATTTATATTTGCTGGACAGCAATGACATCGCCAATCATCCCGCACACCGTGGCATCACGAGTGAGCTCTATGGCGGTGGTCCCGAGTTGCGTCTGCAGCAGGAACTCGTCCTGGGCATCGGCGGCTGGCGCCTTCTGGAGGCCTTGAATCTTCGTCCGGATGTGTGCCACTTGAACGAGGGCCACGCAGCTCTGGTCATTCTGGAGCGAGCCCGCAGCGGCATGGATCAGTGGAATGTCAGCTTCGATGCAGCACTGGCGACAACTCGCGCGGGTAATTTATTTACGACGCACACCTCGGTGACAGCGGGATTTGACCGCTTTGCACCGCCCTTAATCAAACAGTATCTCGAGAGCTATGCAAATACTTTGCTTCACATCAGCCTGGGAGAGTTGCTCGCGCTGGGCCGCGAGAACCCGGACGATGACTCGGAGCCTTTCAACATGGCCAATCTGGCCTTGCGCGGATGCGGAAGGGTCAATGCGGTCAGCCGGCTGCATGGCGAAGTCAGTCGGCGCATCTTTTTGCCGCTGTTCCCCCGCTGGCCGGTTGCCGAAGTGCCCATCGATCACATTACCAATGGAGTCCATAGCCCGAGCTGGGACAGCCCTGCTGCTGACACTTTATGGACGGGCTGCTGTGGCAAGAATCGCTGGATGGATACGCTCGACACCATGGGCCAGTGCATTCGAGGGGTGTCCGATGCGGCGATCTGGCAATGCCGAACGGCGGGTCGCAAGTCACTCGTCGAGTACGCCCGGCGCCGCCTTGCAACGCAGCTCGCCGCCTCAGGGGGCGCCGCTGAGGAAATCGATATAGCCACGCACCTGTTCAGCCCGGAAGTTCTGACACTGGGCTTTGCGCGGCGATTTGCAACCTACAAACGTCCGAATTTGTTGCTGCACGATCCGGACCGCCTCGCTCGACTCCTTACCAGCACCGAGCGTCCGGTGCAGCTGATCATCGCGGGCAAGGCGCACCCTGCTGACAGCCCGGGCCAAGCCTTGATTCGCGAATGGATTAAATTCGTGCGCCGACACGACATACGGCCTCGGGCAATTTTTCTGAGCGACTACGATATGTCGATGACCGCACAGCTGGTGGCTGGCGTCGATGTATGGATCAACACGCCGCGACGGCCCTGGGAAGCGTGCGGCACCAGCGGGATGAAAGTCCTTGTCAATGGCGGATTAAATGTATCGGAGCTTGATGGCTGGTGGGCNNGAGCCGCGGATGGGCGTTGGGCGACGGCATCGAGCACGGCGATGACCCTGGTGTGGACGCCGCCGAAGCTGAACAACTCTATGATGTGCTGGAAAGACAGGTAATACCGGAGTTCTATTCGCGGGACGAGAATGATGTTCCGCGAGGATGGGTGAGCCGTGTGCGCGAGAGCATGGCGGCTCTGACTCCGGTTTATAGTGCGAATCGCAGCGTTCGCGAGTATACGGAGAAATGTTATTTGCCGGCTGCGGCATCTTATCGCCTGAGAGCTCAAGACAACGCGGCTCTGGGCGTGCAAATCAGCGCGTGGCAGCGCGCAATCGAGCAGGGCTGGCCTGCACTGCGTTTCGGCCGCGTGAGTGTCGATACACGGGGCGAGTCGCATCACTTCAGTGCCGAGGTCGAACTTGGCGCGCTGGCTCAGTCGGCGCTGCGCGTGGAGCTATACGCAGATGGATTGGCGGATGAATATCCGTTTCGCCAGGAGATGACCTGTTCCGATAGGCGGTGCAACGATCACNNATAGCGCAACTGCACCCGCCAGCCGCGCTGCCGCCGATTACGCCTTGCGTATAATTCCAAGCTTTCGCGACACCGCAGTTCCCCTTGAAGCGCCTCTGATTCTATGGCAGCGATGACAGTGCCGTGTCATCTATGCCGCACCAAAGAGCTCTAAGCCGCCGTAGCTTCGGGCCGCATGGTAAATTCAGGCTTGCTCGTCTTTTTCGGTGTTGCGTNNACGAACCACAAGGTCGGCATTACTGCCCAAAGCCAGCCGCAAGAGTCCGCGACGGCCGTGTGTCCCCATGACGATGATATCGGCATTCCACTCTTTTGCCTGCGCAATAATAAAATCCGCGGGGACGCCGCCAATTGACTCGATCATCACGGTATCCGCTTTGACCCCGGCAGACTGCGCAGTGGCCTGCGCCGAATCGAGAATGGCTTTACCCTCTTTGCACAGTGCCGCGATCAGGTTGTCCGGAAAAAGGCCGGTACTGTAGGTGCCATCAAGTATGTATTCATTGACGATATTCATCAGGCGAAGCTGGCCGCCGCTAATTTTCGCGAGCCGGATCGCTTCATTAAGGCCACGCGTCGAGGTCTCGCTACCGTCAACGGGGACCAGGATTTTGTCGTACATTATCTTCTCCTGCGGTTTATCAAAGTTTCCCGCCCTGCGGGCGGCGCCGGATACGGCATAGCAGCCGCGTCCTGCAATATAACTTTTACTCTCTGCTTAGTACTGCGGCTGCCCGGAGTTTCCCGTTGTGAACTTCGGGCATCACGTACGCCTTGGCCGACCACCACTCTGTTTCTTAGTCCAAGAATTGTCAGACTTCCGATACCGATGCTTCACGGCTGTCCATGCCATACGAAATGCGATCGCTTCGCGCTGAGACGCCTATGACCTGCCATGGTTTTGCCACGCGCCATTGAAGGCTTTGCGAAAGATGTCCTGCACGCGGGACGGGAGATGCGCTTTAACGCTCAATGGCAGGTCTGCATTCGTAACATAGGGCATGGTGAATTTTTCCATTCTGGCCGGATTGCAATGCCCGATACAAAAGAACGGCGCCGAGAGCGGCGCCGTCCGGCTATATTCAGCCAGTATTTCCCGACCGTCATTGCACCGTGATTTGCCTCGGCTTCTGCTTTGATACCTCGCTCTTCGGAATGTGCACCGTGAGGATGCCGTCCTTGCTTTCACAGGTAATGGCATCTGCATCCACGTTATCTGGCAGCGAGAAGCGGCGCTCGAAGCTTCCATAGAAGCTCTCGACGCGGTGGAACTTCTCGTTCTTGTCCGCTTTCTGCTGCTTGCGCTCCCCCTTGACGGTGATCATTCCGTCATCTAGGGTCACCTGCACATCTTCCTTTTTCACAGCAGGGAGCTCGGCCCGAATCACGTACTCTTTCTCGGTTTCGCTTATGTCTGCAGACGGCGCCCAGTCGAGTTTCTTTCCATTGCCCTCTCCCGCCAGGCGAGGCCAATTCGCAAAGGTATTTGGCAGCAGACGGGGAAAGAATGTATCGACGTCGCCGAATGGATCCCAACGTATCAAGCTCATAAATTCCTCCTTTGAACAAGTGTGCTACGGGATGATGCTGAACCGAAGGGCACGGATTGGCGATTCGCGTAAATACGTATGGCGATACGCGATACTCCCTTGGTTTGTGTCACCGTGACGATAATGCGCAGGAATAAATCCCCCTGCCGCCAGCTTGCTACTGCGATGGAAATGATCCGGTACCTGGTAATCGTATGCGTGTTGTTCAGCGAGGTGCCCTCGGTACCTGCAGTCGCAGCAACAGGCGATTCCCCGGCCGCATCCCGGCAGAATAATTTAGCTGACCTACCGGCCAGCGAATTACCGGGCGTTGCCGTGGCAGGAGAAACAGTTCTGATTGAGTCGATTTACGCTCATTCGCGGTCGACTCCATTGTGGAGCCGCGCAGGTCAGCTGTCCGAGCAAGCTCGCGCACTCATCAAAATCCTGAATACCGCTGAAAGCCTTGGACTGCGGCCGGGCGACTATGGCACCGACACGCTTACGATGGCGGCCGGTCAGCTGAACGGCAGGTCCTCGGCGGCCGAGTTTGTCCGTATTGATCAATGGTTCACACGAGCGGCCGTCCGCTTAATCAGTCACCTGCATTATGGCCGCGTCAATCCACATGACGCCGGATTCGAAATCGCCGATTCACGCGAAGATCTGGATGTTGCGGCCGCTGTTGAGGCACTGGCGGTCGCGGCAAATGTGTCCGATGCAGTAGCTGGAGCAGAGCCGCCGTTCTATCACTACGCCCTGCTCAAATCAGCTCTGTCGCGTTATCGAAATCTGGCAACCGATGCCAACCTGACGAAGTTGCCGGGCATTGGGACCCGCTCAATTCACCTCGGCGAATTCTACGCCGGCGCTGCGGAGTTGCGACAATTGCTGATAGCCGAGGGCGACCTGCCCGAGCAGGCCGGGGAACGGACAGCGGCCGATCAGACGCTTGATGCGGCGCTGGTTGAGGCGCTCAGACGCTTTCAGGACAGGCATGGGCTTGCCGTCGATGGCGCACTCGGTGCCTCGACCTATGCCACACTGACCACGCCCATGGCCCAGCGAGTGCGCCAGATCGAGCTGACCCTTGAGCGCTGGCGGTGGCTGCCCGCGTTCGACTCGCCGCCCATAATCGTCAATATTCCAGAATTCAGATTGTTTGCCTTCAATACCACCGCCGACCGGGTTGCCAGTATTTTGCAAATGCCTGTCATTGTCGGGCAGACATACCCCGGAAAGCGCACGCCGGTTTTCGTTGGCGACCTGAGGTTCGTGATATTCCGGCCATACTGGGACATTCCGCGCAGCATAACGATGCACGAAATGTTGCCGCAGATCCGTGCTGATCCGNNGAAATCGTGCGCGGTGACGGTGATGATGCGGCGATCATGGACCCGACGCCGGAGACAATCGAGGCGATGGCGGCAGGTCGGTTTCGGCTCCGACAGCGGCCGGGCGAGGACAATGCGCTGGGGTTGATTAAATTCATGTTTCCCAATGCGCACAATGTCTATTTGCATTCGACGCCGGCTCATCAGTTGTTCCTCGCGTCGCGCCGGGCATTCAGTCATGGCTGCATTCGTGTCAACGATCCGGCAGCCCTGGCGACGTACGTATTGCGCAATGCGGCGGACCCATGGAACAACGAAAGAATAGATGCCGCAATGCACGGCGCAAGGTCCCTACGCGTCGAATTGCGTATTCCAATTCATGTGATGATTCTGTACGGCACCGCAATGGCTACGGAAGCCGGGCCGGTGCAGTTCTTTGATGACATCTACGGCCACGACCGAAAGCTGGAGATACTGCTCGGACTTAAACCTGTCAGCTGAGTCGGTGTTTCCCGTTGGTCCATGAACCTGCGCCACAGCGGTACGCACCACGTGGGGTACTGCGTAGGCTGAATTGCGCGCTCCGATTTGCCTNNCGCATTGTTGCGCTGTCGGCTGCAACTTCGCCACGGAGATGCGGGCGATTCGCGGCGCAGCTCATGCCGGTAACAACCGCACACAAATAAGCACATTTCCGCATTTTCACCCGCGCCTGACCGGCGCATTGTTGCTCATACATAGAAATTGCGTTGGTGCAGTCATGCGACGAAAGATTTCGGATTCCAGGAGCGTCACATTAATAATTCTCCGATAACTGGACAGTGGTATACGCGGTTGGACACGGGGGAGGCCTTCGTGGTCACCGGGTACGACGACAAATCGCGCACCATCGAGACGCAGGCGATCGACGGCGATCTGGATGAAATCGATATGGAGAACTGGAGCGTGCTGCCGCTGGAATATGCAGAACCACCGGAAGATTGGGCCGGGGCGCCCGAAGATGTGGATGTTTCGGGCGTTGACGGATCGATTAACCCAATGGAGAAATTTTTGTCGCCTTGATCTGCCGTCATGATCATTCAACCACGCAAAACTCCTGTCCTGCCTCCACCGCGAAATGCGGGCGGCAAATCGCTGACTGAAGCGCTCAATCTGAGACATTCAACGCGCGAGTATTCAGAGCAGCCTCTGCCGCCGCAAGTCCTGTCGGATTTGCTGTGGGCGGCCTTTGGCACCAATCGCCCGAACGGCGACCGGACCGTACCCTACTGGCGCCATGTCATGGTCATCGACATATACATGGCGATGGCCGATGGAGTATGGCTCTATGAGCCGAAGAGCCACGAACTGCTGCCATACCTGCAGCTGGACATCCGGACGCAGACGGGAACGCAGGATTTCGTCGCCGTGGCGCCGCTCAACCTAATCTATGTGGCGCATGGAGAGCGCATGAACGATATCGGTGCCGAGGAACGCCGTTTGTACGCGTCGGTAGACACGGCTTTCATCGGCCAGAATGTATATCTTTTTTGTGCCTCGGAGAATCTTGCCACAGTCTTCCGCGGCGCGGTTGACACGACAAAGCTAGGCGGGGTGCTGAAGCTGGCGGACCAACAGTTCGTTACCTTCGCGCAAACGGTTGGCTATCCGCGGGCGTAACGGGGCCGCCGGCATCCGGGGCTCCAGGTCGCGTGCAGGCGCTTCATTTGCTCAATTGCCGATTGCGCCCCAATTGCCGAGCGAGATGGTCGCGATGAGCAGCAGAGCTGCACCGAAAATCAGCGCGCCTAACAGGTGCCGCACGTGAACCATCATTTGTGCCGCTACCCCTCAGCACCTGGTAACAATGAATCTAACGGCGGGCATGCTGCTCGTTGATCTGGCCCTTGTTCATGGTGTCCAATACCGCGCCGACGTCCGTCACAAACAGTCGCAGTAAATCGTTTAGCGTGATGATTCCCACAACTTCGCCGTTATGCGCTACCACGGGCAGCCGGCGCACGCCGTGAGTGCGCATGCGCTGGAGCACCTCGGTCGTATCTTCGGATTCATGTGCGATGACAACCGGCTTGCGCATCAGGCTTCCCACGGCTGTCCTGGTCGGGTCAAGCTCGTTGCCAAGCACTTCGACCACGATATCCCGATCGGTAACGATGCCAAGCGGAATACGTTCGTCCTGCGGATCATCCACCACCACCAGATCGCCCACGTGCTTGTGACGCATGAGGCTCGCCGCTTGCAGAACGGTAGTCTGCGCGCCGCAGCAGACCACCCCGGCGGTGCATGCTTCTTTTAGTAACATCGTATACTCCTCCGCGCCAAGGTTAATTTGTTTACTCACATAGCCAGTAAATTTGCGAGCTCAAGGAGACGCATATCCGCGGGCTCTGGTTGGCCAAACCAAAAGATAGTTTCGCGAGCCGGAGCGGCTGTCGTGTTAACCGAAGAAAATTCCCGTGGCGTATTCTTGAGGCTGTGTGCTGGCATTTCGGTCCCCATTTCTGACTTTGCGTGACAGTATGCGGTGCTGGTACCGGACAGAGGATCCGGGGATGTACGTATGGCCGGGGATGCGCAAACCGGGATACAAAGCCACGACTCCATTGCAAGACAGGACCCGGACACGGACATTCATGAGCGCCGCAATTAATAATCTCACACATGCCACCTGGCAATCGGTGGCGACCTGTGGCTGACAATGCCGGACCCGGGGTTGCGGCGCAGTTCATCGAGAACAGGACCTTCGATGAGCTGCATATTGGCGATGCCGTGGAGATGACAAGGACGCTTGGATCGGTGGATAAAGATATTGCCCCTGGCCAACGGGGTGCGGATTTCGTCCTTGAACTGCTTTCGGCGCAATTGCCGGGACCAGGAGCCATCTACCAGGACCTTTCGCTGCGCTTCGCGAGCCTGGCGAGTGCCGGCGGAACGGTGACAGTGCGTGTGCGGGTTCGCGCCCTGGCGCCAGATACGCGGCAGGCGACATTCGACTGCGAGTGTGTTTCCGAATCCGGGCAGATGTTGATCGAGGGTCAGGCGCGCGTCATTGTCCCGGCCGTTAAACTGCGGCGGCGGCGCATCCTGGGCGAAGCTGCTAACCATCTTGCTGCACGGACCCGCTATCAGCAGCTTCTCGACGCGGCCCGTCAATTCAGTCCGATTCCTACCGCGATTGTGCATCCGTGCGATGAGCTGTCGATCGNNTCGGAGACGTCGAGATCATTGATGTGCCGCACAGTCATGCAGCGGCCGAATGCGCGGTAGTGCTCGGGCGCGAAGGCAAAGTGGAAGCCCTGATGAAGGGAGCGCTGCATACAGATGAATTGATGGAGGCGGTGGTCGATAAGGCCGGAGGACTGCGCACGGAGCGACGAATGAGTCACGTGTTTGTGCTCGACGTGCCGCACTACACGAAGCCGCTGTTCATTACGGATGCAGCGGTGAATATTGCGCCGGATCTGGACACAAAACGCGACATCGTTCGCAACGTGATCGAACTGGCGCACGCACTCGGCATCCCATCGCCCAAGGTTGCGATTTTGTCTGCCGTCGAGACAGTGAGTGCAAAAATGCCGTCAACGGTCGATGCGGCCGCATTGTGCAAGATGGCCGAGCGACAGCAGATTCTTGGCGGGATACTCGACGGACCGCTGGCCTTCGACAACGCCATTTCGAGTGAAGCCGCCCGCAGCAAGGGCATCTCAAGCCCGGTGGCCGGCCAGGCGGACATTCTTGTGGTGCCGGACCTGGAGGCAGGCAATATGCTAGTCAAGCAGCTCGTTTACCTCGCCGGCGCGCAGGCCGCCGGCATTGTGCTCGGCGCCCGCCTGCCTATCATACTGACGAGCCGTGCCGACGGCGAGACGGCGCGTCTCGCCTCCTGCGCGCTTGCACAACTGCTGGTACATCATCACCAGGTGACTTAATTGCGTCGGAGTCCCGGTAGGTGGGCCATAGATGAACCGGTGACAGCCAATTCCAAGCCAGCGGCTGACACTCACTGCGGGTAAACCCCCGCCAGTTTCGGGTTGTCCTGATTGTTGCGAATGCCTTGCCCGGGCAATGTGCCGATTACGTTAGATGGAATCGGGTCCGATGGGTGGAATTTTACACATTGCGTACAAACTGCTGGTCAACGACCGGGCCAAATACGCGGCCCTGCTCGTCGGGATCAGCTTTGCAGTGTTTCTGATGATCGAGATGACCTCTTTGTTCGCCGGGATTCTGACCCGCTCCTCGGCTACCGTCCTCAACATCGGCGCGTCGATCTGGGTCATGGACCCGGCGATCCAGACCGTGGCCAACACGATTCCGCTGCCAGATTACGTTCTGGATGAGGTGCGCAGCATTCCGGGCGTGAAGTACGCGGTGCCGCTGTACTCCGGCGCCGCGCTGCTGAAGCTTCCCGATGGCATCTACCAGTCTGCCAATATCATTGGCCTGGACGATACCAGTCTGTTCGGCAGACCGATGCTGGATACCGGCAATATTGAGGATATATTTGCCGAGAACGCGTTTATCGCGATCAATGACTCGGAATTCTACAAGCTCGAGAATCCGAAGGTGGGGGCCGAGTTTGAGCTTAATGACCACCGCGGCGTCATTGTCGGGATTGCACATGTCGCCTCCAGCGGATTGTTCGGCGTGCCGACGCTCTATACGACCTACAACCGCGCGCTGCAGTACATACCCACTACACGTTCCACCATCTCCTATCTGCTGGTGGAGCCAAAGTCTGCCGCAGATGTAGCCTCGATCAAGCAGCAGGTGACTGCCGCGGGCTACCTGGCTCTTACCAAGGAAGAGTTCATTCAAAAAATCTCTGACTTCTATAAGTACAAGACCGGCATTGGCACCAACATGCTCATCATGACGGTGATCAGCTTCATCATTGGACTGTCGATTTCGGGCCAGACCTTCTACAGCTTCATCCTCGAGAACCTGGAGAAGTTCGGCGCGCTCAAGGCGATGGGCGCGAAGAGCCGCGAACTAATCCTGATGATTCTGTTCCAGGCCAGCTTCACCGCCCTCACGGGTTACGGTTTGGGAATCGGGCTGTGCGCGCTTATGATCACGCTCGCGAAACTGAGACTTCCGGACTACGCCGCGATAATCACGTATTGGAATCTCGGTCTGGCCTTCGCGATGGTCGTCATCATCGCTGCCATTTCGAGCTATTTCGGAGTCCGCAAGGTATTGCGCATCGAGCCGTTCGATATTTTTCGTGGTTGATATGGCGGATACAGCGATCAGAGTAACGGACGTGGTCAAGTGGTTCGGCGAAGGCGAAGCCAGGACGCAAGCCTTAAAGGATGTAACCCTCGATGCGTATTTTGGCGAAATGCTGTACATCGTGGGGCCGTCAGGAAGCGGGAAGACCACGCTGTTGAGTGTGCTCTCAGGCATTCTCAGACCCGATTCCGGCAGCGTTTCAGTGGAAGGATCGGACATTTGGGGCCTTGGAAGCGACAAACTGGCGGACTTCCGGCTGCACAAGATTGGCTTCGTATTCCAGGATTTTCATTTGTTTCCGCGATTAACGACGGCTGAAAATGTGGCGGTTCCATTAATCCTGAAGCGGATGAACTGGGATGCGGCCATCACAGAGGCCAAGAAGTATCTGGAAATCGTCGGCTTGAAAGGCCGCGCCGATCTTCCTCCTGTAAAGCTGAGCGGAGGGGAACAGCAGCGCGTTGCTATCGCCCGCGCAATCGCGGGACAACCGGACATCTTGATTATGGACGAGCCCACTGCCTCGCTTGACGGCGACACCGGCCATGCCGTCGTTGGATTTGTGAAGAACAACATCCTCAACGAAAAGCGCTGCATCCTGATCGTCACGCACGACGACCGAATCAATGAATTCGCCACGCGGATTTTGAAGATGGAGGATGGGCGGCTTATTGGATATGAGAAGGGAGGCTCCGAATGAGAAAGCTATTATTCGCGTTATCCTTCCTGGGCCTGTTGGCAGGGTGCGTGGTCGCGTATGTGTCGGGAATCACGCAGCCCCCACTGCCACCTGCCTTCAGCCCGGCGACGAACCCCTATTCCAACGGCATCTATGCGGAGGGCATGATAGAAAGCGATCAGCCGAGCGGGGAGAATGTCAATGTTTACCCCGAGGTGTCGGGCACTGTGAAGCAAATCCCGGTGGTGGAAGGCCAGAAAGTAAAGAAGGGGACGATTCTTCTGTTGCTGGATGACTCGATTCAGAGGGCCACGGCCGAGCAATTGCAATCACAAGCACAGGCCGCCGCCTCCCTTCTGGAGGAACTCAAGGCTCAGCCGCGAAAAGAAAACATGGAGGTGGCGGAGGCCCAAGTTTTATCCGCGCAGGCGTCGTTGAAGACCGTTCAGGATGAGTTGGACAAGCAAGAAACCGCCTATGACGTAAATCCCAAATCGATCAGCAAAGATGCTTTGGACAACGCCGCAAATGCGGTGGTAACGGCAAAAGCCAATCTTGAAGTGGCCCGCAAGCAACGCGACTTAATCAAGGCGGGCGCCTGGAGTTACGACATCACCAATCAAGAGCGGCAATACAACGCTCTGTACAAAGCTTATTTGTCGGCGAGCGCGCTGCTTGCCAAGTACACTCTTCGAGCGCCGAAAGATGGGATCGTACTGGCGATCAACCCCACCGTAGGCAGCTACGTCTCTGGGCAAGGCGCTTACGATACTTACACGCAGGGCATGGATCCGGTGTTGGTGCTGGGAAGTCCCCAGGATCGCCTCAATGTGCGGTGCTACGTCGACGAGATTCTAGTGCCTCGCATTCCCGACCCATCGCGGATGAAAGCGCAGCTGTCTGTCCGCGGCTCGGCCGTTAAGATCCCGATGCAGTTCATCAGAATGCAGCCAATCGTATCTCCTAAAATCGAGCTTTCCGATCAGCGGCAGGAACGGGTGGACGTCCGCGTGCTGCCGATCATCTTTCGGCTTGAGAAACCGAAAGAACTGAATCTATATCCTGGCCAGCTGGTCGACGTGTATATCGGGGAGTGAATTATGGCCAGAACTTTCACTAAACTCATGCTCGCAGCCCCGCTACTGTTACTCGCTGGATGCAGCATCGGGCCGAAATACATAAAGCCCACAGCATTGGTCCCGCCTGCTTACAAGGAGCTGGAAGTACCCAATGCCGAAGGCGCGTGGAAAGCTGCGCAACCGCGGGATGAAGCGGCACGCGGCAGGTGGTGGGAAAACTTCAACGATCGTAAGTTGAACGAGTTGGAAGAGAAGCTCAATATCTCCAATCAGAATATCGCCGCGGCGGCGGCCAATGTCCAGGCTGCGCGCGCCATGGTCCGCGAAGCCCGGGCGCAATATTTCCCAACAATTACGGCCAATCCGGGCATCATAAATTCACGTTTGTCGACGGCGTTCGGACAAACCTTTGGCAAGACTTTCACCACATACTCGCTTCCGCTCGATGCCACCTGGGAGCCCGATCTGTGGGGACGCGTTCGAAACACAGTGAAGGCCAACACATTTGCCGCGCAGGCCAGCGTCGCCGATCTTGAGAACGTGCGGCTGTCCGCGCAGGCTGAGCTCGCTGCCGACTATTATCAACTTCGCGCGCAGGATACGCTGAAGCAGCTCCTTGATTCCACCGTGCGAGCCTACCAGCAGGCGCTCGAACTTACGGTCGATGTGTATCGAGCCGGAATAGGCAGCGATGAAGCGGTAGCGCAGGCTGAGTTGCAATTGAAGGCAACCGAAGCGCAGGATACGAATCTGGGAATTCTTCGCGCGCAATACGAACACGCGATCGCGCTCTTGGCCGGGCAGCCTGCGTCAACATTTGCCGTCCCCTTAGAAGTCCTTAAGACAAATCCGCCCTCGATCCCTGTGGGCCTTCCTTCCGAACTTCTGGAACGCCGTCCCGATATCGCTTCGGCCGAACGCTTAGTCGCCCAGGCGAATGCTCAGATCGGTATAGCAAAGACAGCCTTCTTCCCCACCATCACGTTGAGCGCGTCCGCCGGACTCGAGAGCCTCTCACCAGCAACATGGTTCGCATGGCCGAGCCGGATGTGGTCCGTTGGTCCCAGCCTGGCGCAGACGATTTTCGATGCAGGATTCCGGCGGGCAACAGTCCAACAATTCCAGGCAACCTACGATCAAACGGTCGCGAATTACCGGGAGACAGTACTTGCAGCGTTTCAACAGGTGGAAGACAACCTGGCGGCTCTCAGAATCCTCGCACAGGTGATCGAGCAACAAAACGGTGCGATTGATTCAGCGGGAAGAAACCTTGGAGAAGCTGAGGTCCGCTATAAGGCCGGTCTAGATCCTTACCTGAATGTGATCGCCGCGCAAACTGCATTGTTGAACGCCGAACAGGCGGTGGTGAGTTTTCGATCGCAACAAATGGTGGCCGGCGTCAATTTGATCAAAGCTCTGGGTGGAGGTTGGGACGCGTCTCAGATCCCTGCACCAAAGGCGCTAGGAGCCAAGATCGTAGCCGGTCAACCTTGACCTCACAAAATTCGCTAGCGTTGATGCCGTAGAGCGTGGATTGTCAGCCGGCAGGCGCTGCTTTTATTTTGTGGTGGCCAGTTGCTTGTCAACGACAAGGCGAAGTTCACGGCCTTGCTAGTGGGCGGCTTAATGCGCGCGAACTTCTGCCGAAATCTGGACTCCTATCGACCCGGGGGCAACGAGGTGTTCACGCGTGCCGAGGTCTGGAGCAGGTCAGGTCCCCAAGAGGCTAAGCCTGGGTCTCGACCTGGTTTTCCGTCACGTCGAGTTCCCAGTGCCCAAGAACGCGGCGAACAGGTTCCAACGCACCTCGAGCGGCGCTGGGCGATCGTGAACAGCGTTGCCATGGCTGCCCCGAGGAGCATGAGCGTCGACAGCAGCCACGCCGGGCCGGGAGTGACGACGGATTGTCACGAAGCAAATCATTGGGACGATCCACGAGTCCTGTTCCCCCAAAGTTTGCACGTACGTTTGGCCGTACGGATAGAACAGCTCCTTGCGGCCTTGGTGCCACGCTGCTCTTAGCTCCGCCGTGTTGTGATTTCCCAGTACGGCTGGCATCGGTGACGCTGGCTATTTGGCAGTGAAACTCCCGTAACTATCAAGTGCGGCAGAAACTTCATCGACATAGGACAAATGTCCTCATTGCCTCCGGAACGTGGCAGCCCGCGCGGGGCATATGCCCGACACCGCTACGCTGCAAGCCCGTAATTCGAAGCTCAGCGTTTTTCCTACGACGCCGATAAGAATAGAGAGCGAACGTGTCGCTCGGCCGATAAGTTGGCAACTGGATATGTCTACAACACTCAATGAGCAGCTTTCTCAGACTCTAATCGAAGGGGTCAAGAACTACGGCATACCGATGCTGGACCCGCAGGACCGCGTGGCGATTTGGACCGCCTGTGTGGAGCGCATTCAAGGCAATAGCGCCGAGGAATTTGTAGGTACGTCATTCGCCTGCTTTTATCCGCCTGAGGAGATTGAACGCGAGTATCCAGAAGAAGTGTCGCGGATTGCGAGGGAAGAAGGCCACTTCGAAGAGGTAGTTGGCGCGCGGGCAATGTTGGGTCTAGCTGGCGGTCTCGATCCAGTAAAAAGCTGGTCCATCGGCGGAGGGGACATTCAGGACACGCCGGGCAAAATCTCCACAGTCCTGGTGGCCGACGATTCCGAATTCCTCCGGGGCCAGATTCAGCGACTGGTAGAAGCGGTTGGATGCCGCGTGCGAAATCGTGGACGTACACTCGGCGGAGCTGGATCTGGTGGCCACCGACGTGGAAATGCCGCGCCTGGACGGACTGGCTGTGACACGGCAGATTCGCGCCGATGTGCGCTTCGCCGGCTTGCAGATCATCGCTGTTATCCCTAGCTGGAGAGGAAGAGATCGCCCGCGGCCTGGCTGCCGGTGTGGATGAATATCAAATCAAACTCAACCGGGTCCAATGAATAGCGAGCATTCGCAGGGAGGGAGGAACCAAAAGCAAGCAGACGGCTCCGCAGGAATGTTTGGCATAAACCAAAAGGAAGACTATGCACAAGTTCGCGAACATGAAAATCGGGAAAAAGCTAGCGATCGTGCTGGCTTCGGGAATCGGATCAGTGGTGTGCATCAGCGGTCTCAGCTTATGGGCATTGAGCGCCATACGCAGCACGGGGCAGCAACAACAGGTGGAGTCCGAAAAAATGGCGAGCGCGGAGCGCGTAGGACGCGATCTGGGGGCGGTGAACTCAATTGTCGGCCACATGGCGCTGAGTAAGCACTGCGAGATGTGCCACGGAAACACGGCCGGGGGAGACAGGGCCAATCAGATCCATATGTCCCAAGAGTCCCGCTCGCTCATGAGCGAGTTGAAGACTCGGGAGAAAACGGCCGAAGGCCAGAAACTGGCGGGTGGTCTTGAAAAGGCGGGGACGGCTTGGCTGGATGCAAATCAGCACGTCCTAGAGCTGAGTCAAAGCGGGAAAAGCAAAGAGGCGCTGGAAGTATATGGCAGCGAGAGCATTCCAAACGTCGGTCCGGTGGAAGACGCTCTTACGGGTTATCTGAAATGGCAGCAGCCACGGCTGGCGGAGCGGCAGGAACACGCCGCCACCGTATCGCGCATCATGCCCATTCCCATTGCGCTACTGGCCCTGCTGGCAGTGGCAATAGCCATCATTCTCGGGACTGTTATTACCCGTAGCATTGCAAAGCCGCTCAGCGTAGCGGTGGCGTATCTGGATGCCGTAGCCGGAGGGCAACTAGCGCGCGACGTCCCCCAGGAATACCTCGATCGCAGGGACGAAATTGGACTGCTTGCGCAGTCCATGCAAACCATGTCCATCAGCCTGCGCGATGTGGTGAAGGAGATTACCGGAGGAGTTGAGGTGATCACGTCTTCCTCGGCCGAGTTGTCCGCGAATTCGGCGCAGATGTCGGACGGATCCCATCAGGCCTCCGGCAAGGCTCACGCCGCGGCGGCGGCGGCCGAGCGCATGACCGCCAACGTGATCTCGGTGGCGGCCGGGATGGAGGAGACCTCGACTAACTTGGCCACCGTGTCCTCGGCGACCGAGCAGATGACGGCCACCATCGCAGAGATTGCCGGAAACTCCGAGAAAGCGCGCCGCATCACCGAACAGGCCACGCGCCAAGCCGCCAGCATCAGTGAACAGATGAATCAATTGGGCGCCGCGGCGGAGTTAATCGGCAAAGTTACCGAGACCATCACCGAAATTTCATCGCAGACCAACTTGCTGGCGCTCAACGCGACCATTGAGGCGGCGCGGGCCGGCTCGGCCGGCAAGGGATTCGCCGTGGTGGCCAGCGAGATCAAGGAACTGGCCAAGCAGACCGCAGCCGCTACCGAAGACATCAAGGGCCGGATCGCCGGGGTGCAATCGTCGACCGCGGGAGGGATCGCCGAGATTGACAAAGTGTCGCAGGTGATTCGCGAGGTCAGCGACATCGTGTCTTCGATTGCGGCGGCGATCGAAGAACAGTCCACGATGACCAAGGACATCGCGCGGAATATTGCGGAGGCATCGACTGGGGTGCAGGACGCCAACAAGCGGGTGTCTGAAACCTCGCAGGCTACCGCGGAGATCGCGCGCGAGATCGGCGGTGTCGACCAGGCAGCCGGGCAGATGGTGGAAGGTAGCGAGCAGGTGAACGTCAGCGTCACCGAACTCTCTCGGGTGGCCGAACGGCTGCAGGTTAGTGTGCAGCGGTTCAAAGCTTGATCGGGACGAACATCATGTCTCAGACCACCACCACGCCTGGGGGGCAGACCATTCGGCTGCCTGTCAAACTTGGATGAATCCCACTTTGGTCCTCCGATTCGGCACGGAGATTACATGGCAAAGTACACCATGTTGTGCTCTTTCAGATTGAGAGCAACTTCATGCCGATCGTCCATTGTTGAATCTGAGCGCCTGCCTGATAAACTGGTCCGCCAGTACATCAAGTTGCTCGACCGAGAGCTTGCCGGGATCGAAGTCCCATTCAAAGGCGGTGGGATCGGTAAACATCCCGCGGTGTTTGCCAATCAATTCCTCGCAACGAGCCGCCGCCGAAATCTGTCCGAGTTACTCGGCCTTCCTGCTCAATACATCCAGCCGATTGAGCACTCGCTTCTGATCGAACGCCACTTCTTCAGCTGCGGACTGAGCAGCCAGGGACTGAATCCCATTGACTCGTTCTCCAACATCAGTACGTTTGAGTAAATTGTTAGCAGACTGTGGCGCGCCGACCTTGCTGTAGCCGAGCGATACGTATGCTTCTGTTGGTTTTATGCCGCTGGCGACGAGTTGAGAAAATTTCTCATGTCGCCGGTTGCGCAAAACTGGCATTTCGCGTGGCTCTTCACTTCCGATAATGAGGCACCTTCTTTTGTCAGGTCAAGATATTTAAGGGTTCTTTCGGGTTAGTTAGCCTGCTTCGCTGGAGAGTAGGAGATCTGCGGCCGTGGCACCGCGTGATGAAACTTCCTTCGCTTACTTCGCTTTTGTCGCGTCCGGTGACACCTCGCTTTTTTTATGACGTGGGCGTCAACAATACACACATCATCGAGCGCACTAAATAAAGAAGCGAAGTAGTACTCGGTAAAACGTCTGACGGAGTCACGAGAGACAGTATCGGCGGGCTGGAATTGAAACCAAAACCCGGAGCAGAGTGTGTGTAATTTCTATTATGGCGGAGAGAGAGGGATTCGAACGCTTGTGGCATATTGAAAGAACGTAACTTACTGATTCCATTACACGCACACTGCGCAGCCTTATCAGCTTGGAAGGATTCTTGGTACAAAATCGGGTACAGTCATTCCTTCCGCAGTGCTTTCCATGCCTGAACCAATTCTTAGATGGATCGGGCTGCTGGGATACCAGGGTCCTCCAAGCGGCAGCGATAGTAGGCCGCGCGATAGAAGTCCTGGAGCCCCGTGATGCTCATCGTCGCCAGCTTCTTTTGAAGCGCGGCGAGGTCATCTTTCGAGAGGACATCTTCCACGCGAACGATGTTAGCATGTTCGCCGTGTCTTCGCCCTTACCCCTACCTCTACCCCTACCCCACTCCTGGCACCATAGGTCGTTTACATTGTTCCGTTACCGAATGCTATAAGGGGGAATGGCGATCTTCATCCGGCGGGTTATCCAACGCTGCTTGGACGAGAGCGCCGAGTTCGCTTCTCCGGAAGCGCTACGAGATTGGGTAGCGAGATTGAACACGGTGTCGGACGATTACGCCGCGACGGAATGGGAGGTGGCTCTCCTTTGGGCGTTTTCCCGGTTTGGTAACGTCCTCCATGAGCCCGAACACGGTGAGAGCCGAATCGACCTGTTCTTTGAGTCACGAGATCGAGTGCTAGGGTTCGCAGCGGATATTGTGGCGATCTCGGATAAAGGATTGCATGAGAAGAATCCGATCGATCACTTTCGGGATGAATTATGGAAACGCGTCTACAAAGCGAAGATCCAAACCGGCGGGTTTTTCTTCAAAGTGGAGGAAGAACAGCCCATCCCGCACCGAGGAACCAAACGAAAGCGGCGATTGATGCTCCCTCCTGCGAACCAATTTTCAACCTACATCTTCAACGCGGACTTCGACACATTTCTGGAACTTATCCGCAAAGAACCTCACATTCAGCGTGACCACTACTCGCACCATCCTTCTCCGGCCGTGGCCGTCACGATTCAATATCTTCCGGGGCGGGGCGGGGTAGGAATGGCTTCCTATGGAACGTACACGAGCACGACTGTAAAGGATGACAACCCACTATTCAACGCGCTGAGGCGCAAGGCGGCCCAACTGAAAAAAAGCGCGTGGGCCGGCATTCGAGGAGTTGTTGTTTGCGACGGCGGGTCGCGCATGTTTAATGAGATGGCCAACTGGGCGACCTTCAACATGACCGAAGTGATCCGAGAGTTTTTTCGTAAATACCACTCCGTGGATTTCGTCGTGATTTTAGGCATCAAGGATGAATCGCTGTTCTACGGTAAGAAATCACGTCATAGGGTGGAACCGAAAATCTTTGTTAGATCTACCGATGCTGGCTGGGTGCCGAAATTGGAAAGTCTGGTCCCTCAAGTCACAAACACATTGCCGTCCATCCAGCAATCGCCCGAAAATGCCATCAATCAAATGAAATGGAATCGCTCAACCATCCATACCCAGCCGTACCTAGGAGGGTCGACCATGGACGAACATAGGATTCAGATGTCAGCGCGAGAACTTCTCGATTTGCTTGCGGGGAGACTGGACCAAAAGCGCTTCGCACAAAATCACATCGCGGGCGGCGGTAAGAGCATCTTCAGTGTTTTTCAGGCCAAGGGGAAGATGATAACCGGTGCCAGGCTGGAGCGCTGCCCCGACGAAGACGACGACTTGCTGATTTTGGAGTTCGGCGCCGCCGATCCGGCCGTGTCTCCCTTTAGAGTGCCTAAGTCGTCGGCGGCGAAGGCAGAGACGGGCGTTGAAAAAACGCTGGAGTAACCCTGGCAAGATTGATAGTCGTATGTCGCCTTCCGCCCTATAAACCGACAGACCCCGTCCTTAATCGCGGACAGTCTGCGGCGCAACCCGTCGTGAAACGGGCCATTGCCAACACAATGTGGCGGATGACTACAGCAAGCGCAACTGGCGGTTTCGTCTGTGTATATAAACGGCGATCAATAGAAGTGGGACCATAAGCCCAATAAAGCTCGGTTCGGGGACAATTCCGGTTAAGCCATACTGAGTTCCTGATTCAGAAGAGAACTGCGCACCCGTAACAACCGTTTGACCGGTCGGATCTAAAGGGGTCAATCCAGATAGTGTTACGGTGTCCAGAAAGTTATCTGACGCGCTTCCTAAGCCAGAGAAATAGTCGTAAGTGTCGCCGCCGGGCAAAGCCACCGCGCTACCGCTCTGAGCAAATAATTCAAAATTCATCGCAAAGGGTTGGCCATAGATGAAGGTGAACTCTTGTGGTATTGCGAAGGTGCCACTTGTGGACGAGCTAAGGGTCGTACCGTAGAACTGATTAAGTGACCCCGTCGCGGGTCCAAGCTGTACTGAAAGCTGCGTGAATGAATTATCCACGCCGCTGTTGGCGATCGTGCCGTTTACGGTGTAGCTGATATACAATATCCCAGGGTCACCGGTGAACGGTGCGAAGCTTATCGTAACAATGTCCTGGAAGCCAGCATTCGCAGTGACTTGCACGTTTGCCGGTACCCCCGTTACATCAACTGTATTCGAGGAGAGCACGCCGAAAGTTCCATACGATGCAATGGCGGATGCTTGCGCCGTGACTAATGCGCCAGCGGCGAGCGAGCCAAAAGTTCCATCAACAGTTGTCAAGCCGCCAGCGGCATTTTGTGCAACTAAGCCTAAATTGCCAAACGCGTCCCGAGACTGCGTCACACTAATAAGCGAGTCGCTATTCAGAAATGGGATCAGATCGGCTAGTGCGAATTGAGGAACGAAAGCCAACGAGACAATCGATATCAAAGGAAAAGCGCGCATCCTTGACCTCCTATTCGATGGATTCTATCACAGGCGCAACGTGCATGATGCACGACGAGTACCATAAGTACTGAATTATCTCCGAAGATAGTCAGTTTCCTCGTTAAACATCCGATCCCGACCAGTAGATTCTTGTGCTCGACGGCGTCATTCGGGCGATCCAGGTATTTGGTAGGCAAGATCCGTTCCTAACAGGGGAGACACCCTGTGCATAACTCACCTTGACGGTTCGACGAAACTGGTGTAGCCGTCGCTTGACACCCCCCCTGCCTGACGTATCATAAAGGACGTTATGAGGCATCAATTAGGGGAGGGGAAGGAACCAAAAAAAGAGCATAAACGGAAAGCAGAGGCCGGTTTTGAGGCATGGAAACTGTGGGAGGAAGCCGTCGAGGAGACTGATATCGATCCCGCTGAGTTTTTCGATCCGGAGGAATTCGGGTACCGTCGTCGAGGTTTTGATGCACGAAAACCGTGAGTTCCGAGCTCGTACCAATTCCATCGCGCGACCTTGCGCGCGCCGGGCTCGACCGGTTGCCGGCCGCCATCGGCCGGGCGGGTGAAGCCGCGGCCTGGCGCTTCATAGAATTTTTCACCGCAACGATCAGGAACAAGAACACGCGAGCTGCCTATGCAGAGGCCGTAGGCCAGTTCTTCGCGTGGTGCGAGAAGCACCGCGTCCGCACGCTCCCGGAAATCTCCCCCATCGTCATCGCCGCGTACATTGAAAATCATCCTGGCGCCGCTCCGACCGTGAAGCAGCACTTGTCCGCGATCCGGATGCTCTTCGATTTTCTCGTCACGGGTCAGATCGTTCCAATGAATCCGGCCGCATCCGTGAGAGGGCCGAAGCATGTCGTGAAGCGTGGCAAGACGCCGGTGCTCAAAGCCGACCAAGCGCGTGCCCTCCTCGACTCGATCAAGCTCGATTCTCTTATTGGCCTCCGCGATCGGGCGCTCATTGCCCTCATGTGTTTTACCTTCGCACGCGTCTCGGCGATGGTCCACATGCACACCGAAGATTATTACCAGAACGGAAAGCGCTGGTGGATTCGGCTCCACGAAAAAGGCGGTAAGCGGCATGAGGTCCCCGCGCATCACAATGCTGAGGCATACCTCGATGCCTATCTCGATGCTGCCGGCATCCGGGATGAAAAGAAATCGCCGCTCTTTCGGAGTGTAGATAAGCACCGGCAATTGACAGCGAATCCGATGTCGCGGACGGACGTGCTGCGGATGGTGAAGCGCCGGGCACTCGAAGCGGGACTCCCCTCCTCAACGTGCTGTCACACGTTTCGCGCCACCGGTATCACCGCGTACCTCGAAAACGGCGGGACGATTGAAAACGCTCAGGCGATTGCCGCGCATGAATCCCCTCGCACGACGAAACTCTACGACCGCACGAGCGATGAGATCACGCTTGATGAGGTGGAGCGGATCGCGATATGAAATCATTCAAACCCTGCCTTCGCGATTTCCACGTTCCCTCGCTCCAGTTGAGCCGCAAAATCGTGTTTCTGCAAGTAGTCCGTAATCGATTCTGAAAACATGAAAAACATTCGGTGAACTTTCAGCTCACGGAATTCGCCAGATGACAGCCTTAAGCTGAATACATAATAGTCGCCCTGACGGAGTTCATCTTTTACTTCCTGGAAATACTGATCCAGGTATCGGCGCACATCTTCGGGGATGGGATCGGCTTCCCCGTTTCTTCCGTCCTTTCCATCCCGAGGGGACTCCGGCGGCAAGAAACGGCTGCAACGGNNAAAAGGGAAATCCTGGGTGATACCCGGAATTTAAAAATGAGAATCCGCTGAAAGAGTTGGTAAGGAGACAGCATGGCAGAAACCAAGTTAGTGCATGAACCGAGAGTACTGGCGGCAGATACT
>PKZC01000259.1 GCA_003132905.1 Bryobacterales bacterium | reverse complement strand
CGCAGCGGCACAGGTTTCCGTTCAGGGCCGAGTTGATATCTTGATCGGTGGGTTTGGGTGTCTTGGCGAGCAGCGCCGAGGCCGACATCATTTGGCCGGCTTGGCAATACCCGCACTGTGGCACGTCGATTTCGAGCCATGCGAGCTGCACTGGATGCGTGCCGTCCGCCGAAAGTCCTTCGATTGTCGTGATGGGCGCCTTAGCGGCCGCCGCTACGGGCGTCAGGCAGCTCCGCACGGCCTTGCCATTGAGGTGCACAGTGCACGCTCCACACTGGCCGATGCCGCAGCCGTACTTCGTCCCTTTCAGTTTCAGAACATCGCGGATCGCCCACAACAGGGGCATGTCCGCGGGTACATCGACGGTGGTGGACCGTCCATTCACTGTGAGTTGGAAAGCCATCGGCAGTCTCCTATTTGTTGATCTGCACCTCGTATCATACCTGTTTTAATGCCGCGCGGACGGGCTGTCGCTAGGCCGAAAACCATATGTATCTTATAGAAGGCACTGTAGTTTATGAGCGCCAATCGCGGCGCTGAATTCACTCGTTTCTGAGCAGTTGCATGGCTTCCACCGATGCGGCCCGGAGCGCCGGCAGGTAGCACGCCGCCAAAGCAGCCAACAGAAGCAAGAGCCCTACCGCGCCGAAAGCGGAGAGATCGATCGCACTTACGCCAAAGAGAATGGTCTGCATCGCGCGCCCCACGAAGTAGGCGCCGATCAATCCGAGGGCGAGTCCCACACCGGCTAGCGCTACGCCTTCTTTCACTACCAGGGCGATCACGCCGCTGCGCGTCGCACCCAGCGCCATCCGCAATGCGATCTCACGTGAACGTTGATTGACCGAGAACGCCATCACGCCGTAGATCCCTACCGTTGCAAGCAGCAGCGCAACCGTGGCGAAACTGCTGAACAGGATCAGCGTAAACCGGTCGTTCGCGAGAACCCGATCGTGCACTTGTTCCATAGTCAGGGGCCTGTAAAGCGCCGCCTGTGGATCCACTGCATTGATGGCTCCCGCGATGCTCTTCAGCATAGCTGCCGGATCCAGCGTGGTTCGGACGCCGATCCCAGAGATGTCATAAGCCTCTTGCCAGAAAGGCGTGTCGATCTCCGGATTATCCTCGCGCGATCCTCGGCTCTTGACGGTGTGGAACACACCTACGATTTGCCACTCCTTGGATGGCGCATTCTGTGGCTGGCCGCCTGGAATTACCTGCTCCATCACGAGTCGCTGACGCAGCGGATCGAGCCCTTTGAGAAATCTGTTGGCAAATGTCTCATTAACCATTGCGACCTTCAGGCTGGATTCATCATCGGCGTCGGTAAACGCCCGTCCTTTTATAATCCGAATTCCAAAGGTCTGGAAATAATCCGGGGTAACCATTTGGAAGTCGGCACTGGGGCGCAGAGATGGGTTCGCGTAGGCCGGCAGCCCCGCTATCGCGAAAGGCGTTTCGGCGTGCATGGTATCGAGAGGCAAATAGCTGAGCGCGCCCAAGTGAGAGACCCCCGGTACGCCTCGGATGGCGGCAAGAATGCGGCGATAATACACATTTACTTTCGCCTGGCTGAGATTCTTCTCAAGCGGCACCGAGTCCAGGTAAAAGCCAAGAATGTGATCGGTGCGGACGCCCAGATCGGTGTGCGTGAGATTCCAGAAGCTGTGAATCGACAATCCCGCTCCCGCCAGCAGCGCCAGGCTCAATGCAAACTCACCGACAATCAGGATGCGGCGAAGCCGGTGGCGTCCTGCGCCAACTCCAGCGCGGCCGCCCTCCTTGAGCACGCCGGCCGGATCCACCCGCGAGGCGAACCAGGCTGGCGCGCAACCAAAAAGCACGCCCGCCAGGGTTGTGGCGCTTAGCATGATCAGCAGGATCGGAAGATTCAATCGCAGGTCAGCCTCCGCCGGCAAAGCGTCCGTTGGAATCACCGCCACCAGCCCTCGCAACATGGCATAACCGGCAGCCAGGCCGATGACGCTGGCGAAAATCGCGAGGGTCAGGCCCTCGGTAAGGAATTGCGCGAAAATTGCGCGGGGTCTCGCGCCTAAAGCGCCGCGAATAGCCACTTCCCTTTGCCGTGTGATGCCTTTGGCTAGCAGCAGATTGGCCACATTCAGGCAGGCGATCAGCAGCAAAAATCCCACTGCGCCAAGCAGCAGCCATAGAGTCAACCTTCGTTCGCGCGGCAGGAAATCATTCTTCCAAGGCTCTACGCTCGCGCCCCAACCTTGATTGCTCTTGGGATAATCCCTGGCCGCTCGCGCCGTGATCGCGTCCATCTCGGCCTGCGCCTGTTGGATGCTCACGCCGGGCTTGAGCCGCCCCGTCACCAGCCAGTAGCGGCTGTCGCGATCGTGCAGTTGTTCGGGCTTGAACACCAGCGGGACCATCAGTTCCCACATCCAGCGATCAAAAACGCCCGGCCCAAATACGCCAACTACGGTGTAAGGCTCCCCGTTGATCTGCAATGGTTGGCCGATGATCTTTCGATTCGCACCCAGCCGCTGCCACAGTCGATGCGTGAGAATCACCACGTGTCCTTTGCCTGGCTGCCCCTCCTCGGGGAGAAAAGTGCGGCCCAGGAAAAGAGAATTGCCCAACATCTTGAAGTAACCCGGCGTAGCATCGACGCCATCCAGGAATTCCGGCCTATCCTGCGTAGCGATATTGAAATTGTCTTCGCTGCCCGCGTTCAAGTCCTGGAAGGATTTGCTCTGCCGCTTCCAATCCAGGAAATCGGCCACCGAAACCCCATTGCGCTGCCCTTGAAACTTCGACCAAACGTTCACCAATTGGCCAGGATTAGGGTAGGGCAACGGCGCCAGCAGCGTGGCGTAAGCTACCGTGAACATTGCCGTGTTCGCTCCGATGCCGAGCGCTATCGTGAGCAATATCGTGCACGTTAGTCCAAGGCTTTCGCGCAGAGAGCGAAAAGTATCCCGGAGGTTTCGAAGCATTGCAAAAAAGCTATTGGGCTGCGGGAGCCGCCGCTGGTGGCCTGCGATGATACCCCGGCCGGTACTGTTGATGACACGTCACGCACGCCGCGTTCAGCGGATCGTTGAGCGCGCGAATCCCGTCCAGATCCTTATTCTGGGTGGCCTGGTACGCCTTGGCGCCGAGATCGATCAACATCTTCGACTCCATAATCCAGTTCTTCTGATCGCGTGCCCGGCCTTCCATCATCAGCAGGTTGCCGGACTCGGCCAGCATCAGCGCCTGCGTTCGCAGATCGTTCCATTCCTTCTGATTCTTGGGCGGATCGCGATCTACATAGAACAGCGCATCGGACGTCGGATAGATGATGTCGATCATCAGCTGCTTCATGTTGCCAACCGGCTGAAACGTCGTCGGCGCTTGTGCCATCGCGGCCATTGCAGTCAAAACCACACCCGCAACCAGGGACAATCCAAGGCTTCGCATCGCAACCTCTCGATCCAAGTGATTCTATCACTCTGTTTGCTATACAATGCTTCCAGTTATGATTCGGAAGTTTCCCCAGCAGGCGCAACCAAAAGGACACCCGCCAGCGTTGTGGCGCTTTTAGGCGAAGCAAGATCACCGCCGACAAACTGGCCGTATAGTTACGCGCCCGCGCGCGAAGTGATTTCGTTCGAATTTACGATGCGAGGACTCTTTCCGGTTTAGGAGTACTTTCCCATGCTTTGTCCTCGGCGGATACAATGGGCGTGGCCATGCGTGCGTTCCTGGACCACTTAAACGGGCAACTTGTCGTTGCGATTGTGGTTGCGCTCTTCACAATGGTTGCTTATGTCCTCACGCGGCGGCGCGAACTAGCCTGGAAGCGCACGGAATTTCTTTTTGCGCAAGCCCATTACTTCGAAAACGATCCGGTTCTAGTGGAAGTTGTTATGATTCTGGAAGGGCGTCATTCTGGTGTCACGACTGATCAGATTTTTGACGCCGCGAGCGAGTTGGATGCATCGATGAGGCAGCAGTACCTGCAGAAATTTGACAAGTTCTTGGATTTCCTTTGGAGGCTGTGTTTCGCCTGCCTAGAGACGAAGACGCTGTCCCTAAAAGAAATAGAGGCATTCGGATGGTGGCTGTGGCGCATTTCGGATAACTCGGTGCTTTTCGATTACTGTGACAACTATGGATTCGAGGAGATTGTCATGGTCATCAAGAAGCTTCAGCCGGTCTGGGCCGAATCCGATAGAGTTGATACCTAGCATGATCAGCAGGATCGGAAGATTCAATCGCAGGTCAGCCTCCGCGGGCAAAGCGTCCGTTGGAATCATCGCCACCAGCCCTCGCAACATGGCATAACCGGCAGCCACGCCTATGACTGGATCGGCTGGCTGCCTAACACCCCTTCGGATTTTCCTGAATTAAACCAGGTCGCCACCTGGGCGGCTGGAACGGTCTCCACCACGACAATCTTTGGCCATGCGTGGATTACCATTCCAAGTTCGGGAGCATCCTGCCGAGATCGCCTACTTGGGAATCGACGAAGCAAGTTGGGAGCTGAAGGCTGCGCTTGTCCGCATCTATTGAGTTGCGTGCGACGTGGCGGCCGACAGCCTCCCGGACGCCGGCTATACTCTCTAACATATTCTGGAGCATGTCAAGGAAGGCGATGTGCTGATTTCATTGAACTACGATACCTGGTTGACGTCTCTCGAAACGGATGAAAAAGGAGGTGCTAGCCCACCCCTATCAAGCAAGGAACATGCGAGAAGCTGGCGTCAGTGAGGGCGCATTATGAAGCTTGGCGTAAAGACTCGTAGCATTTTCGACGATATCAAAGACGAAAGCGACCCCCACGACGCAGCGGTAAAGCTGAATACATCGCTGATACAGAAAGCTGAGACAAAAGCATGAAGCCTATGGCTGGTCGCGTACCGGAACTGGACGGAATTCGCGGAGTAGCTATTGGCATGGTGCTGCTGTATCACTATTGCGCTGTTTTCCCGGTTCATAAAGGGATGGCACTCTATTATTTGCTGCTTCCAACACACCTGATGTGGTCCGGCGTGGATCTCTTTTTTGTGCTGTCCGGGTTTCTGATCGGTGGAATTCTTCTTGATAACCGGCAGTCGGTTAAATACTACAGTGTTTTCTATGCCCGGCGCGTTTATCGAATCTTCCCCATTTACTACATCATGATTGCAGCCCTAGGAATCGGAACGCTGATAGCTCCCCAGTCCCCGCTATTCGATACGAAGGGCATGCCACTTTGGGTCTACCCGATTTACGCCCAGAACCTAGTGGGAGATTTCACCCGAGCGTCACTGTGGTTAGGCGTAACCTGGTCACTGGCCGTCGAGGAGCAATTTTATCTTCTCTTTCCGATGGTGGTTAAACGGTCGCGCCAGTTCCTATTTGCTGTGCTTGCGATTTGTATCGTTGGCGCGCCCCTGCTGCGCACTCTATTAATCCTCAAAGGATTGCATTTCGAGCAAGTGTACCCCTTATTACCCTGCCGCGCTGATACCCTCGCGCTTGGGGTCGTGGCCGCGCTACTGGTACGAAGCGAAACCGCCAAGGCATGGACGCACCAGCACAGAGGGCAGTTAATCGCGGTCCTTCTGATCCTCGCCGGTTGCACGGTCGCCCTGCTGAAATTTACGGCATACATTATCGAGGGCACAGCCGGGTATAGCATTTTTGGCCTTGCCTACTTCATCGTTTTGCTACTGGTGGTGATGGGTGCCGTTCCGGTGTTGTCCGGGTTGCTCCGCAATAGTGTTCTCATCTGGCTTGGGTCAATCTCATACTGCGTCTATCTGGTGCATCAACCGATGCGTACTTTATTCGAGATTCTTTTACCCGGCAGACCGCTGTTAGAAGTCACGCTCGCTTTGATCGGTACTCTTGCGGTCGCTCAGGCGTCGTGGATATTGATCGAGAGAGGGTTAGTTCGGCATGCACATGTTCGCTATCGATACTAAGCAGAAACCAGGAATGATGACCCGCGAAGAGTGGCTGAACCAATTGATTGCGCCCCCTCCCAGACAAGTTGCGCGTAAGCCGTGGCTGGCCGTCCAGGAAGGCGCTCGGCAAGAAAACGTGTGCTGGGGCAGTGCTGGGTATCCGCAGACCAACATACTGAAGTGTTCATCAGCCCATTCGAAGGCACAGCAGAGCGCGCGTCTGAAACCCTAGCAGAGGAAGTTGTGGCGGCGAAGATCGCGAGCGTCAGCCCCTCGCTCTGTTTGCTATACAATGCTTCCAGTTATGATTCGGAAGGTTTTCCCAGCAGCACTCATCGCCATCGCAATTTCATGCGGCGCGCACGCGCAGGTGGTGAAGAACTTCGTTCCGGTGACGCAAGACATGCTCTTACACCCCAGTCCGGACGACTGGTTGATGTACAGCCGCACCTACGACGCGCAGCGTTTCAGCCCTCTCAAGCAAGTGAACCTCTCGAATGTCGGGCAGCTTCGCATGGCGTGGACGCGCGGCTTCGGCCCAGGCACCAGCGAGACTATTCCCATCGTTCACGACGGCGTGATGTATATCGTCGAGCCCGGCGCAATTGTCGCAGCGCTGGATGCTACGAACGGCGATCTTATTTGGGAGTACAAGCGCAAGGTTCCGGCCGCGGCCGCCAGCACCGCGCGCACGAAAGCGCTCGCGATCTATCAGGATGTCGTGCTGTATACCGCGCCCGATGGCTTCGTGGTCGGCCTGGACGCGCGCACCGGGGAGCAGCGCTGGGAAACCAGCACCGGCACCGGGCAAAACACTTCGGGGCCCATCGTCGTCGATGGCAAAGTGATTTCAGGACGCGGCTGCGGCAAGACGCGCGACACCTGTTTCATCGCCGCACAGGACGCCATCACCGGCAAAGACGCTTGGAAGTTCTACAACGTCCCCGCACCTGGCGAGCCGGGATCTGAAACCTGGGGTAAGGATTTCAAAGAAACTAATCTCGCGTCCACCTGGGGACTGCCCGGTACCTACGATCCGGTCCGCAAAACGCTCTACTGGGGCGTCGCGAATCCCATGCCGAATACGCGCCAGCAGCGCCATGGCGGCGACCCCGACGGAACCTCGCGCACCTCACCCGCCGATCTTTACAGCAACTCCACCGTCGCGCTCGATCCCGATACCGGCAAGCTCAAATGGTATTACCAGCATCTGCCCGCCGACGATTGGGACATGGACTATACGCACGAACGTACCTTGGTCCGCGAGAAATTCAATCCCGATCCGAAGTTCGTGAAGTGGTTTAACCCCGACATCCCGCGCGGCGAAGAGCACGACGTCGCGGTGATGGTGGGCGAAGGCGGCGGCGTTTTCGAAATCGATCGAGGGACCGGGCAGTTCCTCTGGGCGACGCCGTTTCCTTACGACGATCCGCTGTTTCTCATTTCGAACATCGATGGAAAGACCGGCAAGGTCACCATCAACTACAATTTGGTGAACAAAAAACCGGGCGAAGAACATGTGATCTGCTCTTACAACACCCGAAGCTTCTGGCCCACGGCCTTCGACCCGGATACCAACTCGCTCTATGTTCCGTATATCGATAATTGTCTCGATATGGTGTCGGCCGTCGAGGATCCGCACCAGGCCGAACGTCGCAAGCCGGTGCCGCGTCCTGGTTCCGATCCGAACGCTTTGACCGCCATCGGGAAGATTAATCTCGAGACTGGTGAGGTTCAGCGAATTAATGTTGGCCGATCCCCGTCGGATGGCGCGGCTTTGGTCACCGCGGGCGGCTTGCTTTTTCAGGGTGATTTGAATCGCCGCTTCCGTGCGTACGATGCTGCCACCGGCCAAAAACTTTGGGAATCGATTCTGGGCGGATCCATTTCGGTGAGCACCATCACCTATGCAGTGAACGGCAAACAATACGTGGCAGTGATGACCGGCAATGGGCTCCTGGATGGCGTGCTGCTGGGTGAAATTCCGGAACTGCATCCGCCGCGCGGGATCAACGGGATTTACGCTTTCGCGCTGCCTTAGTTCTCGGCGCGAATCCGCTGGAAAATTTCATCCGGCGTCAGCCCGGATTGCATGCCAGTGCGATACCGATCGCGCAAGCCATCGCGAATGGCGTCGTATTTTAGCCAGGTCTTCACCGTCTGTTCGGTGCACTGGATGGTTCCATCGGGGCGCAGCAAAAGCATCTCGGTTTTGTCGGTGCGGAAATCGCCGTCCACTTCGCCTTTTCTGCCAAACACCAGCACTGTTTGCGCCGGCTGCGCACCCCGCGACCAGTGGTTGAGCGTGATGTACGAATCGCCCAAATCGATTTCGCGGCAAAAGCTGCGCACCAGCATCGTGCTGCCGTCCGGTTGCGGCATCTCCACCGAACTTTCGAGTTCATGGCCGTGTGGAATATCGCGGCTGGCCAGGTTCACGATGTGGGGCAGCGCAGTCGTCTTCATCCGCATCTCCAAAGCCGAACGCACCACGCCAAACAGGTCGAGAAGCGTGATAGTGGAATCATCGAGAAGCGCTTCGAATTCGCACCCGTATCGCGTTCGCCACCAGCGTGGATAAAAACGCGTCAACCATCGGGCCAGCTTCTTCATGCGTGCTTCAGCCTTTTTAGTCCAGTCCGAATAATTTGATTCCAATCGGAGAGCTGTTCTTCAAGATGGCGCCGCCCATCGACGGTTAGCGTATACGGTTGTCGCCGATCCTCCGTCGATTTCACCGCACGAATCCAGCCGCGCTGCTCCAGCCGCGTGATTGCGCCATACAGCGTTCCCGGACCCAACCGCACGCCCGCGAAATGCTGGATGTCTTCCATCATCGCATAGCCGTGTTTATCGCCATCGGCCACGCTCGCCAATACCAATAACGTTGGATCAGACATGTGCGGCTGACGAAATACTACGCGTCACGTAGTATCGTGCCACGGAATACCGAGTGCGTCAAGAGGAATTCGAGAATCGGCTCCGTCTGACGCGGGATGAGATGTCCGGCTTCCGGGAGATAGCGAACCTCGGCCCGCGGGACGTTGCGCTCCAATCGTCGTTTGGTCTCCGCCGAATCGAACAGCACGTCTTTGCCGCCGACAATCGCCATTACGGGCATGGTCAGCCGCTGCAAGGCTTCATCGCTAAAGACGGGCAACTTGACCATGCGCGGGCGGAAATTCTTGTGGATCAGCGCGACGAAATCCATAAAATACCGAACCGCCGGCGACGGATTGCCTGGCGGTCTCCCCAGAACTAGGGCGTGTTCACACTA
>PKZC01000441.1 GCA_003132905.1 Bryobacterales bacterium | reverse complement strand
GCACGAGAATTTCGCGCGCAGCCTGGCGTCCAGCCTTTCGGCCTACTTGCGCGCCTATGTGGCCGTCAATCTGGTTTCGGTGGAGCAGCTCTCCTTTGTCGAATTCTCGCAAGCGCTGCCATCGCCCACCTGCCTGGTTTCGCTGGGAATGCAGCCTTATGAAGGAAACGCGGTCTTAGAGATGAACCCCGCGCTGGTCTTCCCTATCTTTGAAATGCTGCTGGGCGGCACCGCAAAATCCCTCACCAAGATCAATCGCGAGATTACCGAGATCGAACAGAGCGTGCTGGACGGATTGATTCGCATCACCTTGAACGATCTAAAAACCGCCTGGCACGCGGTAACGCCGCTCGAGTTCGAAATCGAATCCCATGAAACCGAGCCGGGTTTGCTGCGGATCCTGGCTCCCAACGAAGCTGTGGTCGCAGTGAGCATGGAAGTACGGATTGGCGAAAACGCCGGGATGATGAATATCGGTATCCCCTCGATTGTCGTCAAGATGCTGCGCAACAAGTTCGACCAGCAGTGGTCGGTGCGCAAAAGCCAATCCACCGAACATGAGCAGTCCCGCATTCTCCATCTGATCCGCACCTCGCGGTTGTGGCTGGACGGCCGTTTGCGAGNNGCGGACCTCATGGATCTGAAAGCCGAGGACGTGCTGGCCTTCGACTTCGGGCTGACGCGTCTGCTCGATCTCACCATTAACGGACAACACAAGTTCGCTGGACGCATCGTAACGGCCGGAAGCAAGCGCGGCTTTCAAATCGAAGAAGCGGTGAAGCCGTAGAAGTCAGAATTCAGAATTCANNTTCTGAATTCTGACTTCTGAACTAGAACTGAAAATACACGAACGGAACGGCAGTCTCGGTGAACCCGATCAATTCCACCGCGAGCAGCAAAATCGCACATACCGCGCCATAGGCCCAAGCCGGTCCGAGCGTTACCTTTTCAAACCAGTCCTTCTTTTCCTCAAATAGCGCCAGCAGCAGCGTCATCGCCGCGAGTTCCATTTGCCACAGTGGAATCAGCAGCCGTCCATCCGGAACGAAAAACATCTGATGCAGCACGTACCAGCTGTCGTGGAATGTCGTTGCGCGGAAAAACACCCAGCCGATCATCACGAGCCCGAAGGTGACGACGGCCTGAATTGGATACAGCACGATTGGATACAAAACCGTCCAGCGCCCGGATTGCGCGCTTTGCTTGCCCCTAAACATACGCTCGAAACTCAGAAGCGCTCCGTGATAGCCGCCCCACACCACAAAGTTCCAACTGGCACCATGCCACAGCCCGCCCAGCANNGGAAACGGCCGCGCCGGTTGCCGCCCAGCGGAATGTAAAGATAATCGCGAAGCCAGCGCGACAGCGAGATGTGCCAGCGATGCCAGAAATCGGTGATGCTGGACGCTAGATAGGGCCGCCGGAAATTGATCGGAAAATGAAAGCCCAGCAGCTTGGCCATCCCGATGGCCATATCGGTGTAGCCCGAAAAATCGAAATAAATCTGGATGCCGAACGCGATCACCGCCGACCAGGCCGCCACTGTTCCGGGTTCTTTGGTCACGTCCCGAAAGTACGCATTCGCGATTTGCGCGAACTGGTCTGCCATCACCATTTTCTTGGCCAAGCCAAGAAAGAGAAGCAAAAGTCCCCGGAGCACATCATCGGAAGAGGGGCGCTGCCAATGATACAGATCGCCGAAGAATTCGCGGGCGCGTACGATGGGCCCTGCCACCAACTGCGGAAAGAACGCGATGAATAGCGCGTAATCGATCGGGTTCGTGATCGGTTCCTGCTCTTTGCGATAGACATCGATCACATAGGACATGCTCTGGAAAGTATGAAAACTGATTCCCAGGGGAAGAATGATGCTCAGCGCGAATGCGCCGCGGGGTTCGTGGAACAGATGCGCAAGATTCGCGGCGAAAAAATTGTAGTACTTGAAGAAGCCGAGCAGTCCTAGATTCGCCGCCAGGCTGGCTACCAAAGCAATTCTTCGCGAGTGTGGCGCTTTAGTTCGCGAGATCCAGCGCGCCGCTGTGTAATCGATAGCCGTGAGCGAGATCAGCAGCAGAATGAACTTCGGAATGAAGCTCATGTAGAAGAAATAGCTGGCAGCCAGCAGAATATATTTTCGCCAGGAGCGCGGCGCGGAGTAAAACAAGATCAGAACGATGGCGAGAAAAGCGAAGAACCGCGGCGTATTGAACAGCATGAATTAAGGCGTCACGATTTAGGGCTTGGGCGACCCAAAACGTTGTCCACCGCCGTTGCCAGCGCCCTCGAAAACTGCTCCATCCCTGCGCGGTTCATATGCCAGGCATCCCAGAACAGCTCGGGACGCTCCAGCGCATTGAACAGGCCTTCATTGAGCACCACCACATTCGGTTGCGATGCGATCTGCCGCACCGCGCTGTCCATTTTGGGCGGCTCATCGGGAGGAGACAGCGGCGCGCGCGGCACTCGAATGAAGATCAATTTCGTGCCCGAACCCCGGTAATAATCGACGATCCGCCCATACCAATAGCGCAGATAAGCAGTTTCCCGTCCCTCGCCGGGCCGCTCGGCCGGAAACAGCATGCCCTGGATTTGATTGCGCTCGCTGGTTGTAATCCGGTCGGGAGCCTGCACCGTTTGGTGCTTCCAATCGATCTGCAATCCAGCGAGATTTTTGTCGCTGCCCCCGTAGACGTAATACCAACCCGCCGAATCGTGATTGTAGTACTGCGCCTTCACGATACGATCGATCGGGTGATCCAGGAACTCGATAAAATCGCGCTTGTAAATCGTCCCTTTCAGGATCATCCCCCGGACAATCATCCATTGCGCCTTTTTTCCCCGATAAGTCCAGGGGAATTCGCCCAGGTCGCGAAGTCCCAAACGCCCGATCAGGTAGTGCAGATCCGCCTCGCGTTCCGACACGTAATCGAAATTATCGGGTTCGTTGTAGTCGGCGCTGGGAATTACGATGGCCGCATAGTTGTTGGCCTTGGGATCAACGGCGCGCAGCCCGTAATACCACGTTCGTGGTGAGGTTCCGCCCAGCGCCATGGTCGCGAATGTATAATCGGCCCCGGCTTCATTCACGATGCGCGGCAGCAGCGGCATACGCGAGTCTCCCACTGCCAGCACCTGATTGCGATTTGCCTTTGTCCGCCGGATCTCGTTGCGCAACTGCAATTCCATAAAGCCAGTGGTCGAGTCTGGCTCGACGATTAAGGAATAGAGCCCGCTGTGGAATAGCACGCCTTCAAAGGCGGCGAAGAACAAGATCGTAGCCAGAATACGAGTCCAGACGGGGCGCACGGAAACCGGCCCGGACGCAGCCGGTTCATTCATGGATAGGGGTGTCGCGGAACTTGCCAATAAGCCATCCAGTATAGCGGCTCTTCAGGCATTGGCCGACGTCCGATTACGCGCGCTTCGCCACCGTGCGATCGAGTTCGTCTCCCACCGCTTCGCCCGCATAGTCCCGCGAGTCCGCTCCTGTGATCAGGCGAGCGCCTCGATTGAACGTGAGGTAAAGAAAACCCCACTGAACGAACACGAGTACGCGGTTGGAAAATTCCACCAGGTACATCAAGTGCACGAATAGCCAGGTCAGCCACGCAAGCAATCCTGACAAGTGCAGCGGCCCGATCTGCGCCACCGCCGATGCGCGTCCAATCACCGCCAGGTTGCCTTTGTCGAAATAGTGGAAAGGAGGAAGAGGTTTTTCGTTCAGCTGCCGATGGCTAATGAGTTTCGCTACATAAGCGCCCTGCTGCATGGCCACCTGCGCTACGCCTGGAAGCAGCTTCCCATCCTGCTCGAAATGGGCCAAGTCGCCGATCACAAAAATGCCGGGATGCCCAACTACGCTGCAATCGGGATTCACCATCACCCGCCCAATCCGATCGCGGGCCGCACCCGCGCGTCGCTCCAGCACTTCGGCGAACGATGACGGGGCAACTCCGGCCGCCCAAACAATGGTACGAGCGCCAATCTTGCGTTCCACGCCATTCTGCGGCTTCACCGTGACGCTGCGGTCATCGATGTTGGTGACAAACACGCCAGTATGGGTCGTAACCTGCAGTCGCGCTAACGACGCTTCGGCCTTCGCGGACAAATCCGCCGGATACGTTGGCAGCACACGGGGCGCTCCTTCAATCAGGAAAATGCGTGCCTCCTCTGGGCGAATAGAACGAAAGTCGTGCCGCAGCGTGTCATGAGCGATTTCAGCCAGCGCTCCCGCCAGTTCCACTCCGGTGGGGCCGCCGCCGACGATCGCAAATGTCAGCCACTCCCGCTGCTTCTCCGGATCCGTCTCACGCTCGGCAGCCTCAAACGCATACAGGATCTTATGCCGGATCTCGGTGGCCTCCTCAATGGTCTTGAGGCTGGGCGCGTTCTTCCGCCAGGCGTCATGTCCGAAGTACGAATCGGTGGAGCCGGTGGCGACGATCAACGAATCGAACTCCACAGTTTGGCCATCGTCGAGAATCACGCGATTCGATTCCAGGTCCAGATCCCTGGCCTCGCCCAGCAGCACCCGCGTGTTCTTTTGCCGGCTCAACACGGAGCGCAGCGGCGATGCGATTTCGCCAGGTGACAGAGCGCCGGTCGCCACCTGATAGAGCAGCGGTTGGAACAGATGGAAATTGCGGCGATCCACCAGCGTGACTTGCACCGGCGCTTTCTTGAGCGCCTTCGCGGCGTAGAGCCCGCCAAAACCACCGCCCAGGATCACCACGCGATGTTGAGGTTCCATAACGCCCCCTTAAGTCCATTGGATGCTATTTTCCGTTCCCTTGATGCACGCATGATACTGATGCACGCATGCGATACGCTGAAAGTTGATGTTGGCGCGTTTGCCGCTTGTGTTCTGTGTCTTCGCTCTTTCTGCGCTCGCACAGTCGGCTTGTGAGGGAACTCCCGCATATTCACCGTGCGAGATCCCATTCGAGCTTTCAGCCGGCGACGCCGCAGCCCATCTGAATCCCTATGCCACCGTCACTCTCCAGGCCGAGTTCCGTTCGCCACGTTTCAAAACTTATCTCATGCCGGGCTTTTGGGATGCCAGCCGGAACAAAATGGTTATACGCTTCACCCCCGCCGAAGCCGGCCAGTGGACCTATCGGGTCACCAGCAACCTCCCCTCCTTCGACGGCAAGGAAAGCATGTTCAACGCCGCCGCCTCTGACGCGCCCGGTTTTGTAAACGTCGCGAACGTGCACCATTGGACCACCGACAACAAGAAGGCCCACCTCTGGATGGGATTCATCGCCGACCGTTTTGCGTTCGCCAGTTCCGCTGAGTTTAGTTCCGAGCTTGACCAAGCTGCCCAAAATAAGTTCAACCATTTTCGCGGCTCCATTCTTGGGAATGCGAAGGATCGCGCGCAGGTTTACCTCGGCGCGGATCGGCCCAACCCAATGTATTTCGACGAACTCGATCGCCGCGTGGCCGAAATTCACAAACGCGGAATCACTACCGATCTCATGCTCGCGTCCGATCCAGACTGCATCACCGCGCTTTTTCCCGATTGGCAGGCGCGTGAGCGCTTCATTCGCTATGTCGTCGCGCGCTACGCTCCCTTCAACATCACGTGGCAGGGACTGGAAGAATTCGAAACCTACCCGGATGGCCGGGCTCTGCTGAAGGAGCTAGGCCTCGATCTCAAGAAACTAGATCCATATCAACATCCGCGATCGTCTAACTCCAAAATAACTTCCTCACCGCTACTCTCAGATGGCTGGATGGATTTCGTCATCGAAGGGTCTCAGGACGACGCAGTCGGGTCAGTCGAACATCAGTTCTATCCAGTGCCATTTGTCGGCGTCACTGATGCCCAACATTTGTGGAACTCCACCATCGATGGAGAATATCCGGAGTTTCGAGGCGAGAACCCGAACGTCGCGAAATACTGGTTCGACTTCATGGCCGACACGCGGCATTGGGAACTGGAACCGTATTTCGATGTCGACGGCACACGCGCAGTGGCACTGGAAGATGTCGAGTACGTGAATTACATCGAACATCCAGGACCGCCCGTCGAAGTCCGGGTGGAAAAGCATGGCTATGACATCCAGTGGCTGAATCCCGCCACCGGAGAGTCGCTCGAACAGAAGAAGTATAACGGCGAGCATTTCACGGGCGAAGCGCCGGACGCCAGCCATCCTTGGGTGCTATATATAGCGCGCGAGGGTCACAAAGAAGGAATGCTGAAGTCCTATAAATTCGAGTCGAGGCCCGTGCCGGTGCAGGAGATCGAGACGGACTTGAAGAAGATTCCGTTCGAAATCGCGGCTCCGCCCGGTAACTCGCTTGAAGCGGGCAAGCCCCTGCAATTCTCCGTAAAACTAACGCGAGAAACTCGCGCCACGCGTGCGATGATGTTTCTCTGGAGCGGTGAAGTGGCCGCCGATGGACGGGGATTCCGCGTGCTGGGCGCCGGTTCGTCCGGAACATTTTCGGTGCCCGCATCGATCGCCGCCAATTTCCCCGCCGTCCTCAGCATTCACTTGACGGCGTTGAACGCAAATGGCAAGGCATACCAGACGGATCGCGTCTATCAGCTCGAAGCGTCTCCAGTGAGCAAGTGATTCTTTCCATCGACACGACGTCTGAATTCGGCAGTATCGCGCTCACTGAAGCCAATATCGTGGTGGAGGAAATTGCGCTGCATGCTCCGGAAGGTTTCGGCCATGTGCTCTACGGCCACCTGCAACACCTGCTCGAAAAGAATGGAACCACGGTGCATCAAATGGAATGCTTCGCGGCCGCCTCGGGCCCCGGCTCCTTCACCGGTGTGCGCATCGGGCTGGCGGCCGTAAAAGGTCTGGCTGAAGCCACCGGAAAACGGGTGGTTGCCGTATCGAACCTGCGAGCGCTGGCCTTCTTCGGATCGGCGCCGTTACGAGCCACGATAATCGACGCGCGCCGCGGCGAGGTTTATGCGGCCGTCTATAACAGCCGGCTGGAGCTGGTGATGCCGGAAGCCGTGTTGAAGCTCGAAGCATGGCTCCCGCGATTGCCAGCGCACAATTGCGAAATCGTTTCCTCCATCGACGCGCCGCGCTCGCTGGCGGCGGCCATTGGCCACATCGCCTGGGACGATTTCAACGCCGGACGTTCCACCGATCCCGCCGGTATCGACGCGAATTATGTGCGCCGCTCCGACGCCGAGCTGTTCTGGAAAGAATAGTTCCTCTACCAGCCACCAGCCACGAGCCACGAGCACCGGCCACCAGCCACGTTCCTCCTCCGTGCCATTCTTAAAGACGATGGGTGTTCTCCTCAGTGTCTCCGCGATCGGCAAGCGATTTGGCGCGCGCGTTCTGTTTGAAAATCTTTCGCTCAGCCTTTCCGAAGGAGAGCGTACCGGATTGATCGGACCAAACGGCAGCGGCAAAACCAGTTTGCTTGAGATTCTGGCCGGGAACGATGTTCCGGACTCGGGCGACCGCGCGATCCGGAAGTACAGCCGGCTGGCCTACGTCCCTCAGGATTCTCTATTCGCGCCCGAGGACACCGTCACGTCAGTTCTGAGTCACGCGCTCTCCGGCGTGCACTTGGAAGAACGGGAGAAGGCGGTTCGCATTGAAATGATGCTGCGCCGTGCCGGATTCGAGGATCCCACCGCGCCGGCCGCCTCGCTCTCAGGCGGATGG
>PKZC01000035.1 GCA_003132905.1 Bryobacterales bacterium | reverse complement strand
TCATCGTGCTCACTCCCTAAGGCCACGAGTATGAAATGACGCTAACTGCCATTTGACAGATGGTTTGGGTGCGTGGCTCGTGCCGCTAACGTGCCCCATCACGCTAAAGTGGCTGCCGTTGACTCCAGCGCCCCTTGATCCAATTGGGTGTTTAAAAGCGCCATTAACAAAAAACTCCAGCTTCGGAGGGCAGCGGNNCAGCGAATGCAGCGATGTGCCAATAGTTCCCATTCTGAATATTTCGAACCATAGCCTTCCCAACAATTCCGCACGCGATCTCACCATAACCGCGGAGGGTCGGCAGGATGTTGGCGAAAAAGGGCATAGTTTTTCCAAACGTCGAGAATCTTGGACCGTTCCCTGTGGCCATCGCCTACGCTTTGAAAAGCGAGCTTGGTTCCACCCATCAGGCCGTCAAAACCATCAGGCGATGGACCGGCGCGGGAGAACGGACGGTCAAGAATTGGCTTGCTGGAATTAGCGGCCCCAGCGGTCAGCACTTGGCCGACCTGATAAGGCACTCGGATGTCCGCCTCAATAGACGAAACCCCGGCCAGCGGCAACGCCTGCCGCAGTGCAATAAAGGCTTGGATTCTGTGATTAATCGCCGTTTCGGGTCGCGGACCCTTCCCCATAGCCCGCGAATCTCATAGGGCTGATTCAGCGCGCATGGTGCGCCACAGGAGCAGACGTCGATGGCAACAGCGAAATCCAAGCCGATCACCACCAAGCATTTGGCCTATACGCTGGCCGAGCAGCACGANNAAGATCGCCGGTCTCGGCATCTTGCAGGTGCGCAAGCGCGCCGCCCGCATGGGCCGCAATCCGGCGACCGGCGAGCCGATCCAGATCAAGGCCAGCCGCAAAGTCGCGTTTCGCGCCACCAAGGAACTCAAGATGGCGATCTGATCGCCACCCTCCGTTGGCTGCGCAAAAGCCCCGCCGGACGCCGGCGGGGCTTTTGTTTGTTTTGCGCCTCAGCCTGAGGAGTTCGCGCCGCGGGGCCGCGAAGAATTTACGACCGTTTCTTGTTTTCAAAATGGAATCTGAGCCACGCCACAATGCCCATCAGCGCAAGGGCCGCAGCGAAAACGATCAGAAAGGTCGTGGTATCGAGCGCCATTGAGCGGTCTTTTTTCGCCGCCTGCACTATGCGCCCATCCAAGCTGTCCGCCTAGGGCGCGGAAACTCAAAACGGAGACACTATTCGCCGTTTCTTCTTGACTTTATTCCTAGTAGGAATATAGTGAGCATTATAACCTTGACAAAGCAATGGCTCACTAATAGTCCAGCCCCGACAGGGCAGCAAACTGAGGTTACTCCCGAGATGCTTCGCGCTGGCGCGCGCGTCCTCCTGCAGAGCGGCTTTTTGGAAAACAGCGAATCCGATACCGGGCTCAGCCTTTTGCTAAGGGACGTTCTGACTGCAATTTTCCCATCAGGGCTCGCCTTCTCTGGACCTCATCGTAAACGCGGGCCTGGAATAGATCGAGCCGCTCACGAAACGCATTGAAGGCTTGCGTTCGGTCGTTGATTTGTTTGGCCGTAAGTCTATTTTTTGGCCTGATATCAAGGATAGTGCTGCTTGATGGGTCAAAAGCAGCGATTTCAATCAGGCGTGTCTTAAAAAACGAAGGGAGAAAGTAGACTTCATCGACTGCACCGCTAAATATCATCGCGATCCCGTGTGCGAGGTCGTTTCGGAGATTATTCTTCTCACGCGCGCGCTTATAGAGCCTTTCCCATTCGCCGATGATAGATGGCGTCTTGCTGAAATTGAGCCTCAAGGCCGCATCAACCGCGTTTAATTTGCCCCGGAAAGATTCGATGGCCCAAAAGGCTGCCATTGTTGCGCCTGTGGGCGCCATTGGATCGGAAATAGTAACCCGCGTAAAAATCAGGCATAGATGTTCTTCTACAAGGCTCCATGCAGAAAGCGCGCGGCCAACCGCGGTGTAAATATCCTCCTGTTTTTGAATGTCTTTTGGTTTTGTCATGGCTCAGAAGAAATCGGCTCCAAAACTTGAACTAGAACCCGACGCATGGGCGCGCTTTGAGCGCGCGGTTGATGTTGTAGCGAAAAGCCCCCCACAGCATCGGTCAAAAAAGAAAAGCCGACGCAAGAAAAAAAGGTGAGCAAATAAGCGCGGACATCCATATGAACTCCGCTAGTTCGGTTGGGCCCGTTCCGGGCAATCCGTGTCTCTTTTGGCCCTTACGTATCGAGTAATATCTCTCACAGCGTTGGTGAGATCGGGGCGCTTGGGGGCAACAATTGTACCAACATAATAAATGTCGCATTTTATTCGCCACGACAGATATCGATTATCGATAAGGTCTTCGTTTGCGAGGTTCGCGATATAATTAATTAGGTCAACAAAAGAACGCTCTCTTAGAAACTCTTCATTGGTTCTCACATTTTTTGGATTGTAATCCAGGATCATCGCGTAGCTACGACTGATATCCTTGTCCTGCAGGTACATTTTGGAAAAATCGATTGCAGCATTGATGAGTTGCTCGCGCTGGCTTTGGTTCCATTGGTAAACGGAAAAAGCAGCAGTCGCCAACGAAATACAAATGGCGATGATGGAAACCGTCTGAGATGATTTCATGGGATTTGTTGACCGCGAATTAGAGGAGCATCACCCAATGAACGAGAAGCAGGTAAGGCAACTGGACCGTCTCGGCCTTCGTCCCGGCGATAGCATTGTAAACACATACGACGAAAGCAGCGGGACCTTAAGAAAAGTCGCAACTAGGGTGGTGCGTTGCGGCGTCGATGTTCTGCAACAGAGTTCGACACCGCTTGGCGAAAATGTGGGCAATCAAGATCACTTACGTTCGTCTGCTCGCCGTTATCCAGTCGCTTCGTGATGACCGGGCAAATCGTGTACATATCGACATCATGGGACACGTCTCCGGTAGTGGAGCTTCTCTCAGTCCACATCGCCTTAAAGCCGCATTCCGGGCATTTTATGATCACGGCGGTTTCCTCGACTGCCAATAGCGAACAAACTTTGGCTTCTTCGGCTTCCAGATTTTTTTGCGCCAGCGGGCGAAACGCGCGGCGTGATGTTTAAATTCCGGCTTCGTTAGTTCTTCGATAGGTCAGGCGCTTGCCGACGATGCCCCTGACCAAGTTTTCAGCGCGCATCGTATCGTTGATGCCCAAAGCGATGCGGTTGTTGTGGCGAAAATCGAACTCGGCCAAGTAACGATGCAAGTGTTTTCCTTGCAATGCTGATAGGTGCCGCGCATCCCGCGTTTGAAGATTGAAAAGTAGCTTTCGACGGTATTGGTGGTGACATCGCCGCGCACATATTCGCCAGCGGTGTGCTTGACGCGCTTGTGGCGGCGAACGTCCATCAGGCCGCGATTGTAGAGGTTGCTTTCGTCGGTATGCAGATGGCTTTCGCGGGCCACGTTGTCGCGGACGATACCGCAAACCGTCGCTTGATCTGCCACGGCCACATGGAATGAACGAACCGAGCCGCCGCGCTCGATTAGCGCCACGATGGGGCGATTGTTCATAAAGTGGCCTTTCTTGGTGTAGGGACGACCACGGCGCGTTTTAGAGACGTGCATCGTCTCTGCCTTACCGAAATAGGTTTCATCCGCTTCCACGACCTTCCCCTTGCCACCTAGCGGCTCTTGGCCGCCGGTACGCATAGCCTCGCGGAGGCGGTGCATCATGAACCACGTTGATTTGTAGCTGATGCCCAACATGCGGTGGACCTGATGGGCGCTAACGCCCTTCTT
>PKZC01000365.1 GCA_003132905.1 Bryobacterales bacterium | reverse complement strand
CATCTTGCGTGAGACAAGACTTGGAGTAGCCGATTCGATAACATAGGTGTAAAAATCAGAGCCTACTCCGCCTGGATTGTAGACCACCACATCGGTGCTTCCTGGATTCGCAACCGCCGAGGCTGGCACGGAAGCAATCAACTGTGTGGAGCTGATGTATGTCGTCGGCAGCGTCCCTCCCATCGACACCGTAGCTCCGGGTAGGAAGCCTGTTCCGTTCACCGTCAGCGAAAAACTGGCGGTGCCCGCTGTTACCGAAGCCGGATTGAATGATGTGATGGCCGGGGCGAGCGCGATCACGAAATTAAGGGCATTGGACGTTGCTCCGTTTGAAAAGACGGTCACGAGAGCCGTGCGTGGTGTAGTGATCAAATTATGGGGCACAGCGGCGGACAATTGGGTTGTGTTGACAAACGTGGTGGCTAACGGGGATCCATTCCATTGAACGACGGCATTACTCGCGAAACCACTGCCGTTGATGGTTACGGTAATGGGAAAAGGATCTCCAGCGGCAATGGAACTCGGGTTCAGCCCCGTTATGGTGGGGAAAGCGGGGGCGATGACGTAAGGTCCAAACAGGCTCGAAGGGTCGCCGTCGGGGAATATTATCTCAACCAGCCCGGAAGACGGGCTGCTGATAACCGCGGCCGGCACGAATGCCGTTAATTGTGTCGTACTGATAAAGGTTGTGGGGAGCGTGGCATTGGCCAATTCGAGCGTCGCTCCGGCCATAAAGCCAGAACCGGTAATCGTCAATGTGAACCCCGGGCCGCCGGCAACTACGTAAGGCGGACTCAACGATGTGATCAGCGCATTATCGACATCAAAATTGATAGCATTCGAGAGTGCTCCGTTCGACAGGACGCGCACGATAGCTGTCCCAGTTGTGGCAAACAGGCTCTGCGGCACAGTGGCGGACAGTTCGATTGTGCTGACGAACGTGGTCGCTAGGGGTGATCCGTTCCACTGCACGACTGCATCGCTCGCAAAACCGCCTCCCTTTACCGTCAGGGCGAGAGAGGGGAAGGGGTCCTCAACGGAAGCCGCAGTTGGGGACAGCGCAGTTATGATGGGCCCAGTAGCGGCGACGGTAAAAGGCCCAAACAGGTTCGAGATGACACCGTCGGGGTTAATTATCTCAACCAGCCCGGAAGACGGGCTGCTGATCAACGAGGCCGGGACAAAGGCCGTGAGTTGTGTCGTACTGACGAAGGTGGTGGTTAGATTGGCGCCGCCCAGTTCCAGCGTCGCTCCCGAAACAAAGCCATAACCGGTAATCGTCAATGTGAACCCGGGGCCACCGGCGATGGCGGCAGCCGGATTCAAGCTGACGATTGCCGGTGCACTCGTGGCGCCGTATACAAAGGTGGCGTCGTATACAAAGAAAGGGAGGGCTATCGCCAAGAATGCCGCCCGGTAGCGCGATCTAAGAGGACGCATTTTAATACCCAGTTGGGCGGTCATCGATTGTTGTGAGTTTAACACTTTCCGAGTGGTAGGTTACATTAGGTTAAAGCGTTCCAAAATTATTGGTTTCGAAAGCAGGTCCGAGAGGGCTTTGATCGCCGGCAATCAAAAACCTCAATGCCGGTTTCTTCCGCGGCTTGGAATAGCACGCTGCTGAGCAAGTCGAGACCGGTCCCTAGCTTGTGCGGGAGATTGTGATCGAACAAAACCTTCACGGCACGCGCTGTACGTGGTGCGAGCGAGCAAACGAAATCAGTTGCTGAATGGTGGTGAGCGGTAAATCGGATAGTTCTTCGGCCTCAATTTTACCGCCGCCGATCCGAAGCCTACGACAGGCGCTCGCTTTGGCCCCCGGGCGACATGGGCTCTGGTTTGTGGTATGAATTAACTGAAAGAAGCCCTCTGGCCCCGTGCTTAAGCTCCTGTCTCTGGTCGAAAAGCACGGCATTACTGCGGTTGCCTGAGGCTCGTCGATATTCCCTGCACAAATGATTTTCCGATACCGCAGCACGCCCATTCTCCCGCGCCGGGGGTTTACTGCATGATAATTGGGCATGGCATTGATCTAGTGGAGCACGATTTGTTCGCACGGCTCGTCGCGCAGGAGGACACGTTTCTGAAACGATGTTTTAACGAGAGCGAGATTGCCGCTGGAAAGGGCAACGCAGATCCCGTTCAATGGTTTGCTAGTCGGTTCGCAACGAAAGAGGCAGTAATGAAGGCGTTAGGGACTGGTTTTACGCAGGGCGTAAGTTGGCATGAAATCGGTGCCTTCGCGTCGGACACGGAAGCCCCCAGCGTCCGTTTGTCCGGGAAAGCCGCGTTGATTGCGGAACAGAAAGGCGTTCGTTACTGGCATCTCACAATCAGCCACACAAAACACTTTTCAATCGCCAGCGTTATCGCAACCGACCGTTCACAATAGCATCATGTCCGGTAGCCCAGGCGACGGTTTTCCAGGTCAACAACGACGGTGCCGCCCTTGCTTCGAGTAACTTCACGCCATACTTCGTATGAATTGATGATCGTTCGCTCCCAATCGCCTTCGGACCGACGACCGACTTCCAAAGACTCGGTGTTACTCTTGATGAGCTTGAGAAGATCATAGTCAAGCGTCGTTATTCCTTCTAGAAACTTGTGCTGTTTCGCGTAGTCGAAGATAATCGCACAAAGCCCCTCCTCAATCGCCGTCGCACGACCGCCATCTTCTACCTCGTCTGTCTTAGGATTGCTCTTTCGCTTGCGTCCCAGACTCTTTCGNNGGTTACCGGCGACCATCCGAGGCCCGCAGCGAATCCAAAATGAAAGATGTCGTGAAACCGATACCCGTCACTGGAATAAGCATTGTCAGTTAAAGGATCGCCCACTTGTTTGCCGCTTATGAAAGCGCGCATCCTAACAGACCCGTTCTCCACCGTATCACTTATCTGCACTTCGAAATATCGAGGTAGTCGCTCTCCCGCTGGATAGTCTTCGTCAAAGAATCGAAATAGTTCGAGCGTCGCTGACCGATCATGGCCCCATCGAGCATGTGTCTTCTTAATGTTCTCCACGGCGATTTCGTCAAGATGAAGATCGAACTTCGTCGCGACCGTTGTAATGTACCAAAGAAGGTCACCTAGTTCCTCCGCTACCCGCTCCTTAAACAGACGATGTGCATCTCCGTCCCTCAGGTACTTCTTGTATTCACTCAACAGCTGACCCGCTTCACCCGCCAACCCCAGCAGTGGAACGATCTTCTGTTGATCGCCGTTCCCCGGCACTTGGTCCGTGTCCTTTGCTTTCAGCTGATATTCATCAAACGTCATACAGCCCCTTTGGTTAGCGAATGATTCTTGGGATTGGCGGCAATGTGGTCGTTGAGCCCCCACTTTGGGGGATACCAGTAACCTATCGACGCTGGGTTCTGGGAGAATCTCTGCTTTATACGAGTGCGACCGCTGATACCAGCGATTTCAGGGTGATAAACCCGCGAATACTTGTCCACCTCGCAAAACAAATTCTGGCAGTCGATGAGATGAAGTGGCCGTCCCCACAAAGACCGAAAGCGCTGGCCAAGACGTTCAAATTCCCTCTCCTGCTGGTCAGCGATGAACCGTATCAATTCGGGCTCGTTCAATCCACCAAGGTCGACGAAGCATTTGCGAATGCCGTCCAATGCTCCCGGCCCAGGAACAACGAAGTCACGTTCGCTAAAACACGTCAACTCGCTGTAATTAAGATCAATGACGAACTGATATGCGAGGAACTCTCCTATCGTTGGATACGTGAGGAGAATATCAAACCCTGCGTGCATCGTCTTCGCGTCTTGAATCTTACGAGGCGCATCATCCGCCATCATTCGCTCCAGGAGACTCAGGTGATTGCGGTGCTTGGTGCTGAAGCCCAAAATACGACCGCCAGACGGCATAATATACGCACCGGAATAAATGCGTTCGCCTCTTGCCATTGCGGCAGTCAAGATTTCATCGTATCGAGCAAACGAATACTCCGAATAGAGAATCGGTCCAAGCTTGCTTTCGAGCAGCTCCCAGGTGTCTATCTTGTTAAACAGCTTAAACAGTAGAATGCGGAAAAAGACTTCTTCCCGATCAGTTGGGTACTTTTCGTTGTAGATAACGTTTCTGATAAGGAACTGGCTCACCCTGTCGGACGCTCTGTAGGCGTTGGTGAACTTAAACGTTTGAAGAATCGGATCGTCCGTCCATGGGGCGGGTCGCCCTTCGAGCCGCCTGAAGAATACCTCCTGCCGCTCAACCGCAAACTTCCAGTAGGTGTCATAGACTGGGGTCGCCTTGATCGGCGACAGGTGAGTGAGCACGACGGGCCCGGTTGATGATCGCTCGGGAGCGACCAGGTCAATTGACAATTCCTGCCGCGATAGACCTTTAGCGTGCTGGGATGCTTTCTTTTGCAAAACAGCAAGGATCGAATCACATGCGGATTGGGGGGTCGGTGAATCGTCGAGAAATAGCACCGCCGTCTCAGCCCGCTCACGCATCGCCAGATCGCTGTACAAATTTTGGAAGTTTATCCATTCCGCTGCACTGACATCCCGGTTAATTGGTTGTTGTCGGCGCAGCAGCACCGTAAGCGCGGGCATGGTGCGACCCCACGCGGCACGTTCCACGCCCATCATCGCATCTAGGAGTGCGGTCGAAACGCCCTCAACTCGCCCATAAACCCACGTTGACCACCAATACCGATCGAGAATTACGTTGATGCCATCTTTCAACCACAGCTGAATCTTTGATTCGATCACGTCTAGATGGGCAGCAACATGCAGCAGTTGCTTGCTCGCAGCGGTCATGCTCTCTATCTGGAAGAGGCTGGGAGCATGGTGTAAGGCGTAAACATGTGCGCCGAGAGTTCCGGGCTCCCGTCCGGGAAAACTCAAGACTCTCGTTCGCTCCCCTGCCGCTTCGAGCCGATTACCCAATTCTGCGGCCAGAGTTGTCTTACCGACACCGTCAGGACCCTCAAGAACGATCAACTTGCCAGGTTCTTTTTGAATTAGTCGTCGCATCATTACGTCAATCAAGCGGCAAAGGCAGGGTTGCAAAGAAGCTGCGCGGCACGCTGCAAGTCCTTAACAATTGGACTGGACTTGGACAACATCTCTAACTCAGCAACCCCAATGGTGACGTTCACCCGCTCCAACGTGAGGCCCATCTCTCCCGCCATGAATAGGCCAAGGCGACATAGACCCAAGTAATTCCCATACCCCTTTTGGAAAAGTGACTGTTTCGCGTAAAAGGCGTTCATCACTAACGAGCTGCCCTCGGGCACGAAACTGATCTGCTGGAGACACGGAAACCCGAGCTGCGCGTCTGGAATGTGGTCTCGCTCGGGGTCGAAAATGCTCGCCTGCAGCGCACTCCGCCGTACGCTGGGGCGCTCACGATACTGTCCGATGATCCATTCAAGTTGGTTGTTGCGTTCTCCGGTAGAACTCCACCGAATCAGTCGCTCGAAATATAGCCCTCGACGATTCTGTCTCTTGGCTAACGCCTGCAACCGAGGAAAGCTCTGGATATAGATTTCATATAACCGCTCGCGGTTTCCGCCGGCCAGTCGCCAAAGGGATTGCGGAAAAATTGTGTTGGCGACCGTATGCGGCGATTGCTCACCCGCAGTTTCAAGCGCAGCATCTACAGCTGTACGAAATGCTGCGTCTTCAGGAATTTGATTCTGGCCGAAGCCCGTGATGCTCACGATCAAGGGAGACACAATCTTTCCGGGGTGGTCTAGTACGTAAAGGATAGACTTTGCCCATGCGCGGGAAAGGCTTGCCTCATCAGTTAGTAATGGGCTCGTGCTCATTTGTCTGAATCCTCCTCTAGGTGTCGATACTTGCTTAATCCTGCAAAGTGAAACCGACTCACGCGGACGAATCGCGATTCTCCCCTTTTGTCCACCACCCGGCCTAAGCCCGGGGAGACAGCCTGAAATAGTTCGTTCGAGCCAAGACTCTCGCAATGGCGTAGCACAGTCCCCTCGGCAGACAGCTGAGCCGGCACCAGCAGGAAGCTGTCCACTTCGAGATCCACCGTAGGCGCAGACCAATGCTGGTCAACGATGACCAGCGGGTGCTGAACATCTTTTCCGAGCAGCTCCCTGCGGATTTCTTTAGGAGAAAAGTGTCCTAGCTCCGTCGCCCGTTCCTCGGTAATGAGACGGACACCATACGCCATGTGGTTCACTAGCGTGTCGTACCCAATTCCGAAATTGCATGAGATTGCAAAAAGCTCTTGCGGCGTCGCCATTACCGGAGTGGTAGAGCGCACCGCGAACGCCCTTTTTAATCCCACGTGCGGCATTAGCAGCGCGGCGGAGAACGAGTTTACCAAGAATTCGTCCGGTTGCCAGGCTTCGGTTGCCGTCGCTTTTTGGAGTTGATCGATTGTTGAACCATGTCCAAAAATGTGATGGCCTAGTTCGTGTCCACAGCTAAACGTGCGTCGCGGAAGAGGACGTTTTGCCCCAAGGAGAATTCTTGCTGGCGGGCCCTGGTAGTACATGCCTTCCATCGAATTTATCTTGGCGAATCGCACCTGAACACCGAGCGTATCGCAAGCATCGAAGATGCATATCGGGGAATGAAGGTCGACGCCCAATAACTGCCGTACTTGCAATGCCGCCTGTATCCCTTTTGTAGCCAATTGACTCGTCACGCTCTTCAAGGCTATTTCTCCTGACGAATCGCAGCCAAAAGCTTCATCAGGCGATCTAGGTCTTCAGGCTTAAGTTTCTCGAGCTCGCGGGCAGCAAGCTGAAGTTTTGCCTGATCGGGCTTACCACTTTCGTCTTCGCCTAGTAGCCACGACGTGCTCACATCAAAGTGAGCCGCAAACTGTTCAAGCTCGTCAGTTGAGACCCGTCGATTTCCTGCCTCAATTTCGGTAACCGATGGGCGGTGGAGTCCCATGAGCTTTGCCACCTGCCCCTGAGATAGTCCGGCCATCTCACGGGCCATCCTGATTCGTGAGCCGATTTCGCCTCGATTCGAATCCTCTTTCTTCATTTTGTGCTCCGTTTGTTGATGACCTTAAATATCAGCGCAGTGCTCTCCTCGATCGTCAGGCGACGTTTGTTGTCATCCACGAACACGTTAAGCTCCAAAGGAATTTCGATCCCCAAGCCGATCGCCACAACGCCGGTCACGTTGACTCCTAACGGGCTGTCGAATCCTCTGAGCTCCATCATCGGACACGATTTGGGCGTTAGGACCGGCTCTGGTTCGCCGCAGGCTAGCTGGACGGCGCAGATCGTCTCGATTAGTTTTGCTTGGATTTCTTCGGTTGTTGGCATCGGCATTCCCGTGGTAAGATTATCTTACCACTTGTCGGGAATCTGTCAAGCCCTCTTCCTAAGAAAAGGGGCGCATGGGGACAGTCGGTTTGAAGAAGGACGACTCCCCCGAATCGGGGCCGTGCTCTATTTTTGGAAAACGAGCCTAAGGATTACCCCAATGATCGCCATGATTAATCCAATGCCAATGCCGATGAAGAATTTGACCTGTGTGTTGAGCTTATCGACTTCTGTTTTCAGTGCGGAGAGCGTGATACTTCCGCCGCCCAGTTGCGCCATGAAGCGCACGGGAATATTTGGGAACCCATCCCGTTTTCGAGCTCCTACGGGAGGGCGATAGGGCTCCGACAGTTTGGCCCACATCATCATAAAAACCGGTTCCCCGTATCGGAGTCTAATGTCGTTCGGGCCGACATTCTGTACAGCGAAGATCAAGTGCCCCTCAAATGTCGGGTCCACATGAAATCCTGACACGTTGACCAATCCTTGGAACTTGTACTCTGACCGAATCGAAATGAATCCCACGTTCGCTGCAGGAACCTTTACGAATTCGAGCGTCTTAACCAGCGCGAATTGTCCTGGCTGTATGATGACAAATGGCTGCCTGTCTTGGGAAAGGCTGTCCGGTAGACGTTCTTCCGAGCGATAAACCTCATCACCTACCCGCAGGTCGTAGCAGACCTCCCGGAGAAATTCTTTACTACCTTTCTCGATGAAATTGGGAAAGTCCTGCTCGATTTCATGGTGCGATAGAAACATGAGAGTTCAGCCCCAGAGTACACGGATTCCAGCGACGATACCGAGCACCGCGACCCCACAGGCCCACACGGCGAGGATGGATAAGCCCACCATGAAACTGGCGAATGCGGCCCGGACAGCGTAAATGTCCGTACGCGTCTTCACGAGATCGGGGTCGATTTTGGGTATCGTGTCCATCAACAAGTTGCGGGCGAACGCAACGGTCAGAGCGCCGGCGATCGGTAGTCCAGTTACAAAGAAAAGAATCGCAGTTACGCGCATGTTATCCAACTTGCCAGAATATCACCTCTAGTCATTGTGCATGCCGCACAGTAGCCCCGCCATCTCACCTTTCTCACACAATGAAAAAGAATGTATTGTCCATTGCTTTAATCTGACGTTGTGCACTTGAGGCCATTTGTGTCTAGCCATCTTCGCAATTCGGCAAGGCCGTGCAAAAGGAATCGGAAGGATGGGCGATCCGGCGCTTGTGAAGGCCGCCATCGACGGCGCGAGTTTTGGGAAGAAACTGCTCCAAGGTTATTGGTTTCTAGGAACGGGTTGTGCGATATCGCCTTCCCGCAGGACGGCACGGTCGACTTCGTCTTTTTCGAGAAAGCAGATATCGACAAGAGCTTATGGTTCGCCAGCTTCGAGGATGCTCTCGAGTTCGGCAAGAGCGGTTAAATCCTTCGCTCGGCATAGTGCCCGTTTTGAGCGGATAAGTCCTGGGAGATCGAGCGTCTCGATGTGGCGTTCGAATGCTTCCACCGTTATCGAGTGTTGTTTCACGTCGGCAAAGGCTCCCAGACCCGTGACCTCTGCCAGGAGATCGATTTCACCGATGTCAGTCTGAAGGGTGAACACCGTTCCGTTGTGCAGGGTCACTTCATCCCAAACGAAAGGAAGGCCGCCGGGAAGTCCTCGCGGCCTTGGATGAAATGGAGCGAGTGCTTGGATGAGCCGGCGCAGGTTGGCGGTGGCTCGGGAATAGCAAATGTCCAAATGATAGGTCACTTGCGCGCTACCGTGGAGCGTAGCTGCGAGGCCACCGATTACAACGAAATCGACGCTTGCATCGCACAGTGCTTGGACCGCTTTCTCGAATTGCATTAGGAACGGCGGCGCGCGGCTCCGCGCACTTGTTCCAGCGCCATTGACGTGAGTTCGAGTTTTCGCGCCCGTTCGGACGGCGTTAGCCGCAACTGCTCAACGAGCAGTGTCAAATCTATGCCATAGTTCTTGGCTGCTTCGATTCGGCTCCCGCGCGCCGGATGGAGCAGACAATCTTCCGCCCGCGCCACTTGTTCTGCTGTCGGGAGGCGAAACATCTTCATAGATTCATTTTAGCGCCTGATCACCTCAACACCAGGAATGTAGTCGTTGTTCACAACCGGCCCAGTCGATATAGCTATCTGCGCTCCCCCGGGCGACATGGGCTCTGGTTTGTGGTATTTATTGACTGAAAGGAGTGTTCCACGTATGAACACGAAAAATAAGCAGAACCAGAAGGGTCAGCACCAGAAGACCCAACAGAAGCAAGGACAGAAGACGCGGGAAGATAATCCTAGCATTCTTCATGACTACCGAAAGCCTCATGAACAGGAGCATCCCGAGACTCGGTTAACCCGCTAGTCTCATCTGCTCAAACCAATTAGTCCGTAAAAGCACCCTCCTGCGGCAGCGTGGGAGGGTTTTTACGTTTTAGGGATCATGCTTCTTAGAGAGATTCATTCTTCGCGCTCGGTGTCCAGGTGGTGGGAGGCGACGGCTGATTCGGCCAGAGCAGCGGCGAGCACCAGAAGCATGACGTACCACCAAAAGGTTTCGGGCGTTTTGCTGGGGGCTGCCGGGCCTGACGCTGACGCAACTTGCGAAGATTGGTTGCCCTTGCTGCCGCGCCACAACGCGAGAACATCGTCGGGGATCACGTCGAGGTTCGACTCCCTGGGATCGGGATTGACGCCGACTTCGTCCTGGCGGCCATTGGCGAGGCGGAGCTGATAATAGCCGGCCTGGGTGAGTTGGAACGACTGCGCGGAGGCGGCCTGACCGAGCGTAAGCGGACGCTTCCCGTCGGGATCGGTGACCTCGACGCTCTGGCCTTGTTCCCTGGCATTGCGCAGTTCGAGGAAAGCATCCACGGGGCGCGCGCCCCCCTGACGTTCGCTGCCTGCGAGATAGCGCGCGGTCTGTTCGATGAACGGAACGAAAGCCGGATTCAGCGGGAAATCGTTGGTGAGGTTGTCGAGCCCGGAGGTGAGCAGCACCACGCGGCCTTCCCCGATGCGCTTTTCGAGCAGCAGCGGCGTCTGATCGGCCAAGCGAACTATCACACGCGCGGCATCGGGACCAGCGCCGGGATCGACATTGAGCGCGTAGAAAAACTTCACGCCTGTCCAGCCACTGGCTTTGGCGACGGCGGGATAAGACGAGTCACTGGAGCCAACGGCCATGTATCGATTGGGAATGCGGTTGTAGTCGCGGGCTTCGATGATATGCGCGCCGAAAATGGGAATCTGCGAACGTCCGCCCGCGGAGGTGCCAGCGGCGATGAGGAGGCTGCCGCCCGAGCGGACATATTGAGTGAGCGAATTCTCGAGCAGCGAAGGCAGCGCGTTTAAATCGGACAGAACGATGAATGCGTAATTGGACGGTTTGCGATCGGCGGCCTCGTTAACGTTGATGGACTCAAGAGTGAAGGCCGATTGTGCGGCCGAAGAGAGCGCGGCGCCGACGTAGAGGGGCGAACGATTGTCGCCGTAATTATGAATCAGCAACACCTTCTGCGGATCGGAGCGCTGGACGGCAAAGCGGCGGAGATCGTCGGCCGGGAGCGCATCGGCGGAATCGATCTTGACCTCGCAGCGGCTGAAGCCGTAGGGGACTTCGAGCGCGGGGAAATCGACGGTGGCGCGTCCGTTGGCGGGAACTGAAACGGTTTTGGCGGCGATGGTCTTGCCATTTACTACCAGCGACACGCTGCGTTGCGCGGCTAGAGTGAGGTAGCCGGCAATCACGGCTTGTACGTGGACGGGCTTGGCGTCCTTGCCCCAGACTTGTCCGGGCGCATCCACCGATTCGACGGTCCAGTTAGGCTGGGGTTTGGTAATCACGGCATGGGTGACTAGTTGGACGGTCGGGGGCAGCGCCATGTCGGAGAAAGTGGCAGCCAATTGGCCACGCTGCATGTCGCTGAATAGGTGAAGCTCGATGGGAGTGTGGACGGATTCGGCCAGGGCACGCACGGCGCGCGCGAGTTCGCCGAAATTGCCGTGGCCATCGCCAGGCTGAATGGCCTGCACAGCGACACGCAAGGCCGGTTGATCTTCGATCGGTTGCGTCATGAAGCGCAGTTGCGATCCAAACGCGGCTACTTGGGCGCGTGCGGCTCCCTTTCCAGACAGCACGCTGATGGCGGCGTCCTTGGCATCGGCCAAGCGAGTTCCCGCGCGCATGCTGAAAGAATTGTCCACCACTAGCAACACCAGCCGATTGCTGGCGAAAGCCGTGGCGTTGCGATTGAAGAATGGATTGGCGAAGGCGAGAATCAAGAGCACGAGCCACAGCAGGCGCAGCGAGAGCAGCAGGAGATACTTGAGACGGCGATGATGTGTGGAGGCCTGCGTGCGCGCTTCGTAAAACATCAAGGAGCTTACGGGCTTGGGTGTTGATTTGAGCTTCTTCAGTAGATGCAGATAGAGCGGAAGCGTGAGGCCGGCCAGAGCGACGAGGAACCAGGGGGCGAAGAGTCCCATTCAATGCCGAAAGAACTCCGATTATAAGCGACTTTGCGGCATCGCCGTCGTGCGCCTTTGTCGCGCGCGCCTTTCATTGTGAAGGTGGTAGATTCACGAACATGTGTGCAACGATCTGGTGCTGGATCTGACTCGCAAGTGAGACGACTTTATTGGGAGGTTATCCGCGAAAGCTAGAACCAAAATTGGCTCCTTGGCAACCTGATCGCCCTTCTTGAACCCACTCCGAGTCCAGCCTTTATGCAGCAGCAGAGTATTCACGCTATTGCATGCTTTTGGAGTGGACCTTGCTATGGCACCAGCAACTCCTTGCAATCAATGGGTACGGGGGAGTAAGGTAAAGAAAGGCAGACCGTGGTAAAGAAAGCAAGAAAAGCCGTGAATCTCAACGTGAAGGATCCGGACGCCCATAGGCTTGCCGAGGCAATTGCGCGGGAAACCGGAGAAACCATGACTCGAGCCGTCACGGAAGCGCTGCGGGAACGGTACGAGCGACTTCAGCGCCGCCGTAATAAGGCCTCCGTTGAAGAACTGCGCGCGATCGCCGAGCGAGCAGCAGCTCACGTCAAACGTCCCTATTTGGATCATGCCGAACTCCTCTACGACGAACACGGCTTGCCAAAATGATTTTGGACACCTCCGCGGTGATCGCGGTTCTGTTCGGGGAACCTGAAGCCGACTCCTATACCCGGCTCATCCACGGCGCTGATCGCTGTCTCATCAGTAGCGGAACATTTCTGGAGCTTTCTATCGTTATCGAGCGCCAGACTGGACCGGAGGTCGCTCGCCAGTGCGACATGTTTTTCCGCCGCGCAGGCATCGTCGTCGAGCCCTTCACGGTTGAGCAGGCGCATATCGCGCGCCAAGCCTTCCATGATTTCGGAAAAGGCCGTCACCCGGCGGGGTTGAATTTCGGCGACTGCTTCGCCTATGCGCTTACCAAGACGAGCGGCGAGCCTCTCTTGTTTAAGGGAGAGAATTTTAAGAGGACCGATATCGCCTCGGTCCTTTGATGTGTGGCTCTTTCAGACATTCAAACGATTCCCCACTTGCGGCGCAGCCACCATTCGGAGAAACGCAGTAGCAGCAAGACGAGGAAGACCAGCGGAAGATCCCACAGATCTTTGGTTTCGCGCATGGTGACGCCGGCTTCGGAATAGGGAATGGCGCTAGCGAGTTTGCCGAGGTCGGCGGGCTTCCAATATTGACCGCCGGTTTGAGTGGCCAGGCGTTCCAGCAAGTCACGATTTTGTTCGGTGTGGAAATTCTCCGCCACTCCATCCATGCGCTGAAAGGTTAAAACATCGCGGCCTAATTCCGTTGCGTTGCGTTGGGCGGTGACTTCGGTAAGATACGCGCCAGTTTTGGGAGCGGACCATGCCGCTTGAAATTGTCCAGGATTATCGGGGACCGGGCTCATTTCCACCAGCGCGCTGACGCCGCTGGGGCCGAGGATATGAGCTTCTACTTTCGCGTCGGGAGCGGGGTTGTACTGTTGATCCCGAACGTCGGCAGTAAGAGTGACTGCGCCGTTATCGAGCAACATCTGAGCGGGGACCGAAGCCGTCACGTGACCGGGGGTATCGGAGACCACCCAGCGCAGGAGTTGCTGCCAAAACAAATCGTGAGCGGTGTCGCCAAGCGGCAGACTCATCTGCCAACGCCAACTGCCGCCGGTTGCCATGATCGCGGTCTTGCCACGGCCGAAGTTTTCGGTAATCAGCAACGGCAACTTGCGGCCTTCGGGCGTAATCATGTTGGCGAGCACGGCCGCGCCTGGCTTGGGAGTGCCGGGATCTTCGTAATCCATCAAGTAAGGCAGCGTCTTCCACTTGGCGGCGTTGGCGGCGGGATCGTCAAGCAGGCGAGTAATAATGCTATCCATGCCGGCGGGCGCCAGTTCGGCTGTTGTATGGGTGGTACCGTTCCTGGGATCGGCCTCGCGATGAAAGGTGCCTGCTTGCGTGGGCAGAGTGGTGGGGAAAAGATCGGTCAGATTCGAGGCGTTCCATCCGCCATCGGCGAGCGAGAACTGGCCTCCGAGAAGCAGCAGGCCGCCACCGCGGCGATCCACGAATTCGCGGATTAATTCCTGCTGCGCGGGAGTGAAATAACCAGCTTCCACAGAGCCGATGATCAATCCCTGATAAGCAAACAGATCCTCGGCGCGCGCGGGAAAGCCCGAGGCTAGCTCTTTGGGATCGGAAATACCCTGGCGGTAGATTTTGTTTTCACTGGTGCGAACCATCGAGGCGATGTGAACCATGCGGTCGCCCTCTTCGGCTTCGCGGATGAACTTGAACTCCCAGCGCGGTTCGCCCTCAACGTAGAGGATGCGGCGCGGATCGGAGCCGACGTTTACCACGCGCGTCAAGGTATTGTTCGCGGTGTTTTCTTCGCCTGCAAGTGGAATGGCGGCGATTTGAAGCGTTCTGGCGCCCGCGCCGCCAATATCGAACATTAAAGTTTCGGTTTGGACGTTGCCATCCGGACCCAGCGTGACCGCGCGAGAAGCCAGCACTTTCGGTTGCCCGGTGGTGACATCGCGCACCGCCAAGTTGATCTTCGCCGCGGCATATCCGCGCTGGTGGAAAGTGATTTTGGCGGCGATGCGCGAATCGGCCAGAGCTCGCGGAGCAACCACGGCATCGTCGAGTTCGACATCGTGAGCGGCGCGTTCGCGTCCGAAGCCCACGGTGTGAACGGGAATGTGTCGGGCGCGTAGAGCATTGATGGCGTCCGCGCTAATACCGCCGGTGTTATCGTCACCATCGCTCAGCAGCACTACGGCGCCGATGGGCAGGTCGGAAGTTTCCTCGCTCAATTGCTTGAGGCTGTCGCCGATGCGGGTAGATGGCGCGGTAGGTTTCAGATCGTTCAGGTTGTCGATGCGGGCGGGCACATCGTCGACGCGATAGAGACGCGTTTGAAAGCCTTGATTCAGGCTGGCCAAGACGCCGTTCTGAAGAGCGGTAATGGCTTGGGCCTGACGCGTGGAACCATCCTCGGATATTCCCATGCTGCGAGAGTCATCCACCAGCACGGCGATGATGTTTTGTTGCGGCTTCAACTCGGAGACGGTGATCGCCGGCTGCCACAGCAGCACCAGCACCAGCGCGGCCAGGAGTGTCTGCAAGCCCCAGAGGAACCAGGCTCGCCAACTGCGCATGACCGGCGCGGCTTCCGCCATGCGAGAGCGAGTCAGCCAAGCCAGGACGACGGCGGCGGCAACGATCAGCAGCACCAGTATCCACGTTGGCCATGCGCCCAAGAGGGCGAAGTGGCCGCGCGAATATACCTGACGGGGGTATTTAAAAAAGAACTCGAACATCTGTCCTAGAAATCGGCCTCGGAGCTGCTCGCGGACTGGAAAAGGCGCGCGCGGTTCATGCCTAGTGGGTCATCGCGTAGGTAATGTAATTGAGGACGATGCGAAACGCAAGTCCGGAAAACTTCTCGGGGTATTGCGCCTCATCGGAGTGCTCCCAGGCATCGCCGAGGTCCATGTTGTGACAGATGGCGACCATGATGCGGCCCTTGTCGTCG